>JAYZEO010000020.1:0-19329 GCA_036337215.1 Myxococcota bacterium | reverse complement strand
GTGGACAGGCTCCGCGTTTCTATGAGTGATCGGAACAGCTTCGGCATCCTCCGCCGGGACCTTGAGGCGCCCTAAATCGAGTTGATCGCGCAAGTTATGCGTCTTGTAACCGCTCAACTTCCGGTTGCTTGAGACCGATTCCCATCGCGATCCTTGAGGTAGTTGCGACCCTTCTCGGGTCGATCCCTGGCTCTACTAACGAAGATCAGCAGAAAGAGGAGACCCGGATGCGCCTTTTCGGAAGCCTGTTTTGGCGGTTGCTGTTGTTGTTGCTGATGCTTGCGCCTGGTTCACAGGCCCAGGAACGTGCAGAAGACGAGCGCTACGTCGATCGTTCCCTCAGTCATCTCGATCCCTCTCCCCAGCTCGCGCGCGAGAAGCGGCGGGAGGCGCGGGAAGGCGACTGGGCCTGGACCTTGCTCGGCTCCTTCGCGGCCGGATACGACTCGAACATCTACGAAAGTCCGAGCAACGAGACCGGTTCCGGCCTCGGCCAGCTCGGAGTGCGCGCGCAGGGTCTCCGCTGGTTCAGCGACGGGGACCGTCTCAAGCTCTCGGCAACGGCGACCGGATCGCCCTACCTGGAGACGAACGACATCTCCGAGTACATGCAGCAGGTCAAGGCGCGTTACCGATGGAAGCTCTCTGACCGGTTTCGTCTTGGCTGGTCCGCTCGCGTGGAGCACCAGAATGACAACGAGTTCGACCAGTTCGGGGGCGAGCTGTCGAAGAACTACGAGTACTTCGACTACCGCACCGCGCCCTCTGTCTCGATGCGTCTGTGGAAGAATGCGAAGCTCAGGCTCGCGGTTCCCGTAGAGCTGAAGGACTACACGGAACAGAGTAACAGCGAATCCCTGGATTGGTGGGCGTACGGCCCCGAGATTTCATTCCAGACGAAGCTCAGCTCTTCGATCAAGGCCATCGGCCGTTATGGATTCAGTGTCCGTACCTATGACGAAGACAGCGCAAGTTCCGCCGATGGAAGTTCCCTGGCGATCAACCCCGAAGAGAAGCACCACTACCACCATGCAAGGGCAGAACTCGCCTGGAGTCCGAGCAAGTCACTGGGCTTTACGCTGGGGTATCGCCTCAGGCACAAGGCAGACCAGTTCGAGGGCTACGAGACCTACACCGACCAGCGCGTGAAGCTGGAGATGACGCTCAATCCCACGAAGGCGCTGACCCTCGCCCTGATGGGATCCTTCGCGCACCGACTGTACGACGGTCGAGAGGCTGACGACGAGGATGCAGACGACGCGAAGCTAGAGTACGACCGGTTTCGGGCCGCCGTGTTCGCTCGCTACCGAGTCTCCAAGAACATCTCTTGGTTTGCGCGCTACGACTTCGCCGACCGCGAGTCCAATCGCGAAACGGGGAGCACCTATCGGGACTACCGCCTCCACCGAGTGCTCGCCGGTGTCTCGTTCGCGTACTGATCCCGAAGTCCCAAGGCGACAGCTTCGCGGGGCCTCTGCCGAGCCGGACAGTCCGCGGCAGAGGGCCGGATCACTCCGGGTCGAGGTAGCGGCCGGCTGCGGCCTTCCAGGTTCCCTGGGCCTCCATCAACCGCATGATGGCCTCGCGCACCGCTCCGTGGCCCCCGCGTGCCTCCAGGACCAGGTCGGCGTGTTCACGGACTTCCGGGAGAGCATCGCCGACCGCGACGCCGATCCCGGCCTCGCGCATAGCGGGAACGTCGGGAAGGTCGTCCCCGACGTAGAGGCACTCGGCAGCCTCGAGACCCTGCTCGTCGAGGATCTTGCGAAGCCCCGCGAGCTTTTCAGAAGCTCCGGTGTGCGCAAAGTCGAGCTCGAGTTCCTCCGCGCGCCGAAGCGTGCCCGCGTCTGAGCGCCCCGAGATCAGGCCGACCTTGAGCCCCGAGTTGCGTGCCATTCGGATGGCCTGGCCGTCGCGGACGTCGAAGCGCTTGAAGGTGGCGCCGTCGGGTCCGAACGCGACGCTGCCATCCGTCATGACGCCGTCAACGTCGAGAACGATGCCCCGGATCTGCGCTGCGCGCTCCCACCAGGTCATGAATCTCCTTTGCGCTCTCGAGCAGGGCGTGCATCTCGTCGAGAGGAATCGAAGTCGCGCCGTCGGAAAGCGCCGAATCCGGGTCCGGATGGGTCTCGGCGAAGAAACCATCCACCCCGACTGCGGCGGCCGAACGCATCAGGGATGCTGCAAGGTCTCGCTCGCCCCCCGTCTCTTCCTCTCCGGGCTGCTGCACCGCGTGCGTCGCGTCGAATATGATCGGTACGCCGAATTCGCGCATCTTCGCGAGTCCCAACATGTCTACCACCAGCGCCCCGTATCCGAAGGTGGTCCCGCGTTCCGTGATTAGCACCCGCTCGTTGCCGGTGCTCGTCACCTTGTCGATCGGGCCGCGCATCTGTTCCGGCGCCAGGAACTGACCCTTCTTGATGTTGACGGTTCGTCCCGTGCGGCCCGCTTCCACCAGCAGGTCCGTCTGACGGCATAGCAGCGCCGGGATCTGAATCACGTCCGCCACGCGCGCGACGCTTTCGACCTGGTGAACCTCGTGTACGTCGGTCAGGATCGGTACCTCGAGGGTTCGGGCCACCGACTCCAGGATCCGGCAGCCCTTGTCCAGCCCGGGTCCGCGGAAGGAGGTGAGGCTGGTGCGGTTGGCCTTGTCCCAGGAGGCCTTGAACACGTACTGGATGCCGAGTTCGGCGCAGGTCTTCTTGAGACGCTGTCCGATCTCGAGGCAGAGTCGCTCGCTCTCGATCACGCAGGGGCCCGCCACCAGAAGCGGTGCGTCCCCTCCGACGGTGACGCCGCGCCCGATTTCGAAGCTTCGAGAACTCACTTGGCCACTCCCAGTTCCTTCATCAGCACAGCGACGCGTTCGGCATCCCGCGGCCGGTCTACCGAGAGGGACTGTTCGCTGCTCTGGATCACGCGGATCCTCGCCCCGTCCTCGAGAGCTCGCAGCTGCTCCAGGTTCTCGCTGCACTCCAGGGGGCTCCGGGGAAGTGTAACGAAGCGCTCCAGGTAATCCCGGCGAAACGCGTAGATGCCCCAGTGGCGCAGAGGCCGGGCCCCGTCGGGGCGCTCGCCGCGCGCGAATGGGATCGGAGAACGGCTGAAGTAAAGGGCACTTCCGTCGGCGCGCGCCGCGACCTTGACGACGTCGGGGTCTCCGAAGGCCGGGTCCTCCGCCGCGATCGGTACGGCCAGGGTTGCCATCTCGAGTTCGGGGTCGGCGACCATGGCCTCGACCAGCCGATCCAGTTCCCCGGCTGGAACCAGCGGTTCGTCGCCCTGGACGTTGAGGATCCAGTTCGCGTCGAGGCCCTGGATCGCCTCCGCGACCCGGTCCGTGCCTGTCGCGTGGCTCGGAGAGGTGAGCGCGACCCGGCCTCCGAAGCCTTCCACGCAGCGTGCGACGCGTTCGTCTTCGGTCGCGACCCAGACCTCTGCGACTCGCGATGCCCGGCTGACCCGTTCGTGTACCCACTGGACCATGGGCTTCCCGCAGAGATCCACGAGCACTTTGCCCGGAAAGCGTTCGCTTGCCCAACGCGCCGGAATTACGGCGACGACCCTGCCTCTTGTACCTTCCATCAGGGGCGCAATGTAGACGACTCTGGAGACCCCGCCCAGAGTGCGACTCCGGTGGTCGGCCGAGCGAAGCCGCCTCGATCAGCGCGCTGGCTTGGTGTTCGGAACAAGGATCAGAGTCTGCTCATGATCTCATCGGTGGGTGAAGTTGTACTCTCGGGTGCGAGCACCGGGGCACATCCGCAGCTGGCCGACAGGATTTCCCTGGCGGGACGGGTATGCGATTCGATCGTCGGGCGGGTGATCCTGAGCAACTCGCTGACCGATACTGCGCTATCGCTGATCTACGCCCCGACCTCTCCGCGGGAGGCAGTGTGGATGATCAACCTTCGGGAAGCGCAAAGGTGTGTAGACGGAGCTAGCTTCCGGGATCTGGTCTTCCCGCCGACGCGAGAGATCCGGATCGACCACGACGACTGAGGTCCGCCTCCTCCTTCGGGAGGTGCATCTCGGGCGTGTGTTCAGAACAGGCCCTGGCTCGAGCCCCCGTCGACCGTGAGCGTGGTGCCGGTCAGGTTCGAGGTCCAGCGCGAACACAGAAAAGCGGCGACGTGGCCGAACTCCTCTGCCTCGCCGAGGCGTCCAACCGGGCTCCGTGTCACGAGTGAGTCGATGGCCGGTCCTCCGAGTTCGCGCACGCGCTCGGTATCGTGGCCGCCCGGCAGGATCGAGTTCACGGTGACGCCGTCGGCCGCGACCTCGCGGGACAGGGTTTTGAGAAACGCCGTGAGTCCTGCGCGAGCGGTGTTCGAGTTCACCATGAAGGGCATCGGCTCGCGCGCAGTCTGCGAGGTGATTGCGAGTATGCGTCCCCAGTTCCGTTCACGCATCTCGGGAAGTGCCGCGTGGATCATCGTGACCATGGAGAGCAGGTTGGCTTGGATCGCGAGCTCCAGCGACTTTGGGTCCGCGTTTCCGGCGGCACCGGGTGGAGGACCGCCGCAGTTCGTGACGAGGATGTCGAGTGCTCCGAGCGCCGCATGTGCCTGCTCGACGAAACGCTTGGCGCCTTCGGGAGTGCTCACGTCGCATGCAATTCCCACCGCTCCGTCACCGATGCGGGCCGCCGCTGCATCGATGGCGCCCGGATCGCGGCCGCAGATTGCGACCCGGACTCCCTCACGGGCCAGCGCCTGCGCGGTGGCGAAACCGAGGCCTCGAGATGCGGCCGCGACTGCAGCCGTGCGTCCCCGGATGCCGAGGTCCATGTGCTGCTCTCCTCTCGCTTGGCTCGCGCGGCAGTCGTGATCGACTCTTGGCGTCCGATTTCTCTAGACCCGCGCCGGCCGGAGTCTCCCACGTTTCCGGAATCCCGGATAGGCGTTGTGCAGTACAATGCAGCGGTTCGGAGCCGAAGGGAGTACCGAAGGGATGAATTTCGGATTTAGCGACGAGCAGGAGCTACTGCGGGACGAGGTGCGGAAGTTCCTGAACGAAAGCGTTCCGCTCGAAGAAGTGCGCAGGCTGGGCGAGACGGACCTGGGTTACTCGCCCGAACTCTGGAAGCAGATCGCCGAACTCGGCTGGACCGGGCTCGCGATCCCTGAGGCCTACGGAGGCGCCGGGCTCAGTTGGGTCGACCTGGTGATCTTGCTGGAGGAGGCGGGGCGCTCGCTGTTTCCCGCGCCGCTTGGGTCGACCGCGCTCGCGGCGGCCGCGATCCTGGATGCCGGGAGCGCGGAACAGAAGCAGCGCTGGCTGCCCCGGGTGGCGGAGGGATCCTCAATCGGCACGCTCGCGCTCTTCGACCAAAACGACCCCGACCCGGGCGCGATCTCGCTCGAGGGCCGGGCCCAGGACGGCGGATTCATGCTTCGGGGCGAGAAGCGCTTCGTCCACGACGCCGGATCGGCGGGGCTCTTCGTGGTGGCGTTCAGATCCGAAGCGGGCCTCTCGCTCGCGCTACTGGACTCCGAAATCGGCGGTGTCTCAGGCCGCAATCTCCCCACGCTCGATACCAGCAAGCGGCTCGGCACCCTCTCGCTTGCCGACGTCCAGGTTTCCGAGGCGGCACTGCTTGGCGAGTCTGGAACTGCGGAACCCGTCGTCGCGCGACTCCTCGACCGCGGTGCAATCGCGATGACGGCCGAGATGATCGGGGCCGCGGAAGAGGCTCACCGGATCACCACCGAGTATGCCAAGGAGCGCACGCAGTTCGATTCCGTGATCGGACGTTTCCAGGGTGTGAAGCACCCGCTTGCCGAAATGCACGTCGACATCGAGTCTTACAAGTCGCTGCTCTACTACGCGGCCTGGGCGCTCGAGGAAGCGCCCGAGGAGGTCCCGCGCTACGCGTCGATGGCCAAGGCCTACGCGAGCGAGGCCTTCGCCCGGATCGGCGTCGACGGCGTACAACTCCACGGCGCGGTCGGCTTCACGGACGAATACGACATACAGCTCTATTTGAAGCGCTCCAAGTGGGCGCGCCCCGCGTTCGGGGATGCCGACTGGCACTACGAGCGCGTCGCCGCGCTCGGAGGTCTGTAATGGATTTTCAATTGACGACCGAGGAAGAGGCGTTTCGCGACGAGGTTCGAGCCTTCCTGGACGAGAACCTGCCCGTCACCGACGGGAGCGAGTGGTTGCGCAAGGTCCGCGAGAAGCGCTGGGTCGGTTTTTCGTGGCCCGAAGAGGTCGGCGGCGGCGGTGGCTCGATCATGCAGCAGGTGATCCTCAAGGAGGAGATGGCCAAGCGGAAGGCACCGCCGCTTGGCAGTTGCTTCATGGGCCTGGCCTGGGTCGGGCCCGCGATCGTTCAGTACGGGACCGAGACGCAGAAGCAGCGCTTCATCCCGGACATCCTCGACTCCAAGTATCAGTGGTGCACGGGCTATTCGGAGCCGGGCTCGGGCAGTGACCTGGCATCGCTTCAGTGCAAGGGCGTTCGAGACGGCGACGAGTACGTGGTCAACGGGCAGAAGATCTGGACGACCCTGGCACCCTTTGCGAAGTGGATCATTCTGCTGGTGCGGACCGAGCCCCAGGTAGACGCAAAGCACGACGGAATCACCTGCCTGCTGGTCGAGATGAACTCGCCCGGCATCGAGGTGCGGCCGATCAAGACCATGGCCGGGAGCTCGTTCTTCGCCGAGGTGTTCTTCAATGACGTGCGCGTCCCGGTCGAGAACCGGCTCGGAAAGGACGGGCAGGGCTGGCAGGTGACGATTTCTGCACTGGCCAGCGAACGCTCGAGCATTGCCGAGGTCGAGGGATTGCAGCGGCGCGTGGAACAACTCAAGGAACTCGCGCGCTCGTGCCGAAAGAACGGCCGTGCCGTGCTCGAAGACGCCGGCGTGCGCCGCCGCATCGCGCGTCTCGAGACCCGGGTCGAGGCGATGCGCTTCAACGGCATGCGCTTCCTGACCAAGCAACTGAAGGGAGATCCGCTCGGCAGCGAGACGTCGATCAACAAACTCCACCGCGCCGAACTCGAGGTGGAGTTCGGAGAGTTCGCGCTGGAACTCCAGGGCGGCGCATCTCCTTACGTGAAGGGTTCGGAGGAGAGTGTTGACGAAGGCCGCTGGCAGGGTACGGCGCTCTCCTGGCCCGAGGTCGTGATCGGGGGCGGAACGCCAAACATTCAGAAGAACATCATCGCTGAGCGCATTCTCGGGTTGCCGAAGGACTGACTCAGAGTTCCGGGAGAAGCCCGGCGCGATCCGATTTCGGAGCCTCTCGAGATTGCCTGCTCAGTCGCGGTCAGGCGGCCGCGGCCGGGATGACGTAGGCCAGCACGCACCAGAAGTGGCACCCGCTTCCGACGAGAACGAAGCCGTGCCAGACCGCGTGGTTGAACGGTAGGCTGCGCCAGGCGTAGAACACCACCCCGACCGTGTAGGCGAGGCCGCCCGCGACCAGGAGCGCGATGCCGCCCGGCGGAATGGCCTGTACCAACGGGTCCAGGACGATGACGGCGATCCATCCCATGCCGAGGTAAAGCGGGACGGAGATGTGCTTCGCGTAGGCTGGGAGCATGACCTGCAACCCGATTCCGATTATCGCGAGACTCCAGATCGTGACGAGCAGGATCTCGCCGGTGCTGCCGCGGAGACTCACCAGCGCGACCGGCGTATAGGTTCCGGCGATCAGCAAGAAAATCGACGCGTGATCCAGCTTTTGGAGGAAGCGCTTCGCACGCCCACGTCGAAGCCCGTGATAGAAGGTCGATGCTCCGTAGAGCAGGATCAGGGACACGCCGAATACGGCGCAGCCGATCACGAGACCTGTGTCGTCTCGCTTGCTCGCGAGCGCCACGAGCCACACCCCGCCCACCAGGCTGAGCCCCAGCCCGGCACCGTGCATGAGGGTGTGGACGCGTTCTTCGTAGTCGCTGTAGGGCGCTGCATGTGCCGGGTCCTGCACGGAATCTGACCTCCGCCGGAAGCGCTGTTCCGATGACTGGAGGGTATCGGGCCAGCCGCGCTTCGGAAGGTGCTGAGGCCGGGGTTGCAGAACTTTGACACGAGCATCGGCCTGACCGCGGAATGTTGAAGCGGTGGCCGGGAACCTTCCGGAGCGTCCCGGCCCCTGGTAGACTCGGGACATGAAGCGCTTCATCGACCATACCGAGTTGGCCCGGGATCGCAGATTCGTCCGCAACAACAACCAGGGCGGGCAGATGAGAAACCTGCCCGACGATGTCGATACCGTGGTTGCGATGCTCGAGCAGATGGCGCCCGCGCTCGAGGAACGGGTCAAGGGAACCCCGTTCGAAGAGGCCTATCGCCTGATGGGGCCGGGGTTCATTTTCCAGCAGTTCACACCTTCGGAGCCCGGGCAGCCCGATTCGAACTTTCGGATGAAGCTCCGGCTGCACGGCATCCTGGTGGGCGAACTCCAGGCGCTCGAGGGTGCGGCCCGGACCCTCTGGGACTTCCCGGACGCCCCGTGGGAATTCAAGCTCAACATGGCGCGCCAGTGCTGGGATGAGGCCCGGCACGTTCAGATCTACGAGAAGCTGCTCGAGAAGGAGGGCGGCGAGGTCGGCATGTTCCCGGAGAGCACCTTCTTGTTCGAGACCTGCTGTGCCGACGACCCTGCGCTGCGGGTCGCGGGCGTGAACCGCGGACTCGAAGGGCTCGCGTGCGACGCCTTTCGAAACCTGATCGATTATTCGAAGAAGGCCGAGGACCCGGTGACGGAGCAGGCCGTCGACTACGTGCTGGCCGATGAACTGACGCACGTCCGCTTCGGGAGTGACTGGGTCAAGGCGCTTACGCAGAACGACCCGGAACTCGCGAAGCGCGCGCGCGACTTCCAGCGCGAGGTCGATCAGCGCTTCTCGTTCGGGGGCTCGCGCTCCAACCGCGAGGACGCTTCGCTCCGGATCGCGTGGGAAGAACGCAAGGAGGCTGGATTTACCGAGGAGGAGCTCGAGGAACTCGCCGAGCTGAGCGGGGAGGGGCCGAGGCGCTCCACGCTGCTCGAGGCCTCCGAGATCGTGCGCCGGCGACTCGCGGCCGAGAAGCAGGGCTCGGGCGCGGCTCCCGAACAGGCCTAGGGCCGGTCCTTCCGCGAAGGCCGAGCGGCCGGTCCGGGTCGCGCCAGGACGCCCGGCACGTGAGTTCAGCGACGGGCGTCGCTCTCCTCGATCAGAAGTTCGGCGGCGCGTTCGAAGCCTCGAAACTCGGCCACGCTGCCGCGTTCCGACATCGCCAACAGAGTTCCTCTTGCGCGCAGTTCGTCGATGCGTTCGGGCAGTTCGCGCGCGTCCCGCCGCGATCCGAGTTCCTCCGCGACGCCTGCCTCGAGCAACAGCGCACGGTTGCGCGGTGCGAAGGGGCCGATGTCGGGGCCCACGAGCAGGCACGGGATCCCGAGCGCGAGCGACCAGTTGGCGCGCTCGTGCGGTGGAGACAGGATCAGGTCCAGGCTCGGAAAGTGCTCGGCCGTGAGCGCGTCGAGTTGCTTCCGGCTGCCGAACGAAACCAGTTCCGGCAAAGGCGCCGACAGCCGCCGAACCGCGCGCTCGAGCCGCCCGCCCTGGGACGCGAATACCAGTGCCCGGTGACGCGATCGTGCGAGCGCCGCCGCCCCGGCGACCAGTGTCGAGACGTGGGCTCTCGGTTCGGAGCCCGAACTGAAGAAGGCCACGCTGAGCGGCGCGCCGGACGCGATCCGGGTCCGGCGCTGCTGGGTGTGGGCGCGCTGGTTCGGAAGCAGTGCCGGGTCCACACACAGGCCCGTGACCGAGACGCGTGCAGCGTCCACGCCAGCCTGTAGGAACGCTCGCGCCACGCCCCCGGTCGGTACCAGAATGCGGGCCGCCCGGGTGACCAGGGTTTCGGGTGGAGCCGTCGCCTCGCCGTGGAGATACCAGAGCCCGGTCCGATCCCCCAGCGCGCCGACGAGCGTGGGATGGTCGACCACTACGATCTCGAATGCATCCGCCCAGCGCCTGAGGTCGCGCCCGAGCACCCGCAGCATCGGCGAATCGGAATTGTAATCGCTTCGGCCACGCAGCCAGGCGTAGAGCGCGGGCGCCGGGCCGCCGAGTCCAGCCGCATGGTAGGCGGCCCGGATGCTCTTCCAGCCCAGCCCCCCCAGGCCCTGCGCGATCGCGAAGACGCTGGCCCGTTCCGCGACCCGATGCGGCGCGATCCGCCGCAGCTCGCGTTCGAGGCCATCCAGGTAGAACGCGTGCCCGCGTCCCACATCTGACCCGAGCAGCGAGATCACGGCCCGCCGCGACGCCCCGAAAAAGAGCGGAGCGGGCACCCCTTCATCGCTCGCATGAGCCGGAGTAGTACCACAGCGGGGCGGTCGGGCGGGACTCGAGACCGTGCCCGGGGCGACCTCCGAGTGCCCGCGCAGGGTCCCAAATCCGAGTTCCCGGGGGCGTATACTTCCGGCGGAGGGGGGCCATGGACGCCACAGCCTGGATCGTGATGCTCTGGGTCGCGTTTGCCGGGACCCACATGCTGCTGTCGAGTTCCCGCTTGCGCCCGGGACTCGTGCGTGCGCTCGGCGAGGCCGGCTTCCTGGCCGGCTATTCGCTGGTTTCGTTCGCTACCTTCGTGCCGCTGGTCTGGGTCTATTTTGCGAACAAGCACGGGGGCGCTCTGCTCTGGGCCGCTGCGCTGGGCCCGGTGCTCCGCTGGGTGATCTACCTGGGTATGACGGTCGCGTTCGTGCTTATGGTGGCGGCGCTGATGACGCCGAGCCCGGTGTCGATCGCGGCCCCCGACAATGTCGCGCTCCGGGGTGTGCACAGGCTGACGCGCCACGGACTCTTCATGGGGCTCGGTCTCTTCGGACTGCTGCATCTCGTCGTGAACGGCTATGCGACCGACGTCGCGTTCTTTGCGGGCTTCCCGATCTTCGCCGTGCTCGGATCCTGGCACCAGGACTTGCGCAAGCGCGAAAGCCTCGACGGCTACCGCGAGTTCTGTGCGAAGACGCCCTTCCTCCCGTTCACGGGCCGCGAGACGCTGCGGGGTCTTCGCGAACTTTCCCCGGTCGCGGTCGTGATCGGGGCCGCAGTCGCGATCGTACTGCGCTGGTACCACCACCTGCTCTTCTAGCGGACTGGAGATCTGGCCCGCGGATTTGACGGCGGCCCCCGCCGCGGAGTTAAATTCGGGCCGCCAGAGGCCGTTCGGGCAGGGGAGGGATCGCCAGTGGAGGACCAGGAGCGCGGAGCGGTCTCCGAGGCAATTTCCTCGAATTACTGGCGCACGAACCTGCGAATCATGGCCCTGTTGCTTTCGATCTGGTTCGTTGCGTCGTTCGTGCTCGGGATCATTCTGGTCGAGCCCCTGAATGCGATCGCGCTCGGAGGCTTTCCGCTCGGCTTCTGGTTCGCTCAGCAGGGCTCGATCTACGTCTTCATTGTGTTGATCCTGGTCTACGCGGTCTGGATGGACCGGGTCGATCGTCGTTACACCGCCGCGCAGGGGCGGGTCGGGCGGGAGTCGTGAGCATCCAGGCCTGGACCTACCTGATCGTCGCCCTGAGCTTTGCGCTCTACATCGCGATCGCGGTGTGGAGCCGAGTGGGGTCGACCTCGGGCTTCTACGTGGCCGGGCGCGGAATCTCGCCCCTGGCAAACGGCATGGCCACGGGCGCCGACTGGATGAGCGCGGCGTCGTTCATCTCGATGGCGGGCCTGATCTCGTTCATGGGCTACACGGGCGCCATCTACCTGATGGGCTGGACCGGCGGTTACGTGCTGCTGGCCCTTTTGCTTGCGCCCTACCTGCGAAAGTTCGGGCGCTTCACGGTGCCCGAATTCGTGGGCGACCGCTACGACTCTCAGACCGCGCGCGCTGTCGCCGTGTTCTGCGCGATCTTCATCTCTTTCACCTACGTCGCGGGACAGATGCGGGGCGTCGGCATCGTCTTTTCGCGTTTTCTCGAGGTCGACGTCAACGTCGGGGTGCTGATCGGGGTCGTGATCGTGTTCCTCTACGCTGTGATGGGCGGGATGCGCGGGATCACCTACACGCAGGTCGCCCAGTACTGCGTGCTGATCGTCGCCTACCTGGTCCCGGCGGCCGCGATCTCGTGGAAGCTCACGGGTAATCCGATCCCGCAACTCGGCCTTGGAGGCACGCTGGTCGAGGGAGAACGCGCCGGGATGGCGCTGCTCAAGGCGCTGGACGCGATCCACCGCGACCTTGGCCTGCCCGAATACACGGGCGCCTGGGTACCGGGCAAAAAGAGCATGGTCGACGTGCTCGCGATCACGATGGCGTTGATGGTGGGCACCGCCGGGCTGCCACACGTGCTGATCCGCTTCTACACGGTGCCCACCGCGCGCGCCGCGCGCTGGAGCGCGATGTGGGCGCTGGTCTTCATCGGGTTGCTCTACACCACCGCGCCCGCGGTCGCGGCCTTCGCGCGTGTCAACATGATCGAGACGCTACACGACAAGCCCTACGCCGATGCCCCGGAGTGGTTCAAGAACTGGGAGACGACGGGTCTGATCGGCTTCGCGGACAAGAACGGCGACGGACGGATTCAGTACCTGGGGGAGGCTCACCCGAAGAACGAGCTGGAAGTTGATAGAGACATCATGGTGCTCGCCAACCCGGAAATTGCGGAACTCCCCGCCTGGGTCGTGGCCCTCGTCGCGGCCGGGGGTCTGGCCGCCGCGCTCTCGACGGCAGCCGGGTTATTGCTCGTGATCTCGTCGTCGATCTCTCACGACCTGTTCAAGTCGATGCTGTGGAAGGGAATGAACGACGAGACCGAGCTTCGGCTGGCGCGGATCGCGGCCGCCTTCGCCGTCGTCGTGGCCGGCATCTTCGGCATCTACCCGCCCGGCTTCGTCGCGCAAGTGGTGGCCTTTGCGTTCGGACTCGCGGCTGCGAGCTTCTTTCCGGTACTGCTGCTCGGCGTGTTCTATCGCGGAACCACCAAGCAGGGTGCGATCGCGGGCATGCTCAGCGGCATCGGCTTCACGGCGGGCTACATCGTCTACTTCCGCTTCATCTCGCCCGGCAGCGGGGCCGAGGACTGGCTGTTCGGGATCAGCCCCGAGGGCATCGGTACCATCGGCATGCTCGTGAACTTTGCCGTGACGCTGGGCGTGAGCCGCTTTACGCCGCCGCCGCCTGCCTCGACGCAGGCACTGATCGACCGAATTCGCACCCCGAGCGCAGAGGAAGCGAGCTAGACTGGCCGGGAAGCGGCCAGCAGGAGGAAACGCATGGCGAAGCGCGTGGACTGGTACTACCACCGCAAGGGCTGAACGACCTGCGGGAAGGTCTCCAAGTTTCTGGAGACGAACGGAATCGAACCCCGGGAAGTCGTGCCCGCGAGCCGTAAGCTCGGTAAGTCGGACGCCGCGAAGCTCGTGCGCGAGGCCTCGCGCGTGATTGCGGCCAAGGGCAAGAAGGTGACGCGCTTCGCGGGCGGCAAGGCCACGGCCGACGTCGTGGCCGCGATGCTCGGACCCACGGGAAACCTCCGCTCCCCCACGCTCCGAGTCGGCAAGACCCTGTTGGTGGGCTTCGACCCGCAGGTGTTTTCCGAGGTGCTTCTATAACTCATTGAAATAAAACGGCTTCTTGTCTGTGTCGGATTGTGTTGCATTTGTATCACAATGTATTACGGTCTCCGTCATGGACAAAGAAGGCTTTGATCGATGGGAAGAGGCGCGCCGGCAGCGGCAGTCGGAGCGGCAGGCGAGGCGGACAGAACGCAGGCGCGGGCGCTCCCGCGAGCGGCATTCCGAGCGCCGCAAGGCGCGGGTGCTGCACACTCGCGTGTCGGAAGACCTGGACGAGGCGATCCGCGATGCGGCCGACGAGTTGCGCGTACCCGTCTCGAACCTGGTCCGAAACGTGCTCGAGGACATCTTCGAGGTCGTCGAGAACGTGACGGACAGCGTCGGAGATCTGGTGGACGGCCTGCCCGGCGACTTCGACCGCGCCCGGGCCCGAGCGCGGAGCGGGCGCCGCCGCGGCGAGCGGCGCGGGCCGGAAGAGGCCGAGATCGAAACCTGGGAAGCCGAGGCGGAGGGGCGCAGGGCCGCGCCCGAGCCCGCTGCTGCCCCCCAGGCCGTGCCCGAAGCCGAGGCCGCTCCCGAAGTCGAGTCTGGGCGCGCCTCGTATCCAGAGGTGCTCGGGTGGCAGCCCCTGATCCTGAACGGGGCGCAGTCGTGCGCGGACTGCGACCGGCCGCTGCGCTCGGGCGACCGCGGGTTTGCGGGTCTTCTGGAGTCCGGACTCGCCGGGATCTACCTCTGCAGCCGCTGCATCGAGTTGCGCCGCTGAGGCTTCAGGCCGGCTCGCCGACTTGCTCGCAGATCGCTGTCTCGAAGGCGGAGATGTCGAATCCCCAGGGACCCTGCTCGCTGCGCCAGGCGATCCGGCCGCCGGCTTCGAGCACGTAGAGTCGGTCGGGGAGTGCCGAATAGGCCTCGTCGACGGAGTTAGAGATCTCGTCGAGCAACATCGGCATCTCGAGTTTCAGCCCCAGCATGCAAGATCGGGCGACCTCGGCTCGTTCGCCATCGGTGACGGGTTGTTTGAAGACGATATCCGCGTCTACGTTCATGGGCAGCTGCCAACCGTCCTCGGGGTGGGCCTCCTGGATGTAGACGCACCAGAACTGCATGCGGTCCCGGTAGCGTTGGTAGAGTTCGTTCAGACGACCCGCCTGAAGCCGGAACGGCGGTCAGGTGTAGGAGCCGAAGACCAGGGCGACCGGGCGCTCCAGGTGCTCGGCGAGGCGCACGGTCTCGCCCGTGGGCTCTCCGGTCGCGGAGAGCGCTGCGAGTTCGAAATCCGGCGCGAGGCCGCCCACGGGCGGGCTCTTGCGCTCGCGTTCTTCCATCCGGCGCGCGACTTCGCGGAACTCTTCGCGCGAGAGCCCCATCTGCGTCAAGGCCTTTTCGGGCAGCAGCTCCGGATCGATTCCGGGCATCAGCGGGTCTCCTCGCCGGACAGGTTACCACCCGTGCGCTCCGAGGGCGGGCCGTTGCAGAGGGCAGGCCATGCGGCTATATCCCTGCGGAGTGACCCCATCGTCTAGTCAGGCCTAGGACACCGGGCTTTCATCCCGGCAACGCGGGTTCGAATCCCGCTGGGGTCACCATCCTCAATCCGGACCGGGCGGGCCCGGAGCGGGCTCGCGCCCCCGGTCGCTCCGCAGCGCGAGTCCCAGGCTCACGCACATTGCCACCAGCAGCAGCGAGAATGGGGCGCCGAGCAAGATCACGGCCGCCTGGAGCGCGACCAGTCCGCCGCTGCCGACGGCCACCAGCAGCACCGCGGCCACCGCGCCTTCGGTCGTGGCCCAGAAGATGCGTTGCCAGACCGGGGGATCGGGCAGGCCACCCGAGGTCAGCATGTCGACCACGTAGGACCCCGAGTCCGACGAGGTCACGAAGAAGACGCCGACCACGACGACGGCCAGCAGCGAGGCCGGAGCCGCGAGCGGGAGTTGTTCGAGCACCACGTAGATGGCGGTCGAGACGCTCCGCGAGACCGCACCCGAGACGTCGACCCCGGCGACGAGTTCGAGGTAGAGCGCGGTGTCTCCGAAGACCGAGAGCCACACGAAGGTGGCCAGCGTCGGGACCAGGAGCACGCCCACCACGAACTCGCGGATCGTGCGTCCTCTCGAGATTCTCGCGATGAACAGGCCCACGAATGGTGCCCAGGCCATCCACCACGCCCAGTAGAACAGCGTCCAGGCCTTTTCCCACTCCGTGACCCCGAACAGTCCAGCCGAGAAGGAACGGGTGACGAAGTCCCGCGCGTAGCTTCCGAGATCGGCAAAGAAGGAGTGGACGATGAAGGCGGTCGGGCCGACCGCGAAGACAAAGAGCAGCAGCAGGCTTGCGAGAACCAGGTTCAATTCGCTGAGCCGACGGATGCCGTGGTTGACGCCGCTTACCAGCGAAGCGGTCGCCGCGAGGGTGACGATTCCGACGATCGCGAGTTGCGTCTGCTCGTTCGCCTCGATGCCGAACAGGAACTCGAGCCCGGTAGAGATCTGAATCGCGCCGAGCCCCAGCGAGGTCGCGAGCCCGAACACGGTGCCGAGCACGGCCAGGATGTCGATCGCGTGCCCCGCGACGCCGTGAATCCGGTCCCCGAGGAGTGGCTCGAACACCGAGCGCAGCGCGAGCGGAAGCCCCTTCCGGTACGCGAAGTAGGCGAGCGCGAGTCCGGTGGCGACGTAGACCGACCACGCGTGCAGGCCCCAGTGAAAAAAGGTGATGGGCAGTGCCTCCCGGGCGGAGTCGGCACTGAGTCCCTCGCCTACGGGAGGGTTCGCGTAGTGGAGGATCGGTTCCGCGATGGAGTAGAAGAGCAGCCCGATCCCCATGCCCGCGCTGAAGAGCATCGCGAACCAACTGGCCCGGCTGAACTCGGGACGCGCATCGTCGTCGCCCAGGCGGATCGTTCCAAAGCGTGAAGCCGCGATGCCGAGCGAGAAGACGAAGAAGAAGTTGATCGCCAGGACGTAGAACCAGCCGAAGTTGTCGGCGCAGAAGTCGACGGCCGCCGGGAAGGCGCGGGCCGCGGCTTCCTCGAGGAAGGTGCCGAAGGCCAGGAAGGCCAGCACCAGCACTACTGAGGTAATGAATACGGGTGGATTGATCTTCATGTCGCCGCAGCGCGGTGATCGGGCGCTCATCGTATCAGAGCGTCGCGGCGCCGGGCGTCGGCCTCGATTCCGCCCTAGGGCAGCGTGTCCGAGCCGACGCGACGCGCCGACTTCGGTTCGGGCCCGGGTTGGCCGATAGCGTCGGGATGGAGTTCGCCCGCTTCCTCTGGGTTCCGCTGGCTGGCTACGTCGCCTGGCTGGTCTTCGCCTACGACTTTCACTTCCTCGACTACGTGAACTTGGCGTTCCACGAAGCTGGCCACGTGTTCCTGGCGCCCTTCGGCACAACGTTCGGAATCCTAGGCGGGACCCTCGGCCAACTCTTCTTTCCGCTCGCCTGCATGTTCTACTTCGCCCGGCAGGGACAGCGCTCTTCCGCGCTGGTCTGCGGGGTCTGGCTCGCGGAAAGCGTGATGTACGTCGCCCACTACATGGCCGACGCGCGCGACATGAAGCTCCCGCTCGTCGGAGGCGAGATCCACGACTGGCACTGGTTGCTCGGGCGCGCGGGTTGGCTCGGCGCCTGCGAGGGCCTGGCCTCTTCGCTGCACGTGCTCGCGGGGATCTTCGCGATTGCCATGGTGGTGGCGCTCGCGCGGTCTCTCGGCGCGACCCACACGAGCGCGGCCTTGGTTTCGCCCGCTCGGGACAGCGGAATCCTGAAGTCCTAGAATCGACCCGTCGAGGTCTCAAGCCCTCGCGTCGGAGGGCTCGAGATTTGGCGGCCAAGGCGAGGCTCTCGACGCTCGTATTCTATGGCGTCGGCTCAATCTCCCCGGCGATCAAGAACAACCTGCTCGGCGCCCCGATCTTTTACTATTACAACGCCGTGCTCGGGCTCGACGCTTGGCTCGTCAGTCTGGCCCTCGCGTTGGCGCTCGTGGTCGATGGCATCACCGACCCGCTGATCGGCTACTTCTCGGACTACACGCGCTCGAGGCTCGGACGCCGACACCCCTACATCTACGCGAGCATCCTGCCCGGGAGTTTCTTCTACTGGGCCCTGCTCACCTCCGACTTCTCGACCACGCAGGCGGGGCTCTTCGCCCAACTCTTGCTGCTCATCATGGGGCTGCGGATCGCGTGGACCCTCTACGACGTGCCGCGGCAGGCGCTTGGTGCCGAGATTGCAAAGGACTACAACCAGCGCAACACCCTGCACGGGTTGAACAGCTTCTTCGGCTGGATCGGTGGCGCCGGTATCTATTACGTGACGCTCGCCTATTTCCTGGGTGAGTCGTACGACAACCTGGAAGGCTATCGCGAACTCGCCTACTTCGGCGGGGGAGCCGTATTCCTGACCGGCTTCCTCTTCTGCCTCGGCATGCACCGGGAGATCCCGAATCTCGAACTTCCGCGGGAGAGACCGCCGACCGGCTTCCGGCCGATCCTGGCCGAGATCCTGTCGACGCTGAACCACCGCTCGTGGCTGATGCTGTTCCTTTCGGGCGTCGTCTTCAGCATATACGTCGGTCTCACCACCGGGTTGACCTTTTACTTCAACAGCTACTTCTGGGACTGGCGACCGTCGGACGTTGCCATCTACGCGATCATCGACATGGTTGCGGCGCTGGCGATCGCCGCCTCTGCGGGCGTTCTCGCGCGGGGCTGGGACAAGAAGCGGCTCGCGGTCGGCCTGTTCAGTTTCTCGATCTTCTTCGGGCCGATTCTGTTGATTCTGCGACTCCTCGACACGTGGTATGGCACGCACCTGCTGCCGGCCAACGGAGACAAGTCCGGTTCGCTCTGGTGGATCATGCTCGGTCACGGGTTCTTCATGACTTCGCTCGGCGCGCTCGCCTGGATCCTGGTTGGTTCCATGACGGCGGACGTCGTCGAGGACAGCCAGAGGAAGACGGGCAAACGACAGGAAGGCCTCTTCTTCGCAGGCCCGGCCCTGGTGCAGAAGTCGATCAGCGGACTCGGCCTGATGATCAAGGGAGTCATCCTCACCGTCGTCGGCTTCGAGGCCACAGGGACCGAGGTCGAGAAGGTGGTGGCCATCGAGAAACTCGCGGCCGTCATCGTCGTGCTCGGGATCGGTCTTCCGGCGCTCTCGCTCTGGATCTTTTCCAAGTACCAGATCACCCAGCGGCTGCACGAGCGGAATCTCTCGGAACTCGGCTACGACGAGTCCTAGGCGGGGTCGCTCGTCTCCGCGTGCGTGCGGTAGGGCTCGTCCATGCTGACGAACTCCTTCTCGGAGAGCGCCGCCGCGACCCAAAGCTGCATCGCGGGCAGCGCCTGGACCGCGCTCATGTAGCGCCGGGAGAAGTCCGGCAGCTCGACTTCATGGGTTTCGAAGCGCCACACGACCGGAGCGAAGAACGCGTCGGCGGCCGAGAACGTTCCAAACAAGAAGTCTCCGCTCTCCCCGAAGCGGCTGCGCGCGCTGCTCCAGCCGCCCAAGATCCGATCGACGTCGCGTTCTACCGCGTCGTTCCAGCCGCGCCCCGGAAAGCGATTCGCGATGTTCATGGGCATGTGCTCCCGCAGTGCCGGAAAGCCAGAGTGCATTTCGGCGCAGAGGCTGCGGGCCATTGCGCGCGCGGATGCGGACTCCGGCCATACCCCCCGGTCGGGAAAGGTCTCTGCGATGGTTTCGATAATGGCCAGGCTGTCCCACACGGCGGTTCCGTCGTCGCAGACCAGAATCGGCACCTTCCCGGCATC
>JAYZEO010000019.1:0-24878 GCA_036337215.1 Myxococcota bacterium | reverse complement strand
CTGTGGCAGCTGGCCGATATGCCCGAAGGGATCGGGTACGTAGCCCACGCTCATGCGCGGGCCGAAGCGACGCGCGACGCTGCGACCGCGCAGCAGATTCCGGACCAGCGACTCCGGGCTGACCAGAAATTCGTCCGCCAGCACGGTCCAGGGGCCGACCGAGAGGCGCCCGCGTCGAATCTGGGCCTCCAGTTGGCGTCGGCGCTCGGGACGAATCTGGAGGTAGTCCTCGAGCACGATCGTCTGGCCGTCCAGCATGAAGTGGCGGAGCCTGGGCTCGCGCTCGAGCAGATCGAGCAGTCCATCGAGCAGATGCACGAGCTTGACCCGAAAGCGCTGGAACGGGAGGTACCACTCCCGGTCCCAGTGAGTGTGCGGAACGATGTGCAGCGTGGTCATGCGCAGAATCTGTCCCTCGGGATCATACTAGGGATCGGCTGCGCGGCCGTGGCTGAGTCGGTTCGAGTCCCGACCAGAATCGAGGTCCCCCGGGCACGGGCGAGATCGAAACCGCGATCCCGTTCCCCGAGGTCGAACTCCCCAACGGGCGCAAGCGTGCGCTTCGATCGAGGCCCCACCCCGCGGCAGCGCTCAGTAGACGCCGCCCAGTTTGCCGTGGTCCCAGGAGAACACCTCGTCTGGCTTGACCCGGATCACCACGCGCTTCTCGGCCTGGCCGCGCATGGCATCGCGAACTGCGGCATCGGTCTGCTCGCCCTGCCCGCTCGCCCGAAGCAGTGTGTCGATCACGGCCTCGGTGTCCTCGACGAGTTCCGCGTTGCCGTAGAAGACGACGCCCCGGAGTTCAGCGTACTCGAGGCCCGACTCGATCAACAAGCTCACGCGCGGCTCGCGCCGAATGTTGGCGATCTTCTGACTCTTGCCGTAGGTCGTCATGCAGATCGTGCCGTCGTCTTCGCGCGTGAACCACATCGGCATCGGGTGCGGCACACCGTCGGGGCCGGCCGAGCACAGGATGATCGTCTTGGTCTCGGCCAGGAACTTGTCGATTTCGCCGGGGTCGAGTCGGATCTTGTCGCGTCGAGACATGGCGCCTCCCTTCCCTCCATCTTAGCCTCAGCCCGCGCGATCAGGGAAGCGACGCTTCGACTTGCCCGGGCCCGAAGAGAGTGCTTCATTCACCCCGTGCTCGGCATCGACCTCTCGGGGAAGCGCGCCTTCGTGGCCGGCATCGCCGACGACGCGGGCTTCGGATTCGCGATCGCGCGGGCGCTGGCCGAGGCCGGTGCAACGGTCTGCACCGGAACCTGGCCCCCGGCCTACGGGATCTTCACGAAACTGCTCTCGAGCAGTCGAATCGACGAGTCCCTGGTCCTTTCGGGCGGAGGGAAGCTCGAGTTCGAACGTGTCTATGCACTCGACGCGGAGTACGACACGCTCGAGGACGCGCCCACGCAACTGCGCGAGTCGCGGCGCTACAAGGCACACGCCGATTTCAGCGTCCAGGGGGTGGTCGACCAGATGCTGGCCGACTTCGGTCCCAAGCCGGTCGACATCGTGGTACACAGCCTGGCCAACGGGCCCGAGGTCAAGAACCCGCTGCTCGAGACCAGCCGCAAGGGCTACCTGGCTGCGGTCGGCGCGAGCAGTTACTCGTTCGTCTCGCTGGTCCAGCGCTTCGAACCGGTGATGCGTTCCAAGGGCGCATTCTTGACGCTGAGCTACATGGCCTCGGAGCGGACCGTGCCCGGCTACGGGGGTGGCATGTCTTCGGCCAAGGCGGCACTCGAATCGGACGCGCGCACCCTGGCCTACGAGGTGGGACGCCGCTCGGGGCAGCGTGTGAACTGCATCTCGGCCGGGGCCTGGGCTTCCCGCGCGGCCTCCGCGATCGGCTTCATCGGGGACATGATCGAGTACTCGCGCCACAACGCCCCGCTGCCCGAGCCGATTCACGCGCGCGAGGTCGGGAACGCAGCGGCGTTCCTCTGCAGTCCACTGGCCTCCGGGGTCACGGGCACCGTGCTCTACGTCGACAAGGGCCTGCACTCGATGGGACTCGCGGTGGACTCCGGCATCGGCCGCTAGCCCCCGAAGACCCCGAGCGCGGAGACGGCGGGCCCCGGCGAACCAGCCGCGAGCGACCCCGTCGGGGTGCCTCGCGGGCGACCCGGCCGGAAGCGGAGGTCCGGCGCGGCCCACTCACCCCGCACGTGCAGCTCGCTCGACCCGGAAGAGGCGGGAGCGTGCTAGGTCGCGAGGATGTCCGCAGAGGCAAGTTCGTCGACGGGGACGAGCCGCTCGCTGCCGCTCGCGAGGTCGCGGACCCGGACACTTCGATCGGCCCACTCGTCGGGGCCCACCAGCACGGCGTAGCCCGCGCCGGCCCGGCTGGCATCCCTGAGGCCGCGGCGCGGCTTGACGGGTCCGTAGGGGAGATCGACCCGGGCCCCGCCCGCGCGCAGGCGGCGGGCCACGTCGCGCGCCGAAGCAACCATTTCGGGGGCCACCGGGATCACATAGGCGTCGAGCGCGGGGGCGGCGTCCGGCAGCAGGCCGCGCTCCGCGAGGAATTCCGTCAACACCGCGTCCCCCATACCGAATCCGAGCGCAGGCAGATCCGGGCCCCCCAGCATTGCGATCAGGCCGTCGTAGCGCCCACCGCCCGCGACCGAGCGCAGCGAGGTGCCGCGCGCGAAGATCTCCCACACCGGGCCGGTGTAATACGCGAGCCCTCTCACGATCCGAAAGTCGGGCTCCAGGTAGCCGCGGAGCCCGTATTCGTCCGCGGTCTCGAGCAGCTCGCCGAGCACGGGCGCGCGCTCCATCGGCAGGTTCTCGCACCAGTCCGACACCTTGCGCGCCCTGCGCTCACCCAGAAGCTCCGTGAGGCGCTCCGGAGCCTTCGGGTCGCGGGCGAGCTTGTCGATCAAGCCGAGTACCGGGACCTCCTGCTCGGGGCCCACGTCGATCTCGCGCAGCAATTCGCGGACGAAGCGCCGGTCGTTGATCCGGACGACCAGGTCCTGCGAGCCGAGCCCGAGGCGCCGCAGTCCGTCGAGGGCCACCGCGATCGCGTCCACGTCGGCGGCGATCTCGGGAGCACCCACCACATCGACGTTCCACTGGAAGAACTCGCGAAAGCGGCCCCGCTGCGGGCGTTCGTAGCGGAAGAAGCGCTGGACCGAGTACCACTTGATGGGCTTCGGGAGCGCCCCCGCCCGAGCCGCAATCATGCGTGCCAGGGTTGGCGTCATCTCGGGCCGGAGGGCCACGGGCCGCTGGCCCTTGTCCTCGAAACTGTAGAGTTGGCCCGCAATCTCGTCGCCGGACTTCTTGGTGAAGAGTTCGAGCGACTCGAGCACGGGCCCGTCGACCTCGCGGAAGCCGGCGGCCGCCGCCGCGGCGTGCCAGGCCACATCCAGGTGCCGGCGAACCGCCATCTCCTCCGGATAGAAATCCCGGAAGCCCGGGAGCGTCTGCTGCCCCATGGCGCGGCAAGCTAGCGGAGCCGATGCCGCGCGTCAGTCGAACGGGCGCTCGAGCCGGTCGGGACGCGCTGCGAACGAGCGATTATGCTTCAACCCTTGCGGCCCCCGCGTCGATGAGTTCAGTGACGAGCAACGTCCAACCGGGGAATGCAGGGAATTAGATGAGGATTCACACCAAGGGCATGGCCGCAGCCGCGACCCGGGCGAGGCCCGGTCCCGCGAGCAGGCTGCGGCCCGGCGCCCGGAGAGCGAGCAGGTGACTCAGAACCAGGCCGAACTCTCACACACGGAGCTCTCCACGCTGCTCTCGGGCGAGAATGGAGCCTACGTCGAGGGCCTGTTCCAGGACTTCCTGGCCGGGTCTCGCGATCTCCCCGGGCATTGGATCTCGACCTTCGAACGGCTGGTCGCAGGCCGTGGAGCTCGGCCCTCGGCCGGGAACGGCGCGGCCGGGGCCGCCGCCCGGACCGCCGAAAGCACACCCAGCGCCGGGTCCCAGCCGATTCTGGAGCGCGGCATCTCGGGCATCGTGAATGCGTACCGAAGCTACGGCCACCTGATCGCGAACCTCGACCCGCTCGGCGAGCCCGCCCCGATGCATGCGTTCCTAGAGCCGGCCGAATACGGACTCCGCGCTCAGGACCTGGACGCTCCGCTACAGGGCGTCCAGCACGCCGGCTGCCCGGTCGAAACCCCCCGCGCCCTGATCGAGATCCTGCGCGATAGCTACTGCAGGAACTTTGCGGTCGAGTTCATGCACCTGAGCGACAAGCAGCGCCGGGACTGGTTGATCGAGCGGATGGAGCCGATCCGAAACCGGCCCGCGCTCTCGCGCGAGGCGGGCCGCCAGATCCTGGAGCAGGTGGTTGCGGCGGATGCCTTCGAGCGATTCCTACAGAAGCGCTTCCTGGGCCAGAAGCGCTTCTCACTCGAGGGCGGCGAGTCGCTGATCCCGATGCTCGACGTGCTTCTCGAGGGCGCCGCCGAACTCGGCGCCGCCGAGATCGTGATCGCCATGGCACACCGCGGCAGGCTCAACGTGATGGCCCATACCATGGGCATGCCCTACGGCGCACTCATGGCCGAGTTCCAGGTTTCGCTGGCGCCGCGCGACGCCCAGGGGTCGGGTGACGTGAAGTACCACCGCGGTTATTCGGCCGACCGCACCACACTGAGCGGCCGCAAGCTTCACGTATCTCTGTGCCCCAACCCGAGCCACCTCGAAGCCATCAACCCCGTCGCCGAGGGCATGACGCGAGCCAAGCAGAACCACAGCGGGGACACCGAACGCACGCGCGTGATTCCGCTCCAGATCCACGGCGACGCGGCGTTCTGCGGACAGGGACTCGTCCCCGAGACCCTGTGGCTCTCGGAACTCGAGAACTACTGGACCGGGGGCACGATCCACGTCATCGTCAACAACCAGATCGGCTTCACCACCAACCCGGCTCAGTTTCGCTTCACGCGATACCCGAGCGACATCGCCAAGGCGATTCAGGCCCCGATCTTCCACGTCAACGCCGACGATCCGGAGGCCTGCGCGCACGCCGCGCGCCTCGCCATCGAGTTCCGGCAGTGCTTCCGCGAAGACGTGATCATCGACCTGGTCTGCTACCGCCGGCGGGGCCACAACGAGGGGGACGATCCGAGCTTCACGCAGCCGC
The DNA here is from genome assembly GCA_036337215.1 of Myxococcota bacterium. Taxonomy (GTDB): domain Bacteria; phylum Myxococcota_A; class UBA9160; order SZUA-336; family SZUA-336; genus JABSQV01. The sequence continues at coordinate 19,762 of JAYZEO010000019.1, read as the reverse complement.
TTCGCCAGCGGCAGATCGAGTCCCACCCGACAGTCGCCCAGCTTTACGCCGAACGGCTGCACCGCGAGGGGAGGCTCGACCCGTCGACCATTACCGAGACCGAGGCCAATCGACTCGCGGCACTCGAGAAGGGGCTCGCCAAGAGCACGGAGCCTCAGCAACTGGCCGGATCCGAGGGCTACCGGGGCCTCTGGGAACGCTTCGGAAACGGACACGCGGTCGAGCAGCGGCCGACCGCCATCCCGCGTGAGACGATCCAACAGTTTGCAGCACAGTTGCAGCGCTTCCCGGACGGTTTCCACCCTCACCCGAAACTCGTCAGGCTCTTCGACCAGCGCGCGGCCGCGATCCGGGCCGGACGCGACATCGACTGGGGTACCGCCGAGGCCCTCGCCTTCGCTTCGCTGCTCGCGGAGGGCATCACGATCCGGCTCACGGGTCAGGATGTCGAGCGCGGCACCTTCGGGCACCGCCACGCGGTCGCGCACGATGTCAAAACCGGCGATCGCTGGATCTGGCTCGACGAACTGGCGAGCGCTGACGCCCGGCTGATCATCGCCAACTCGATGCTCTCGGAGGCCGCCGTACTGGGCTTCGAATACGGCTACAGCACCGTGGACCCGACCCGGCTCACGGTCTGGGAGGCCCAGTTCGGGGACTTCGCCAACAGCGCACAGGTGATCATCGACCAGTTCATTGCGAGCGCCGAGACCAAGTGGAATCGCTCGAGTGGCCTGGTGATGCTGCTGCCGCACGGCTACGAGGGACAGGGCCCCGAACACTCGAGCGCGCGGCTCGAACGCTTCCTGCAACTCTGTGCAGAGGACAACCTGCGCGTATGCAATTTGACCACGGCCGGCCAGTACTTCCATGCGTTACGCCGCCAGATCTGTGAGAACCGGCGCACACCGCTGGTCCTGATGTCGCCGAAGAGCCTGCTGCGCCACCCGGGGGCGGCTTCGAACCTGGACGCCTTCGAACGGGGCCGCTTCGAGGAAATCCTGGACGACCCGCGCCGCGCGGCGGGCGGTCTCCACGAGCAACCGCTGCGCCGCGTCCTGCTCTGCTCGGGCAAGGTCTTCTACACGCTGCTCGAGGCAGCCCGGGAGCACGGCTTCGACGACGTCGCGATCGTGAGAGTCGAACAGATCCACCCCTTCCCGTTTTCAGCGCTGCGGGAAATGCTCGGGCAATACGACCTGCGCGACTTCGTCTGGGTTCAAGAAGAGCCCTGGAACATGGGCGCCTGGTCCTTCGTACAGGACCGGATCCGCAGCGTGCTGCCGAAGGGGGGCCGACTCCGCTACGCGGGCCGGCACGAGGCCGCCAGCCCCGCGGCCGGTTCGTACCGGATCCACCAGGAACAGGAAGTGGAGTTCGTCCGCGAGGCCTTCGCGCGCCGCGCGCGGCGACGGCGCTGAGCGCCCTGCAGCACGCTCGGTCTACGATTAGAGCGACCGGGCGGGACAACGCGGTCGGCTGTTCGAGAAGCCTTCGACGAGTTGCGAAAGTGCGACTCCCGCAATCCAGGACCTGGGAGCAGTGCGTCGTTCGCGGCTGGGCCGCCCCAGGCAGCCCCGACGAAACGGGCACGGCCCGCATCGGGCCAAGGATTTGAGTTAATGCACGGCTTCAAACCCGGGGATTGGAGCCTAGCCCCCTCTCACGGAGCGCCTCCTCGATCAGTTCGCGGACCCCGGCTTCGAAGCGGTAGGACATGTGACTGCCCGCGAACCAGCAGATTCGGGGCCGTTCCCAGTGCTCCCAGAGATCGCGCACCTGGTCTGGCGGCACCAGCCGATCCACCGTTCCCCCGAACACGAAGCGGCGCGCGAGGGGCACGCGCGGCGCGAACGCCAGTGGAGAAACCACCCGCAGCACCGCCTCTGCGTCCGAAACACTTCCGCCCGGAAGCCCCGCGGGGCCACCGTCCATACTAGGCCCCAGGCGAGCAAAGTCCGCTGCGGGGATTCCAGCGATCACGCACGAGAGATGCTCCTCGAGCCCCGCGAGCAGCGCAACGGTGTAGCCCCCGAGCGAAAGCCCGAACGCGCCGACCCCGATCGCACCGCGGCCGCGCACCCAGGAGAGCACACGCCGCAGATCCCAGATCGCCTGCGCTTCGGCGTGCACCGTGTCCATCAGATCCCCGGCCAAAAAGCGTCCTCCACTGCGGCGCCCAATCTTTCGCGGGCCGTGCAGCGGCAGCACCGGAAGTACCAGGTTCAGGCCCAGGCGACGGTGGAGTTCCGCGGCGCGGAAGGCCGCGAGATCGACCAACGGAGAGCCCATGCGAAAGCCGTGGACACACACTAACCAGGGCCGCGGCCCGTCCGGATGTTCCAGCACCCACGCGTACGCGACCCGATTCGCAGCGTAGGAGAGCCAGCGCTCGCGACCCGGCTCCTCGGCGTAGGGCTCGTAGCCACTCTCGAATGAGAGTTCCAGGAAGGCCGCACCCCGGGTCCGCCTGCGCCGCAGCTCCGGAGCTTCGAGCACGGGCGGGTCCACGTAATATCCAGAGGGTTTGTCGAGCCAGCCGCGCTGATCGAAGTAGCGACGCGCGTCACGGGCCTCATCGCTCAGGCGGACGCGGTCACCGGGACCGACGGTGTCGGAGACCAGCGATCGCGTCGCCAGCACCGCCTCATCCATCGCGACCTTGCACGCCAGACCCAACGAGGGAACCGGTTCGAGCACACCCGCAACGGCGGGCTCGCGCATCAGGCTCACCCAGCCCGCCGCCGCAAACAGCCCCGCGCTCGCAAACACCAGGAAGAGCCCGAGCCAGAAGCTGCTTACAAGCAGCAGCATCGCGGCCAGCGGCACGCCGACGGCACCGCCGAGTGCCACGAGTTGATTCGCGCGCGTTTCGCCTCGAAGCAGCACCAAGCTGCCGCCCCCGGTCGCCAGCAGCAGGCCCGGAACCAGCGCCAGCAGCAACGACCCGAAGCCCCGAGACCCCGCTCCGACGAGCCAGACCAATCCCACCGCAAGCGCCAGCCAGGCGGCCGCGGACACGCGCGTCTCGCTCATGCAGGGAGGGTAGCGTTCAACCGCACGGCCGCGCCTCCCCCACCGCACTGGTTCACCCGAGCGTGGACGCTTGCGGGATCGCCGCCGGAATGGGCCGGTGGGCGAGGCTTCCGGCTCCGATCCCGGCCCGCCGAGGCCGCCGCTGCTAAGGTGCCGACGGTCCGGAAGCCGCTCCCGGGGGCGTCCACTCGAAGCCGGAATATCGGGCCAGCGCTTCGGGCTCCAGCACCCGGACGTAGCGCTGGCCGGCGATCACCCAGGTCGGAAAGTCCTCGACCTCGGCCTCCGCGCAGGCGCGCGCCGTCGGGCCTCCGCGACCACGCGGACTGCACTCGATGTACGGCAGACGCGAGGCCGAAGCGGTAAAGAGACCCTTCTGGTCCCTGCAATGAGGACACCAGGAAGCCCCGTAGAACTTCGCGTCGACTGCGGCCAGGTGAAGGGCCAGGGCCTTCAGGTAGGGGCTCTCGGGCCCCGCACCCGGAGAGATGACGCCGCTCTTGTAGAGGTGGAGCGCGACCACGATCAGGATTGCTACCGCGCCGGTCTGGACGTACCAGCCGGGCGACGCGAAACCCGAAACGCCCTCGGGCCGCTCGCGCGCGACGACCGCGAAGCAGGCAGCCATCAGCCCGAGCGACGCCAGGCAGTAGAGGCAGGCGGCGTCCAGCACGACGAGCGAGATCGCGGTCAGGTAGAGGCTCACCGCGAGGCCTACCAGCGCGACGATCCAGCCGTAGCTGAAGTGCAGGACGGTCTTCTTGACCCGAAGCGCAATCAAGCCGAGCGCCGCGTAGGTCAGAAAGCCGAATGTCGCGATCGGCAATCCGAACAGCATCGACCAGTGGCTCGTCTGTACCAGGTCGCAGTCGGAGCCCGCACCGCAATAGGCGGCGTGGCTTCCGAACCAACTGTTCGCACTCAGGTAGGCGGTGAGCACCATCCCGAGCAGCGCCAGGCCCAGCAGTGGCCGATTGGGAAGCTTCCGGTTCCGGCGCAGTGCCGGCGCGCGCCGAGCCTTCTGTCCCCCCGACGGGCGGTTGCCCTTTCGGCTCACGCAGACTCCCTTCGTCCGATGCCCGGACCGGGTCCATTCTATTACTCCCGGGAAAATCCGCCCGGCTGCCCCGGGTGGTCGCCCTCGCACACGACCCGCCCCGGGACCAAACGCAGGCCTCTCGGAGACCGAGCCGGGCCCGGCAGCCGGTCTCGATGTAGAATCGAAGCGATGAGCGATGAGATCGACGTCCACCCGCTTCGCGATGGCGCCCGGCGGGAGATCGACGCGGGGCTTCGCGCGTGCCAGCTCGCGGTGGGGCGAGACGGCGCGATCGTGTGGACGGAGAGCTTCGGGAGCGCAGACCCCGAGACCCGCTTCGGCGTCGCTTCGGCCACCAAGCCGATCGTCGCGTCCGCTGTCTGGCTGCTGATCGGTGACGGCCTGCTCGACATCGGGCGCCCGGTCGCGGATTACCTTCCCGAGTTCGGAGCCAACGGCAAGCGGGCTGTGACGGTCGAACAGGTTCTGCTCATGACCTGCGGCTTCCCGAGCGCACCGATGAGCCCTGCCGAGGGCGCGAACGCCGAACGCCGCATCGCGCGTCTCGCCACCTGGGAACTCGAGTACGAACCGGGTACGAAATACGTCTACCACGGGAGTTCCGCACACTGGGTACTGGCAGAGTTGATCGAACGCCTCGGCGGTCTCGACTTCCGCGACTTCGTCGAGCAGCACGTCACGCGGCCACTCGGACTGCCCCGTGTGCTCGGCATCCCGCGATCCGAGCAGACGAACATCGCGCAACTCTCGGGCAAGCCGTCGCGCGATCTACAATTCGACTACGCCGATGTGATCGAGGCCGGGATGCCGGGAGGCGGTGGCGTGATGACGGCTGCAACCCTGGCGCGCTTCTACCAGGCGCTGCTCCACAATCCGCGCGGGCTCTGGAAGTCCGAGGTGCTCGAGGACGCCACCACGAAGATCCGCTGCACGCTTCCCGACCCGCTCATGCAACTGCCTGCCAATCGCACGCTCGGCGTAGTGATCGGCGCCGGCTTCGGAACGACCTGGGGGAAATCGCCGACCGCGTTCGGCTGGCCGGGAGCAGGTGGCCAGATCGGCTTCGCCGAGCCCGCGACCGGGCTCTCCTTCTCGTTCCTCCAGACCGGCGACCCCGACCAGACGAGCCAGTTCACGCGCGCCATCAAGCTCTCGAACCTGGCGCTCGAACTCGGAGCCTGAAGCGGAGGTTCAGGCGGACGACCGCCCGGAACGGACGACGTCACCGGGAACTCGAAAGTGCCCGGCGCGGGGCCCGTCCAGGTTCCGCCGCTGCGGGCCCGAGCGTGCCAGAATGAACGGCAAGTCATTCGGAGCGGTCGATCGCTCCCGGAGGTGCCGTGTCCACACGAGAGTCTGTCATCGAAACGGCCGAGAAGTACCTGTTCCACGGGCTCGTCGAGCACGACGGAAGCAAGGTGCCGCTCGCAGAGAACGTCGTTCGTCATGAGCAAGGCCGGAACACCGGCCAGGGTCGCACCGGGCTCATCGAGGCGCTCTCCCACGAAGTCATGAACGTGATCACAGGCGTGCGCAACATCCGCTGGATCGTCGAGGGCGAGCAGGCCGTCGCATTCTACGATCTCGATACCAAAGCCTCGGACCGGCCGGTGCTGATCGCCGAACGCTTCCGCGTGGTCGACGGCCTGATCACGGAGATCGAGGCGCTCTTCCACGCACAACCCGCAACCAGCAGCGAAGACTGACCGCGCGCCGGGCGCGAACGCGGTCCGACTCCGGGGACCGGGCCGCAGGCAGAGTCCCGAGCTTCCCGGTACCGGGCGGAACCGGCCATCGCGTGTAACGACTTCTGCCCGGCCTGAGAGCGATGCCCGAACTGCCCGACATCACAGTCTACCTCGACGCGCTGAGCAAGCGCGTGCTCGACCAGCCGCTCCAGGCCATTCGGCTCTCCAGCGTGTCGCTGTTGCGCTCGGTCGACCCGCCGCTCTCCGATTTCGAGGGGCTGCCGCTTCGCGAGCTACGGCGCCTCGGCAAGCGCATCGTGTTCGGGTTTCCTGACGAACGCTTTCTGGTGTTGCACCTGATGATCGCGGGCCGCCTCCAATTCAGAACTCGCGGCGCGAAGCCCCCGGGCCGGCGCGGCCACGCGGCCTTCGATTTCCCAACCGGGACCCTGCTCCTGACCGAGGCCGGGACGAAGAAGCGAGCCACGCTCCACGCCGTGCGCGGCAAAGCAGCTCTGGCCGAGCACGACCCAGGCGGTGTCGAGGTCCTCGACTGCGAACTCTCGGAATTCCGGGAAGCGCTGCAGCGGCGCAACCACACCCTGAAGCGCGCGCTTACAGACCCCTCCTTGGTGAGCGGGATCGGCAATGCCTACTCGGACGAGATCCTCCACCGCGCGCGTCTGTCCCCCGTCAAGCTCACCCAAAAGCTCGACGACGACGAACTCGCAACCCTGTTCCGAGCGACCCGCGAAACCCTGCGCGAGTGGATCGAGCGCCTGCGCGCCAACTCGGGCAACGCCTTCCCCGAAAAGGTCACCGCGTTCAGGCCCGAAATGGCCGTCCACGGAAAGTACCAGAAGCCCTGCCCTGCCTGCCACGCGCCCGTCCAGCGCATCGTCCATGCGCACAACGAAACCAACTACTGCGCCCGCTGCCAGACCGGAGGCAGACTCCTCGCCGACCGCGCGCTTTCCCGCCTGCTCAAAAAGGACTGGCCGCGCACGCTCGAGGAACTCGAGGCCCGCCGCAGCGACCCCTAGACCCGCGAGCGAACCCGCGCGAAGCCCGGAAGAACACCCCGGGGCGCAAGCGCTTGCGGCGAGAGTTGCAGTTCTTTTCTGCAACCGGCAAGCGATAGAGCAAGCTACTGGGACACCAATGACTCTATAATAATAACAAAATATATGTAAAATATATTTCTCTTTTCGAACATTTCGTGTATATTGGGGATCGAAGAAATCTTTCCTGATCATCTTCTTCCCCTTGAGTGAGGGATCGGCGGCGTAGTTTCGTTACACGCAGATCGCATGTGACGAATCCCCGTGGATTCGCATTCGCCCGGGTCAGCATTTTGCCGACCCGGGCTTTTTCGTTCCATGCATCGGGCCTTGCCTGCTGCCGCCCGCGACCCCTTCGCCCTGGGTGAGGGGCGACTCGGAACCGCCTCGAGTTCGAAGTGCCCGCGGAATTCGCTCCGCCGCCCGTCCGGAGTTGGACAGCGGATCCGGATTCCTGCCTGCTGGGTTTCCGGCGGTTCATCCGGTTCCTCGCGGATCGGAAGGGCGACTGCGATACTCCGGCAGTGGAAGGCCGCGACGCCCCCGTGCTTGTGCCCGCACCATGGCCCCTGGAATCTTCAGGCCTCTCCCGGGCAACCGGCGCGAGCCGGGAGGTCCCGGAAGGTTGACCGAAAACTCGAACCCGAGACGACTCTACGCCGGCCTCAGCTTGGCGGCGTTTGCGCTTCTCGCCGTCGTGGTGTGTCTTCCGGTCATCCAATCCGGGAGCCGTTGGGGGTTCTGGGACTGGGACATCTTCGAGACGATCATCGAGGTGGCCCGCAAGAGCGTCGTCGAATACGGCCAGGCTCCAGCCTGGAATCCATACCTCCGGGGCGGACACAGCCTGGCCACGCACTCGCTCCTGCCACTGGCGAGTCCCGCCTTCCTCGGGGTCCTGCTCTTCGGGACCATCCCGGGAATCAAGCTCTGGATCGTCGTCCGCCAGTTCCTGATGCTCGGCGGCGCCTACCTGCTGGCACGGCGGCTCTCACTCGGCCGCCTGGGCGCCTGGACCGTCGCGATCCTGTTCGGTCTCTCCTCCGGCTACGCGCAGCGCGTGGCGCACGGGCACTGGAACCTGCAGGCCTTCGCCTTTCTTCCTCTGCTGATCTTCGCCGGCCTCGAAGCGATTCGACCGGATCGTCCGCGACGCCGCGCCATCGCGCTCGGCGGGGGGCTTCTGGCCCTGATGTTTCTCGACGGTGGACCCTACACGCTCGTAATGGGTGGGCTGGGCCTGGCGGTTCCGGCCGCGATCGGCGCCCGGCGGCGACATTGGAAAGCGACCATCACGGGATTGGCCGGCATCGCTGCGCTCGCGATCTCGCTCTCCGCGGTCAAGGGGATCCCGCTGATCGAGGCCCGCGATGAACTCAGGCCTCCGCACCTCACCACCCCCGGTGACTTCTACGATCGGAACTTCTCTCCCACGCTCGGAACGTTTCTACACACCGCACTGCTGGATCGCGCCCAGTCCAGCCGGCCGGGACGCTTCGCGACCTTCCACATCAACGTCGGTAGCTACGTAGGTCCCCTCGGACTGGCACTGATCATCTTCGGCGGACTCGCGACACCGCTCGGCCGCAGAGCGCTGCTCTTCGCACTGCCGGTGCTCTGGGTCTGCCTCGGCTCTTCGGCGCCAATCAATCTCTGGGAAGCGCTCCGCGGTCTACCCGTGGTGGACCGGATGATCGTGCCGTCAAAGTTCACGCCCTGCTACATGCTGGCGCTGGCGGTGGCGGGCGGAGCCGGGATCGAACTCCTGCGCCGTTGGTTGGCAGATCGGCGCTACCTGTGGTGGCTCCCGATCGCACTCCTGCTGGGACTCACGCTCGACCTCTTCTCCGTATCTCAACCCCTGCTCCGACACGCCTTTCCGATCGAGGCGATTCCGGTCGAGCAGGTTCCCTTCCATCAACGGCTGAAGAGCCCCTTCGCGCAGGAGTACGTCGATCGTGTAACCCTGCCGGTCGGGACCCGACCCTTTACGAGGGAGCACATCCACTCCCTGAGTTCGAATTTTCCAGTGGTTCGGGCCGGGTTCGGGGTACTCGAAACGCTGACCGGCGCGAGAGAGAATATCGTCGTGGGTGCGAGACCCGATTCGCGAGCTCAATTCGGGATCGCCCAGGTCTCGGAGATCCCGGGCGAGGACCCGCTGCTGATCGAATGGTCTCCCAATCTGGTTCGGGTCCGGGTCGACCCGGCCCGAGGCGGGTTGCTCGTCTTGAATCAGAACTTCCACAAGGGCTGGCGGGCCGGTTCCGGAGAGCGCACGCTCCGGGTCAGCCCGACCGCCTGGCAGTCGCTCTCGGTCGAACTCGAGCCCGGGTTATCCGAGATCGCCCTCTCCTTCGAAACACCCAGCCGCAGGCTCGGTGCGTGGGTGAGTCTGCTCGCCGCAGCCACAGGCCTCGCCATGATTGCGACCCCGCGCCGGCGGTAACGCGCGACAGCCGAACGCGCGCGAACGGCCGGAGGCGTCGGGGGATCCAGCCCTGCCGGGTGCCGGGTGCACACTCACCGGCCCGCCACTACCCCCGGACCGCGGCCGGTCAGGCGGGCGCTCTCCAAGCGAGCGTCAGGTAGCGATTGCTGAACCCGTGCCGCAACGTGGACCAGCAGCGACGCAGAAACGCATCCGGATGGGACAGGTAGTAGGAGGGCAGCCCGGGTCGCACCTCCTTCATGCGTGCTTCGTCGCGCTGCAGGACAGCGCTCAGCGAAAAAGGCTGAACCTGCCGCATGGCATCGAACTCGACGAGTCCGCAACCCCGGGCGAGTCGCCGGAACGAACGCTCACTGAAATCGTGAAGGTGATGAGGGTTTGCATCCACCGACGGGGTCACCGGTACCGAGCCGACCAGTACGCCCCCGGGGCGCAGCATCGAGACCAGACGCGCCAGAAACCGCGTCGGGTCGGGGAGGTGCTCGATCGTCTCGATGGAGATGATGGCGTCGAAGCCGTCGCCGTCGCTGAACTCCATGGCGTTCGCAGCCAGGAAGCGTGCACGGTCCCCGCCGTAGCGCTCACCCGCATAACGCACGGCCTGCTCGGACAGGTCGACCCCGAGCACGTCGACTGCGGGCCCACCCCGTTCCGCAAGCAAGTGGGTTCCGAACCCGACGCCACACGCGATGTCCAAAACACGACCAGCTCGCGCGTGGGTCGCTGCAAACTCATAGCGTTCCAGAGAGAGGCGCAGGCTTTCCTCTCCCGTCGTATCGCCGGCCCGGACTTCGTCGGGTACCAGACGCTCGAGACTGTCGGGGTCGAGCACGGCGGCGAGATTACCACCGGCCACTTCAGTCACGCAAAGCCAGAGGATCGCGCACACCTGCAATCGCCGGCACGCCTGTTCCCGACGGCGATCCGTCTGAGCTACACGGTGCGGCCGCCGCGCACCAGGCTCCAGACCGAGGGACCCGGGCCCAAAAGCACCGCTGCTGAGAGGACGACCCGACCGGCCCACGCAGAAGAATGCGAAGCAGTGACGGCATTCTGCCGGCGCCCGCCTTGGGACGCGCTAGGTTACGCCGCGGTCGCAGCCCCGAACCGAGCGCCTAGCGGACCTGCTCGACGTCGACCCCCGAATCGCCCTCGCGCGGCCTCTCGGCGACCGCGATCAGGGAAACCCCGCGCCAGGGCAGCGCCCGTTCGAGCCTGCGAAACAACCAGGTCATCAGGTTGAATACTTTGAGTTGAACCCGGCCGAAATGGCCCCGACGCAAGAAGCTTGCGTTGAACCACCAGACGGGCGTAGCGATCCGGTTGAAATCGCGCAGCTGCCGAACCCTGAAGCCCTGCGCTTCCAAGAGTTCCCGAAGCGAACTTCGCGTGTAGCTCTTGAACCTTCCGGCCACCGGATCCGGGGCCGACAGGAAGCGGGGATTCCGGCGGACCAGAATCAACGCCGAGCCGCCGGGGACGAGCGCAGATCGAACGTTGTGCAGACAGTGCGCGTCGTCCGCGAGTTGCTCGAGCACATTGATGCAGAGAATGGTGTCGTAGCTCTCCTTCAGGGGAGCGAAGTCTTCTTCGTTCGCCGGGTCGAGCCGGCGTACTTCGAGATACGGCCGACCTTCCGCAAAACTCTTCAGGTAGCGGAGGTGATTCGGGTCGAGATCGGAGGCCGTGTACAGATCTCGTGGAATGAACTCCCGGGTCAGGTTTCCGATTCCGGCTCGGAGTTCCAGAACACGGGCCCCGATCCTCGGCCGCAGGGTATCCGCCATCCAACGATTGAAGCGCGGGATCTGCGTCAGATCCGTGAGAATGGTCGAACCCACCCGGTCCGGATCGTAGATGTCGTCGGCGAGCCACCAGTACAGCATGGCGACGACCGCCAGGAACGCATCCTTGGCTCGGATCTTCTTTCCCTCGGCATAAGTGCGCCCGGCGTACGAGATCGGCACCTCGAAGAGTCGCGCCCGCCGCTTGGCGAGTTTGATCGTGAGCTCCGGCTCCATCCGAAAATCGTTGCTCCGAATCGGGATCGACTTCAAAAGGTCGGTACGAACCGCCTTGTAGCAGGTCTCCATGTCCGAGAGATTGAGATCGGTGATCAGGCTGGCCAGGAAGGTCAGCAGTCCGTTCGCGACCGAGTGGCGGAAGTAGAGGATGCGGCTGTAGCCCGCGACGAGAAAGCGCGAACCGTACACGGCGTCGGCTCCCTGCTCGACGAACGGGACCATGAGTCGCGGCAGGTCCTGCGGGTCGTACTCGAGATCAGCATCGTTGATGACCGTCACGGACCCGGTGGCGTGTGCCAGCCCGGTTCGCACGGCGGCTCCCTTCCCGCGATTCTCGTCGTGCTCCAGGTAGGTGAATGCTCCGGGCGCATCGGCCGCCAGCTGCCGGAGCAGTTCGCGGGTGCCGTCCGTGGATCCATCGTCCACGACGATCAGCTCGAGGCGTTCGATGAACGGGCTCTCCACCGCGAGCACGCGGCGGATTGCCTCCCGCACCAGGTAGCGCTCGTTGTGGACCGGCATCAAGACGGAGAGCTGTTCGGCCATAGATTCACCGCCTGCGCGAAGCACCTTTCCTAGACACTGCGGACAGCCCCGCCATTACACGCCGAAGCTCGAACCGGAGAAGACATCGGCAGGACTCCGGGAGACCTTTGCGCCCGATCCCGTGGCTGGATTCGTCTCAGAGGACGGCATAGACGAGATCCCCGCGTCGAGCGGTCCCGCGCTGCGCACGACAGCCGGGGCCGTGCTCTAGCCTCGCGCCATCAGCTTCTCTGCGCGGGCGCGCTGGAAGGTGATGCAAGTTGAATCGGCCGGGATTTCGTCGAGCGGATTCGCCACCAGCGAGGGCGTGATCGCGGCCTTCTCGGCGGCCGGGCGCAGGCGCTCCAGGTCGAAGCCGTAAAGCGCGGCAGCATTCTCACCCAGCATCATTCGCACCTCCCGCTCCTCCAGGTCCGAGAAGGCGAAGCGCATGTTCTCGCGAGAGTAGGGGTAGCAGCCCTCGTAATGCGGGTAGTCGTTGCCCCACAGGACCTTTTCTACACCAACGACATCGCGTCCCTTGATGTCCGCGGGCGACGGAAAGCTGGCACCGTACCAGCAGTTGCGCCGGGCGTAGAAGCTCGGGAGTTCTTCGAGCGCCGGATCCTTCGAGGTATCGATCTCGCCGATCGCGCCCATCTTCCAGGCGAGATACATCGCGTCCATGCCCCGCATCAGCTTCGGCGCCCACGCAGCTCCGGACTCCGTCAGGATGTAGCGAAGTTTTGGAAAGCGCTCGAAGACCCCGCCCATGATCAGGTGCGTGTAGCCACGCTGCACGAAAAACGACATCTCCATCGCCCAGAGCGCCTTCGACCCCTGCCCCTCGCAGTACTCGGGGGAACCCTGTCCCGAATGCTGGTTCATCACCAGATCGTGATCCTGGATCGCGGCCCAGAGGCGATCGTAGTCCCGGTGATTCAGGGGCTTGAGATGAACTTCCGACGGCGACGGCAACGGGAGCAATACGCCACCGCGAAGTCCGTTGCGGGCGATCCACTCCACGTCCTCGATCGCGTCGTCGATGTCGTTCAGGTGGATCAGCCCGATCCCGGCGCGCCGCTCCGCCGCCTCGGAACAGAACTCCGACAGCCAGCGGTTGTGTGCGCGGGTTCCGGCCCGACAGCGCAAATACGCATCAGGAGAAGGCGGCGGCGCCACGTGGAAGGCCGTGTCGTAGAAAGGCGGAACCGTGTTCGGAAAGAGCACCTCGGCCACGACGCCGTCGGCCTCGAGGTCCGCACGCCGCTGGCCCGAGTCCCAGTTCTTGGACTTCCTGCTGCCCACGTGTTTGCGCGAAGGGTTGCGATAGCTGCCCCGCCACGCATCGAAGTCCGGTTGCCAGGCAGGGTCGAGGTATTCGCGATAGGCGTCGACGGCCGCGCCGGCATGGGTATCCGCCGTGATGACGATGTAGGGGTCGTCGCGCAGGCTCATGGTTGCGCGCAGCTCACTCGGGCTGCAGGCCGTTTAGCCGCTCGACGGTCTCGAGATAGCCTTCGACCAACTCCATGATGACTTCCCTAGAAGAACGCACCTCGTTCATCATGCCAACGACCTGGCCCACGGGATTGAAAGCAACTTCCTGGGCCTGCGGCGACGACGCATAGCGGCTCGTCCGCACCACGGCATCCATCGTTACCATGTTCTGGAGCGGCATGCCCAGAGGGTCGGGCGTGTCTTCGCGGGCCCAGGCTTCGGTCCAATCGTTCTTGAGCATCCGACACGGCTTTCCGGTGAATGATCTCGACCGCACCGTATCCTGGCTCGTCGCCTCGAGATAGGAAGCCATCTGCGCGGGCGGACACTCGGCCTCCTGGACGGTCAACCACAGCGACCCCGTCCAGACGCCCTGCGCGCCTACCGCGAGCGCGGCCGCCACCTGCTGGCCGGTCCCGATGCCGCCCGCCGCGAGCACGGGCAGCGGCGACACGGCCTGGATGATCTGCGGCCAGAGCACGAGGCTTCCGATCTCACCCGTATGGCCGCCCCCCTCGGTTCCCTGCGCGATGATGAAGTCGAGGCCCGCCTGCTTGTGCTGCAACGCCTGATGTACCTTGCCACAGAGCGCGCCCACCACGCGCCCGCTCTGCTTCACGCGCTCCACCACCTCGGGCGGGGGCGTGCCGAGTGCGTTCGCGATCATCGCAACCTGCTCGTGCCCGAGTGCCACGTCGAGCTGCGGCGTCGCGGTGGCGAGGCTCATAGCGAGCAACTCGTGATGGCCCTCCTCGGGAGGGACCTCCGGCACCCCGTGATCGGCCAGCAACTTGGCCGCAAACTCCCGATGCTGGAGCGGAATCGCAGCCCGGAGCTGCTCCTCGAGCTTCTCGGGATCGAGTTCACCCATCCCCTCGTACTTCTGCGGGATCACGAGATCGACGCCGTAGGGTCGGTCGCCGGTGTGTTCGTCGATCCACTTGCACTCGATCTCGAGTTGCTCGGGCGAGAAGCCCACAGCGCCGAGCACGCCGAAACCTCCGGCCCGGGACACGGCGGCTACCACGTCACGGCAGTGTGTGAACGCGAAGATCGGGAACTCGATCCCGAGCCTGCGACAGAATTCGGTCTGCATCGGAACTCCTGATGGCTCATCTAGGGCCCTGGCAAAGGAAAGGATACCACCGCACACACGGCGCTCAAACAGAACGGTCTCCACGCGTTCGACCTCTTCCCCCCGGTAGGGCAGGACCGCCGGGCCAAGCCCGAGATCGGCCGCGGCGCGGGAATCCCGGGCGCCCGCATGCGGCACCAGCCGGGTCCGAATCTGCTGCTACCCTTAGCGCCCCGATGCCCATTTCCGATGACGTGAGCGCACAGATGAAGGATGCCCTCCGCGCCCGAGAGTCCCAACGGCTGCTGGCGCTCCGGAACATCCGGGCAGCGCTCCTGGTCGAGATGAAAAAGGACAACTCGACGTCGCTCCCGGACGAGGCCTCGATCGTGGTACTGCGGCGCCTGGAAAAACAGCGCCGCGAGAGCATCGAGGCCTACGACCAGGCGGGTCGCGACGAGCAGGCTGCCCAGGAGCGCAGCGAACTCGAGGTGATTCGATCTTTCCTTCCCGAACTCGCGGGAGAAGCCCAGACCAGAAGCTGGGTCGAAGCGGCGATCGCCGAAACCGGGGCTTCCAGCCCGAAGGACCTCGGCCGCGTGATGGGGGCCGTGATGAAGGCCCATCGCGACGAAGTGGATGGGAACCTCGCACGCAAGCTGGCCTCCGAACTCCTGTAAGACCGGCGTCTAGCTGCGGAGCGGGCGCCGCTGCTCGAGTGCGAAGCTGGCACCGCGGCTCAGTCTCGCGAGCGCGAGCTCCGGTGGCGCGGGCCGGGGCTCGGAGCCTGGATCGATGATCACTTCCCAGGCGAGCCCGCGCCGGCTTTCCACCGGGCGGCAACGCGCGCGTGGGTTCGTGGCGCGAGCAATCGCGTCGAGGGCGGGATGCGGTGCCTTCTCGAGACCCGCGAACCAGGAGTAGTCGTCCTGCTCGTCGAATGCGGGACACTCCCCGATCGAGATCCGGGCCGCCTCGGGTCCCGCGAGCTCGACCCGGAGGTCCACGTAGCTGCGCGGATAGAAGTGCGGGTGGAGCTGGAACACCTTCGCGATAGCGTCGATCCCGTCCCCCTCGATCGCGAACGCGCGCGCAATACGCTCTGCGGCCAGCGCCGCAATCCCGGTCCACTGCCGGCGTCCAATCTCGCGCGCCGCAGCGTCGCCGCTTCGCTGTGCGATGCAGAGCATGAACGCCCGGGCCAGCAGCTGCAGCTGGACGGCCGCCTCCTGCGCTACGGCGAGCAGCGCACGCTGGCAGAGGTCCTCGAGCTGAAATCCTGGGTCGAAGGGACCGGAGTAATCGGCCCAGCCGCCCGGCTCTACGTTCTTGTCCGGGAGTTCGATCGGAATCGATGCGAGCTTGGAAGCGCGCACGATCGGCAGGTTCGGATGCTGCGTGTAGGGGACACTTCCCTCGTCTATGAAGACCGACCAGCGACAGTGCGGAGTCCGTCCCGCCGGGTTGCGGGGCGGGCGGTGGATCGGGCGCATCTTCATCCGTGGGTTCGTGGCGGCCGCGGTCGCATCGAAGGTGGGGTCTTCGATGTTGTGACACATGAGCTTGACCTGCTTCTCGCCAAAGGGCTCCACATCGAGCAGCGCTCCGCAGTGGGGAAGCCAGAACTCTCCGTACTCGGGGTTGTCGAGCCGGAACTGGAAGTCCATGAATTGCGGCGGCGCACCGATTTCGAGCTGAAGGTTCTTGAACACGGTGCCGACGTCGTCGCCTTCGAATGCGAGCGCCCGCTGCATTCGGCGCGAGTAGATCGGACTCGCACCCATCCACTCGTCGATCGAGAGCTGAAGCTGTGCATCTCTCCCCAAGCTCTGGATCGCGAGCGGCAGTCCGACGCGGTCCTGCAGGTGGCCGATCAGTAGGTACTCGCGCCCAAGATGACAAAGCGCCTGGCGCGAGAAGTCGGCGAGCTCCAGGTCGGGGTCGAACGGACCCGAATAATCGTTCCGCAGGCTCATGCGGGTTCGCTGACCGGGCTGCTCTCGCGCGAAACCTGCTCCTCGATCGAAAGCGCTTGCGTCGGACAGTGCCGGACCGCCCGATCCACGGCCTCGCGGAACTCGGCGGGCGGGGCATCCACGAGCAGCCGCACCTTGTGTTCCGCAGGCTCGAGTTCGAACACCCCGGGTGCCTCGGCGACGCACGCGGCGTGTCCCTGGCACAGGTCGCGGTCGACGCAAATCCGAAATCCGCCCGCTGCGACCCGGGCCGAACGCGCAGCGGCGGTACTCGCGGACGCGCGTTCTGCCAGACGCCGGCGGTAACGTACCCGGGAGGGCTTCCGGATCTGCACGACCATCTTCGAGTGGTCGTTCCGATAGCTCCCGGACGGCTGAGCCAGCTCGAATTCGTAGTGGCGCAGCAAGTCGCTGAAGATCGCCTTCAGCTGCATCAGCGCAAACGCCGACCCCACGCAGCGGTGGCGGCCCGCCCCGAACGGAATCCAGGCAAAGAGCTGGCGATCCTCTGCCCGCTGCTCGTCGTAGCGGCCCGGGTCGTAGCGGTCGGGCTCGGCGAAGCACTCGGGCATGCGGTTCGAGACCGCGGGTGAGACGCCGACCAGTTTTCCGGCCGGCACCGTCCACTCCTTGTAGTGGAAGTCGAAGACCACCTTGCGCATCAGCAGAATCAGCGGCGGGTGGAGGCGCAGCGCCTCCTGGATCGCGTGCTCGAGCCGCGGAATTTCGCGAAGCGCCTGGAAGCTGACCTCGCGCCCGTCCGCGAAGAGTCGATCGAGTTCCCCCACCACGCCGCGAAGCACCGCGGGGTGCTTGAGCAACTCGATCAGGGTCCAGGCTGCGGTGCCCGATGTGGTGTGGTGGCCCGCGAACATCATCGAAATGAACATGCCGGTGATCTGGTCGATCGGGTAGCGGGGCGACCCGTCTTCGTTACGGAGGTCGAGCAGGATGTCGAAGAGCTCGCGGCTTGCATCCGGGTTCTTCCGGCGGCGCTCGAACACGCCATCGAGCAACTCCACGAGGCGTCGCCGCGCCCGGTCGCGCGCTCGAAAGACCGGCAGCGGCAGGTTCGGATTCACGTAGGCGAGCGCATCGGTGCCCTTCTCGAGTTCGTAGAAGGTCCGGAAGTATTCGGGGGTCAGCTCCTCGCGGAACTCCTTGCCGATCAGGCACGCACTCGAGGTGTAGATCGTGAGCTCCGAGAAGAAGTCGAGCAGGTCGATCTCTCCCGCATCGCCCAGGGTCTCGCGCATCCGGCGAACCTCTGCATCGATGGTCTCAGCGTGTCCCTTCATGAAGTCTGCCCGCAACGACTGGTTGCGGAGCGCCTGCTGGCGCTGCGCGGGCGACGCATCGAACACCACCCCCCGGCCGAACACGGGCGTCATGAAGGGGTAGGCGGCGGCCTGATCGAGTTGTTCGTCGCTCCCGCGGAAGAACGCCTCCTGGGCTTCCTCCCCCATCAGCATCACCACCCGGTTTCCGGCGAAGTTGAGTTCCCCGACCTCGCCGAGTTCGTCGCGGACGCGCTGAAAGAGTTCGATCGGACGCCTGCGCAACTCGAGCAGGTGGCCGAGCACGGGCCAACCGCCCGAGAGCACCGGTGGGGACTTTCCGCCCGGGTGGCCGACAGAGGCGGGAACGGATTCCTTCGGCGCGGACGCGGTGCTCAGAGCGTGCCCTCCGGCCCGTGCGGGGCCGCATGCGGGGCAATGTACCACCGCGAGCCGGTTCTCCTTCGACCGGCGGACCCGAAGCCGAGAGGATCCGGATCCGCGAAGCACCACGCCCGGAGCTTCGCGTGTCGGTCCGGAAATCGGTCGGGATGTCGTATGGTAGACATTCAAGGGCTCGCGTTTCGAGGCACCTCGATCACGAGTTCTGGATCGGCCGAGGTCGCGGAAGGAATTCAAGGGACTTTCCGAGGAGAAGATCATGGAAGACCGAGTTCGCGTGGAGCAGAAGGATGGCATCGCCGACGTCCGGATGGTGCGGAGTGACAAGCTCAACGCGCTGGACCCGCCGATGTTCGCGGCCCTGATCGAAACCGCGAACGCCCTGTCCGGCGATCTCAGCCTGCGCGCGGTGGTCCTCTCGGGTGAGGGCCGAGCATTTTGCGCCGGGCTCGACATGGCGAGCATGTCGCGGGTTGGGGACGCGGTCGGGAAACCTGCCTCGGACCAAAAGCGCAGCACGGCCGATCTAGATCCCGGGCGAAACGCGGCGTGGGTCTGGCAGTTGCTTCCGGTTCCCGTGATCGCGGCCGTGCACGGTGTGGCCTACGGCGCCGGCCTTCAGATCGCGATGGGCGCCGACATTCGGATCGTGGCACCGGACGCGCGGCTCTCGATCCGCGAGTCGCACTGGGGCCTGGTTCCCGATGTCGGCATCACGCAGACCTTCCGCAACCTCGTCGGGGTCGACATCGCCAAGGAACTGACCTTCACGGGGCGCGTCATCTCGGGATCCGAAGCCCGGGAGTACCGGCTCGCAACCCACATCAGCGAGAACCCGCGCGAGGCGGCGATGACGCTCGCGCAGGAGATCGCGAGTCGCAGCCCCGACGCCGTCCGGGCGTCCAAGAAACTCTGGAACAAAGCGCTCTTCGGCAGCGTCGAAGAAGGACTCGCTCTCGAACGCGAGATCCAGCGGACCCTGGCCGGCCGCCCGAACCAGATCGAGGCCGTCCGGGCCGGTCTCGAAAAACGCGCGCCGAACTTTTCCGACCCGGAGTAGACCAAAACTCGAGATGCCGCTCGCTTCTACGCGAGCTATGCTCGACACATGGATGCATTCCGAAGAGAAGCCTACGGGCCACAGGGCGACCCGGACTACCACCTCCCGCTCGATCAACTCGAGACGCGACTTCGCGCGCTTCCGGCAGTTGACCCGGACCATGGAAACCTGAAGCTGATCGTCAGGCGCCATTCCGACGGGGAGCGCGAGAAGTTAGGCCAGGCGCGACTCTCTCGGGAAGAAGGCGTGCCCGGGGACGGCTGGAATCGTCGACCCCCTCGAGATCCCGAAGGCCAACTGACCGTGATGCGTGCCGATATCGCAAGCCTGATCGCGAACGGTCAGGACCTGACGCTCTTTGGCGACAATCTCTTCGTCGAATTGGACCTCAGTGCCGAGAATCTTCCAGCGGGCACGCGCATCCGAATCGGGAAGGCCGTCGCCGAGGCAACCGCGCTCCCTCACGATGGCTGTTCCAAGTTCAAGGGTCGATTTGGGCAGGACGCGTTGCGCTTCGTACAGGCCCGGGAGACCCGCCACGAGAACCGAAGGGGCATCTACTGGAAGATCGTCGAGGCCGGCGAGGTTCGAGTCGGAGACGACGTAGAAGTCCTTTCCCGACCGAG
>JAYZEO010000018.1:0-7656 GCA_036337215.1 Myxococcota bacterium | reverse complement strand
TCGTCGGTCGGCACCGGGTGAAACTCCACGGCCGCTCCGGGTGGAGGTTCGCGGAGCTTCGCGCGCACGGCTTCGGCGTGAGCCTCATCCTTGACCAGGATTCGGACCGGCTCGCTCTCGGCGAGGTGCGTGACCAGAACTCCGAACTCCGACTCCGCTTGCGCCAGGCAACCCGGCCAGGTGTCCTCGTTGTGCGGCCAGGCGACCCAGGTTGCAGCGTGTGCTTCGAACTCGCCCGGGAGCCGCGCGTGCGGAATCACCGGCGGCGATACTGACGTGCGAGGTCGCCGTAAGCGTCGAAGCGCCGATCGCGCAGGAAGGGCCAACTCCGGCGCTGATTCTCGATCGCGGCGCTCGGACAGTCGGCGAGGAGCAGTTCGGGATCTTTGGACGAAGCTTCGGCGAGCAGTACACCGCGCGGGTCGCATACGAAGGAACTGCCGTAGAAGTCGATCCGGCCTTCGCGTCCCACCCGATTTGCTGCTGCTACGTAGGTCCCGTTCGCGATCGCGTGGCTGCGCTGCACGGTGATCCAGGCATCGCGTGACGCGGTCCGCTCGGTCTCGTTCTCGTCGGGCACCCAGCCGATCGCGGTGGGATAGAAGATGACCTCGGCGCCGTCGAGCGTCACCAGGCGCGCGGCTTCGGGGAACCACTGATCCCAACAGATCAGCACTGCGATGCGGCCGGCCGCGGTGTCGACGGCGAAGAAGCCCCGGTCTCCGGGAGAAAAGTAGAACTTCTCCCTGAACCCCGGATCGTCGGGCAGGTGCATCTTTCGGTAGTGCCCGGCCAGGCTGCCGTCCGTGTCGATCACGAGCGCGCTGTTGTGATACATGCCGGGCGCGCGACGCTCGAAGACGGGAACGATCAGGACGACCGAGAGTTCGCGCGCGAGCTTCTGCATGTGTTCGGAGGTCGGTCCCGGTACGGTCTCCGCAAGGTCGAAACACGTTGCCGATTCCCGCTGCGGGAAGTACGCCGTTGCGAATAGCTCCTGCAGGCATACGATCTCGGCGCCCTGCCGGGTCGCAGACCGGATCGCGGATTCAGCCGCGCGGAGGTTCCCGCCCTCGTCGTCCACGTGCTGCTGCTGGAAGAGTGCGATCCTCAAGCTCGGTTGCCGCCCGGTCCGGCCTTCAGCCGGTCTCTTCGCCGTCGGCCTTCGCGGCCTGCTCCTGGACGTGCTTCTGAATCTGGTTTCCGACGGCCTGCATGTGTGCCCCCATGAACTGCTCGCGATTCGACCGCGCCCATTCCAGGCTGCTTGCGTGGGACGCGTCTCGGCCCTGGAAATGGGGCATCACGTAGCGGGCCATCAGTTCATAGCTCTTGCGCGTGGCATCCCGGTCGGCCCACTCGTGTGCCAGGTTCATGTAGCAACCGAATCCGCCCGACTGCTTCTCGAGTCGCTCGATCTGTTCGATGGCGTCGTCCACGTTACCGATCACGGCGAAACCGGATGCCGTTATCGCGTCGACCGCATCGTCGATCGCGCCCTCCGGCGCCAGTGGCAGCGCCGCGATCTCGCGGAAGTAGTAGATCCAGTTTTCGAGCCCGAAGCGGATGTCTTCGCGTGCCTGCTCGCGTGTCTCGGCAATGTGCATTGGGCCGACGAGGCGCCAGGCATTTCGGTCCACGCGCTGGTCGTGCTCCTTGGCCTTCGCCTCGCAGATCGCCCAGTTCGTCGCCATGGCGTTGAAGCCGCCGGCCGAGGTGGCCCCGATCGAGAGCAGCGACAGCCCGTGGCTGCCAGCGGCACGAGCGCCCGCGGGTGAGATCTGGGACGCAACCGCAATCTCGACGTGGGGGTCCGAGTAGGGTGTGAGGTGAAGCCGCGCGTTGTTCATCTCGAACCAGTCGCTCTTGTGCGTCACGGTTTCCCCGCGGAAGAGCCGCAGCAGTACCCCGATCGCCTCCTCCATCATGTCTCGCTGCTTGAGCGGGTCGATACCGAGCATGAAGGCATCGGAAGGCAGCGCCCCGGGACCGACGCCGAACATCACGCGCCCGCGCGTCATGTGGTCGAGTTGGTTGATACGCTCTGCGAGCATCAGCGGGTGGTGGTACGGAAGCGAGGAGACGCCGGTTCCGAGGCGGATTCGGCGCGTTCGTTCGGCCGCGGCGGCGATGAAGACCTCGGGGCTGGCGATGATCTCGTATCCCGCGGAGTGGTGTTCCCCGATCCATGCCTCGTCGAAACCGAGTTCATCGAGCCAGTCGATCAACTCCAGGTCCCGCTGAAGACTGAGCGTCGGGTTTTCCCGAATCGGATGGAACGGTGCCATGAAGATGCCGAAGCGCAGACGCGGCATGCAGAATTCTCCTCTCGGGTGATCCGGGTGAGATCGGAGACGCCTGTCGCGCATCATAACCCAGGGCCGCTTGCGTGCGCGAAACGCCCTGGGGCGTCGCTGAGAAGCGCGCGCCGTGAAGCCTACCAGGAGTCGGCCGGATGGCTCCTGCCGCTGGTGCCCTTTCTGCGTGGCTACTTCTTTGCCGCGGCCTTCTTGGTGCTGGCCTTCTTTCGCGTGGTCTTCTTTCGCGTGGTCTTTTTTCGCGTGGTCTTTTTTCGCGTGGCCTTCTTCGAGGTGCCCTTCTTTCGAGAGGCCTTCTTTGCTCCGGCCTTCCGCGGTGCGAATTCGAAGCCATGGCGACCGTTTTCCTTGATGAAGAGAGTCGCACTGAAGGGCCGCCCGAATCGCGAGGTGAAATCTTCGAGCATCGAGGTGCGCCGGTCCCGCAGGTAGGCCTCCGCCTCGTCGCGCACGATCTCGCGTTTGCATACCGTGCGCGGCAGGATGAAGCTGCAGCGATCTCCCTTGGCGGGCTTCTCTTCTGTCTTCTCCTGCTCTTGCTGTTTCTCGACGGTGCTGCGGCACAGGTAGTGAGTCGATGTCTCGATGACTTCGCTTTCGCAACCAACAGGGCAGGGGCCCAGCGGCTCCGGCGCGACCTCGTATTCGGGCAGGCTGCTGACCTGCTCTGAACTTCCATCCGAGATCCGGTCGAGCTTCAGTTCCTTGTCTTCGATGCGGAGCGTGCCCTTGTAGGTCCGGCCGTCGCGGTACATGAATCCATCGAGGACGCGTGTCTCCCCCTTTTCCAGCAGGGTCTTGACGGTGGTCCGATCCATGTAGCGACCCGACTTGTCCTTCCAGATGCGGAACGGACAGTCGTCCTCGCGCTCGACGTCCGGCTTTTCCTCGCAGCGGTAGAACCAGGCGCGCTCGAAGACAGGGCGCTTTTCCTGGCACGGGCAGGTTCCGACCGGACCGTCGGGATAGAGTTCCTCGTAGTCGAAAGTGCGCGCGCGATCGACGATCTGAAGCGTGTATTCGGTCATCTCCTTCATGAACTGCTCGGGGGTGCGCTCGTTTCGCTGCACTTCCTGGAGCCTGAACTCCATTTCTCCCGTCAGTTCAGGAGAGGCCAGACGGCCGATTTGGATCCGCTTCAACGTTTCCACCAGCCGGATGGCCTTGACGGTCGGTCGCAGCGATTTGCCCACGCGCACGACGTATCCCTTGCGGATCAGGTTTTCGATCACGTCGGCGCGGGTGGCCGGTGTTCCGATCCCCTTCGACTTCATGGCCTCCGCAAGTTCTTCATCTTCGAGTTCCCGGCCCGCGCTCTCCATCAGTGAGAGCAGGCGCGCTTCGCTGATCCTGGGCGGCGGCTTGGTTTCGTCGGGCTCCGTTTCTACTTCGAGGGTTCGTGTGGCCACGCCGGAGGCCTCGCTTTCACCGGCAACCAACGCGGGAAGCGCCTGCTCCTCCTGCTCGGTCTGGCCCATCACCTGCCGCCAGCCGGGCTCATCGAGGGTTCGGGAGCGCGATCGGAACACCTGCCCGGCCACCTCCGTCCGGCGCTCGACGCGGTTCCAGAGCGCGGCCGGATAGAAGTTCGCCAGAAAGCGCCTCGACACCAGATCGAAGATCCTGCCGTCGTCTCCCGTGAGAGGTTCGCTGGGCAATTGCCCGGTTGGAACCACCGCGAAGTGATCCGAAACCTTCGAGTTGTCGAATGTCCGAGCGCTGTTCTCGAGCCCGTGCTCCAGCAGGTAGGCAGCCTCGCCCTGGAACGGTCCGGCCTCGGCGAAGGTGTTCAGGATCCGGTCGACCTCGGGTCCGTAGTCGGAGGGCAGGCAACGCGAGCCGGTTCGGGGATAGGTCAGGACCTTGTGCGCCTCGTAGCAGCGCTGGGTGGCATTCAGCGTCCGGCGCGCCGACCACGAGAATCTCTGGTTCGCGACCCGCTGGAGCGAGGTGAGATCGAAGAGCGGGGGCGCGGTCTCTCGACTCGGCTTGCGGGTCTCGCTGGCCTCTCCCGATTGGCCCCGTACCGCCTCGACGACCTGCAGCGCGCGCGCCTCTTCGAAGATTCGGTCCTCCCGTTCGTCCCGGCTGGAGTCCGACGCGCTGAACTCGGGGTCGATCCAGGTTCCCGCGTATTCACTGCCGCTCGCGGAGAAGCGTGCCTCGATCCGCCAGAAGGGCCGCGCGACGTGTGCCAACACCTCGATCTCGCGATCTACCATCAACGCCAGGGTCGGTGTCTGAACCCGGCCGGCCGACCAGGCCGTCTTCTCCTTGCGGCTCTGGAGTCGGCGCGTGAGCGCTCGCGTCGCATTCATGCCGATCAGCCAATCCGAGCGCGAGCGGCAAACCGCGGCATCGTGCAGGCCGTCGTATTCCTCTCCCGGGGCCAGGTTCTCGAACCCCGTCCGAATCGCGTTCTGGGTCATCGACTGGAGCCACAGGCGCTGGATCGGCTTGGTGCTCTCCAGGTACTCGACGATCTCCCGGAAGATCAGTTCCCCTTCTCGGCCTGCGTCGCAGGCGTTGATCACGCCGTCGATGTCGGGCCGCGCCAGTAACTTCTTGATCGTGCGGACGCGTTCCGAGGTTCCCGACTTGGGCGAGAGCTTGAACTCGTCGGGGATGATGGGGAGGGTGTCGAGTGTCCAGCTCTTGTACTTGGGGTCGAGCGCCTCCGGGCCCAGCAGCTCGAGCAGGTGACCCACCGAAAAGGTGATGACGTAGTCTTCTCGCTCCCAAAAGCCGTCCTGCTCCTGGAAACCGCCGAGCGCGGCGACGATGTCGCGCGCGACGCTCGGCTTCTCAGTGATCACCAGAGCCTTGCCCAAGGGTTTTCCTCTTCGCCACGGGAGAGCTGATCCCTAGTAACGCCCCGTTGGCGGGGTGGCAACCCGCCGCGCCTTTGTGGGGTGGCGCTCCGGCACGCACCCGCCCACTGGCGGACACCCTCGACAGGGCCAGGCGGGCTGAGTCAAGCCCCCG
The DNA here is from genome assembly GCA_036337215.1 of Myxococcota bacterium. Lineage (GTDB taxonomy): Bacteria > Myxococcota_A > UBA9160 > SZUA-336 > SZUA-336 > JABSQV01. The sequence goes on along the minus strand of JAYZEO010000018.1, from coordinate 2,353 downwards.
CCCGCGCTGAGTTTTCTCGGGATTCTGGGGGTCCCTGGGGCGCTCCCGGCCCCCTGAATTCCACGGCCCGAGCGCGGGACGCTACGATGCAAGCTTCCTGATTTCGGGAGGGGGTCATGTCCGAACGCGCGCTGAGCGGAATCGAAGATGCGATCGCCCGGCTCGCCGAGGCCCAGGTAGAGATCTGCACCCAGCTGAGTCGACTCGCGGACAAGGTCGAGGCCCTGGAGGCCGCGCGAAACGGCGAAGCCCGGAGGCCGTCCCAGAGCGAGTTGATCGAGTTCCTGGACGGGTTCAGGGCCGCCGAGGCGCTCGGTGAGGCCTCCCTCGGTGCCTGGATCGAGGTTTCCGATGCTGCCAGCGTTCGCGGCGGGCTCCGCACCATCCAGTTGCGCGAGGGGATGCACGCCCGCCTGCTCGAGCAGCGAATCAAGGAACTCGGTGGAGCGATCCGGGCCGAGATTCCCGAGGTCGTGCACTCGCAGGTGATGCGTAGCCAGGCGGATCCCGAGCGCCGCGACGCGGAGAAGCTCGCTGAATTCGTCGAGCGCTTTCCCGACGTCGATGCCGCAATCCAACCGATTCTGCTGATGGCCGATCGTCTCGAACACGATCCCGAGACCCAGTCGATGCTGCGCACGATCGCGCAGGACGAGCGCTCGACGCTCGAGTTCTTGAGCGAGATCTGCCAGCGACTCCATCAGGGCCAGCGCTGATCCGGCGGCCCGTGGTCGGAGATCAGATTCGGCGGTTCGCACCCGGGTTCGAGCGGGTGGGGCGCGAGGCGCTGGCGCGGGACCTGGTCGCTGCGATGACAGTGACGGCTCTGGCGGTCCCGCAGGGCATGGCATACGCGCTGATCGCAGGGGTTCCCCCGGAAATGGGTCTCTGGGCCGCCACGATTCCGGCCCTGCTCGGCGCGCTGTTCGGGTCGAGCCCGCACCTGGTGACGGGTCCGACCAATGCGATTTCTCTCGTCATCGGGGTTTCCGTGGTCGCACCCGTGGTTGCGGCGGGCGGGGTGCCGCCGATCGAAACCGTGCTGGCGATCGGGGTGCTCGCGGGCGCGATCCTGGCGGCCTTCGGCCTGATCGGTCTCGGCGGGGCCTCCCGCTTCATGTCCGACTCGGTGGTCGGAGGCTTCGCGGCGGGAGCCGGCCTGCTGATCGCGCTCCGTCAGGTCCCATCCATTTCGGGTCTCGACCCGGTGCCGGGTGGGGTCGATTCGCTGGTACCGAACGTGTGGCCCCTGATTCGTGCAGCTGTGCACGCCGTCACCACAGCCGATGCCCGTTCGCTCGGGCTCGCGCTCGCGGTGCCGCTGGGCGCGCTCGCGGCACGGCGACTGGACCCGCGCATTCCCGGTGCGCTGCTGGCACTCGTGGGAGCGACCGGCGTGGCCCACATCTGCGGCTGGCTCGAGGGGCCCGCGGCGCTCGCTACGATCGGATCGATCCCGGCCAGACTGCCGGAACTCGCGCTGCCGCTCGCGCAGGATCCAGTCGCGTTGGTTCCGACCGCGTTCGCCGTTGCAATGCTCGCGATCACCCAGTCGATCGCGTCGGCCCGCGCGGTGGCGTCGGGGGCCGGCGACTCGGCGCACAAGCGCTTCGATCCCGACCGAGAACTTTTCGCGCAGGGTCTGGCCAACCTGGGTGCCGCTTTCGTGGGGGCGCTGCCGGGCTCCGGTTCGCTCACGCGATCCGCGCTCGCGCGCTCTGCCGGCGGGCGCAGCCGGCTCACCGCCGCCGCCAGTGGCCTGATGATGCTCGCGGTCGTGCCCGCTGTTGCACCGCTACTCGGCGGCACCCCGCTGGCTGCGCTGGCCGGGCTGGTGGTGCTCTCGGGTCTGGACCTGATCGATCTTCGCGCGCTAAGGCGGGCGGCCGTGACGCGCGGGGATGCGGTCGTACTCGCCACCACCATCGGGACCATGCTCTGGATCGACCTGGTCCAGGCGATCTACGCTGGCCTGTTGCTGTCGCTGCTGCTGCTCGTACGTCGGTCCGGGCGACTGCAGTTGGTGGAGATCGTGCGCGCGGGACCCCGGGGCTTCCGGGAAATCCCGGTCGACCGGAAGACGGGTTCGACCCAGGCCGTGATGCTCCACCTCGAGGGCGACCTGAATTTTGCGGTTGCGGGAACGTTGGCCGACCGACTGTTGGAAATCGCGGGGCGTGGAGCCGAGGTCGTGATCTTGCGCCTCAAACGGGCGCGCCACCTCGATGCGACCGTGCTCGAGGCGCTGCGCAGGGTGGTCGCCCACCTCGACGAACGCGGCGTGAAGGTGCTGATCTGTGGCCTGACCGAGCCGATCGCCCGGCTGCTCGAACGCAGCGAACTGGGTCCGATG
>JAYZEO010000017.1:0-18461 GCA_036337215.1 Myxococcota bacterium | reverse complement strand
GTCGGAGACGACGTAGAAGTCCTTTCCCGACCGAGCTGAGCCCCCTCGCCTTACCCGAGTTCACCCTCGAGTTCACGGCGCTTTCCTCTCTCGAGTAGTGCAAGCGGAAGTCCGTCGCGGAAGATCAGCTCGCGTGTGTGTCCCGCTGCAACCCGACCGCCCGGCGTCAGAATGCCCGCCAGATTCACGGGATCGGAAGCCGAGACCCGAATCTCGATCCCGTCGAGATCGCGGCTGCGCTCGCGCCTGAGCGCCGGGATCGCCTCGGGAAGCGAAAATTGCTCGCCCACGAAGCCACTCACGAAGCGTCCCCCGCGCACTACGCCGCGCGCCTCGAGTCGGCGCAGCGCCCGGTGGATTTGGCGCCAACCCGAAGCCAGGTGTTCGCGCGCAAGCCCATCCCGGAAGACCACGCCATAACGATCGAGCAGGCGATGCGCAGCCCGCTCGGCGAGTTCATCCGGATCGGGCGGGTCGGACAGCGGGCAGAGCACGCCCCAGCGTCCCTCGGGGGCCTGCACCGCGCGCGCCACGACCCGGTTGCGGGGCGGCATTCGCGGCGGGCGGTGGCGGCGGTGCGAGCTTCCCAGGAGCAGCTTACGCAGCGGCGCGAAGCCGTCGCAGCTCACGATCCCGCGCGCGACCAGCTCCCGGAGGCCTTCCTCAACCTGCACCGGAAGCAGGCGCGTTGCCGGCGCGATCTCGCGCGAGAAGAGTGCGCCGCGCGCGCGCAGCAGTTCCAGGATCTTCTCTGCGGGACCGCAGAGCCTGCGCTCAGTATCGGCTTCGAGGCTCCAACGCGAGGGCCCCTCTCCCGTCGCAGTTCCATAGAGCAATGCGTCGAGGTCGTCACGCGGGAACAACCCGATCGGGGTCGCCCTGGAGGGTCGCGTCCCCGGCTCGAGCGCCGCGCCTACCGTCGAGATCCGACCCCATGCGACGCGACCGCACAGACAGCGCGCGTCGAGCGACTCGGGACGGTAGTCCTCGATCCGAGCCGCGAGCAATCCGGGTTCCCAGGCACCGACTGCGGCCTCGAAGCCGGCGAGTTGCTCGATCACACGCAGCATGCCGCCCTCGCCACGCAGGCGACTCTCCGGATGCAGGTGCTGCCAGCGGAGCAGGAAGCGCAGGTAGTCGCGTGCGCTGACCGGCTCGATCTCCTTGCGCAGGCGGGCGAGCGTGTAGCGGTGGATCCGGGCGAGTAGTCCGCGATCGCAGAACTGCTCCGCCTCTACGCCGGGATCGAAGCGTCCGCGCAGAATCACACCGCGGGATTCGAGGCGCGCGAGAGGGGCGCGGAGCGCACCGGCCTCGCACTCGAGACGAAGCGAGAGGTCGCGCTCCGCGACCGGACCCAGGATCGCCAGGTGCCCGCGCAGCGCCGCATCCAGAACCGCCTCGGGATCCGCGTCGTCACCCGTTCGGAGCAACTGCTCGGGAAGCTCGAGTTCGGGACGAATCTCGGCGTGGGGCAGAAGCCGCTGGATACGGGGCAGGTTCTCTGCCGCAAACAGCAGCGCATCTCCCGCGGTCGCGGCACGACCCGCGGCCCTTAGCTCGTCGGAAAAGCGGACGCCCTCTCCCAGATCGCACTCCCGGACGATCACGAGATCGAGCAGCAGTTCGTAGAGTTCGTCGGCATCGCGCACGACCGGAGCCGCTTCCCGGCGCACACGCTCGATCGCTTCGGGCTCGAGTCGTCCGAGGTCGCGCGACGACTCGGGCAGTACGTGCCGAAGCGACACCGCCCGGGTTCGCCGCTCTTCGAGTGGGGCATCGTCCAGGAACGCGTAGGGTTTTGCCGAGAGTACCTCGTGCGAAAAAGGAGAAGGCTCTACGCTGTCGAGTACATGCAGCCGTACCTCGCCACTCCCGATCCGCGCGACCAATTCGCGAAGCCCCTCGACGTCGCAAGCCTCGTGGAGACAGTCGTAGAGAGTCTGGGCAACCAGCGGGTGGTTCGGGATCTCGATCGGATAGGTCAGGTTCTCCTGGCAGGCGACCTGTTCAGGGAACGCCGCGGTGAGCAGGTCGTCGGCCTGCATGCGCTGAATCGGGTAGGGAACCTTGCGGCCTGCGCGCATGCGCGGGACCGCGAGTGAGCGGTTCGCGTTCCAGCGCCAGCGGGCCGTGAACATCGGTGAGGCGAGCAACGCCTGCTCGAGTAGGTCTCCGACGGTCTCGGGCTTGAGGAACCCCGACAGCGTCTCGAGCGGAAAGGTCTGGGGCATACCCAGCGAAAGCACGATTGCGTCGTCCGTCGCCGCAGCCTGGAGTTCCTGGTTGAATCCCTGGCAGAAGCGCTTCCGGAGCGCGAGCCCGAAGCCGCGGTTGATCCGGCCACCGTAGGGACTGTGCACGACCAGCTGCATGCCGCCGGAGTCGTCGAAGAAGCGCTCCGCCAGCAGGTCCTCACAGGTCGGAACCACCCCGGCCGACTCCGACTGCAGCTGCACGTAGCGGGCGAGCTGATGCGCGCCATCCGGGCCGAGTTCGCACTCGGCGCAGAGCCAACGAGCAGCCGCCTCGAGACCCTCGCGCAGCCGAAGCTCGAGGTCTCGGCGCAGGTCGGATACCTCGCGCGAGAGTTCGCCCGTGCGAGCCGGGGCTTCGCCCTGCCAGAACGGAATCGTCGGCGGAGATCCTTGCGCATCGGTCACCCGCACCACGTCGGACTCCACGCGTCGGATCTTCCAGGTATGGGTGCCCAGCAGGAACACGTCTCCGGGCATGCTCTCGATCGCCCAGTCCTCGTCGACGGTGCCGATGAAGGTGTCGTCGGGATCGAGCAGGACCCGGTACGTGGCGACGTCGGGGATCGCGCCGCCCGAGGTGAGGGCCGTGATCCGCGCGCTGCGCCGTCCGCGCACCCGTCCCAGCAGCCGGTCGCGGTGGAGGTAGGCGGCGCGCCGCCCGCGCGCAGTCTCGTAGCCACGAGCCAGGAGTTCGAGCACGGCATCGAAACGGTCGCGTGAGAGTTCCCGGAACGGCGCCGCGCGGCGCACGAGTTCGAAGAGTTCGTCCGCGCTCCACTCTTCGACGCCACAGGCCGCGACCAACTGCTGGGCAAGAATGTCGAGCGGTTCGCGCGGAGGAAAGATTCGGTCCAGGCGCCCCGCCTTGACCGCCCGCAGCAGTGCCGCACACTCGAGGAGTTCGTCCCGCGTGGTCGGAAACAACCGGCCCGCGGGGCGCAAACCGAGCGAGTGTCCCGAACGCCCGACCCGCTGCAGGAAGGTCGCGATGCTCCGGGGCGAACCGATCTGGCACACGAGTTCGACCGTCCCGATGTCGATCCCGAGTTCGAGTGACGCCGTCGCCACGATTGCGCGCAGCTCCCCGTCGCGCAGGCGGTCCTCGACGCGCAGCCGACGCTCCTTCGAGAGGCTGCCGTGGTGTGCGGCGACGGCGGCATCCCCGAGCCGCTCCTGCAAGCGGTGTGTCACGCGCTCCGCAAGGCGCCGCGTGTTTACGAAGACCAGCGTGGTCCGGTGCGCCTCCACCCGTTCCGCGATCTGGTCCAGCAGCTCGTCCCACTGTTCCTTCGAAGCCACCGCCTGAAGTTCCTGGTCCTCCGGGAGTTCGATCCCGAGATCCAGGTCACGCTGGTGGCCGAGATCCACGATCCCGACCGCGCGTCGCTCGCCACCCAGAAAGTCCGCGATCCCCTCGATCGGACGCTGCGTGGCGGAGAGACCGATCCGGACCGGACGTGCGTCGCAGAGCATCTCGAGCCGCTCGAGCGTGAGCGCCAGGTGCGAGCCGCGTTTGTCGCGCGCAAGGGCGTGGATCTCGTCGACGATCACGGTTCGAGCCGTCCGCAGCATCGCGCGGGAACGGTCCGCGGTCACGAGCAGAAATAGAGACTCGGGAGTCGTCACGAGGATGTGCGGCGGCTTGCGGATCATCGCCTGACGCTGACTTGGCGAGGTGTCGCCGGTGCGAACCGCGGCACGGATCTCGGGCAGCTCGAGCCCGAGCCGCCTCGCCTCCTCGCGGATTTCGGCGAGCGGGACCTCGAGGTTTCGGTGGATGTCGTTCGAGAGCGCGCGGAGCGGCGACACGTAGAGGGCATCGACGCCGTCCACAAGATCGCCCGCGAGCGCGCGCCGGACCAGGCGATCGATCAGCACCAGAAAGGCCGCCAGCGTCTTCCCCGAACCGGTCGGGGCCGCGATCAAGGTGTCGCGCCCACTCGCAATCGCGGGCCAGCCTCTTCGCTGCGACTCGGTCGGGCTCGGAAAGCGGCGCGCGAACCAGGCGGCGACGGGCGGCGAAAACTCGATGTCTGCGGGTGCCGACTGCGAACTCACGCGAAAGCCCATCCTAGATCGCGCGCGGGGCGCCCAGCAGCGGGATCCGCCTCCGGGATCACGTCGGGAGGCCCGTCTCCTCGGTAAGCCCGAGCATCAGGTTGAGGTTCTGGATCGCGACCCCGCATGCACCCTTGCCGAGATTGTCGAGTATGACCATCAGGAGCGCGTGGCCGGACGGATGTGGGACGACCACGATCTCGAGCCGGTTCGTACCGTTATGGGCGAGCGGATCGAACGCGTACTCGTCGCTCTCGAACGGCTCGCGGTACTCGGCAACCCCGACGAACGGCTCCCCGGCGTAACGCGCAGCCAGGAGTTCGTGAATCGCCTTCGGCGAGGCGGCTCCCGACCCGGCCCGAAGCAACCCCGAGTGAAGCGGAATTTCGACGCGCATCCCCGAGCGGAAGGGGCCGACCGCGGGAATGAACTGGGGCTCGTGCGCCAACCCCCCGTACTGTTGGATCTCGGGAATGTGCTTGTGCACGCGCTCCAGTGAGTAGGGCGCCGGGTAGAGGTGTGCGAGCAGGCCCCGGACGGGGTCCTCCCAGCGCTCGATCAGGCTCTGGCCCCCACCCGAATACCCGGAGAGCGCGTGCACGGCGAGCGGCGCGTCGGGGGCCAAGATCCCGGCATCGACGAGCGGCCGGAGCGCCAGGATCACGGCCGTCGCATAACAGCCGGGGTTGGAGACCCGCGTGGTCTCCGCGATCCGCGAGCGCTGTCCGGGCTCGAGTTCCGGAAGACCGTAGACCCAGTCGGGTGCGGTCCGGTAGGCGGTGCTGCTGTCGATCACTCGGGTCGCCGGATTCTCGATCCATGCCACCGCCTGGCGCGACTCCGCGTCCGGGAGACAGAGCACGGCCAGGTCGGCCTGATTCAGCGCCTCGCGCCGGGCCGCCGGGTCCTTTCGTCGGGCCTGGGGCAGCGCGGCCAGTTCCAGGTCCTCGCGCCCCGCCAGCCACTGGTGAATCCGCAGTCCCGTCGTTCCGACGTGACCGTCGATGAAGACACAGGGTCTCGACATGGGGCTGATTGTGGCAGGTCCCGGATCGATCCGCCGCTCCGGGTCTGGGAGCCTCGAGCCTCAGCCATCACCGGGCGCCGCAGGCGGGGTCTCGTCGAGGAGGAGATCGAGAGAACGCGACCGTTCTGTCGGAAACTCGCCCGGCAACTCCTCGATCAACTGCTCGGCGCGGACTTTGAGCGCTCGATTCGATTCCCGCAGGTCCGACAGAAAGCGCTCGAGGTGATCGGGCTCGGCGTAGATACGGAAGCGGAACAGCCCGGCGAGCCCGCGGCTTGCCTCGACGCGAAGTTCCACGTCGTTGGCGCCGGCTTCGAGCGCGAGACTCCCTTCGAAGCTGCCGGTCTCCGGGTCGAGCAGGTTGGGGGTGCGCTCCCCGGTCCGCTCGTTAGTCGCGCGCACCGAGAGTAGGTCGCGGACGACCAGCGCCGGTAGCGCGGCTTCGAGCGAATGCGGCGAGGAGACACGGACCAGCTCTCCGCCGGTCTGGCGGGCCAGCTTCTGGTAGGGGCGCGCCGCGCGGTCCGTCTCGAAGACCAGCGGGAACACCTTCAGCGCCCGCCGGGCCCTGCGGGCGAAGTAGGCGAGTTGGGTCAGGTCGGTTCTGCCGTGCGAGCGGCGAAAGCGGTGGCTCGCGGGACACACGGAGCGATTTCGATCGGCCTCGCAGCGCGCCTCGGCTTCCTCGCCATAGAGTCGCTTGCGGGTGCCGCAGTCGAGAAAGCGGCCCGAGTGTGGAAGGTCCCCGTCCGTAAGCAACACGAGTTCGCGCGCGTATCCCGAGGGGGCATCGTCGAGCCACTCGCGCGCCAGCCAGAGCGCACACACCAGGTCGGTGCGTCCCTCTCCTTTGGGCACCTCCGCCCGGAACGCCTGGAGCCGCGCCCGGAGTTGATCCAGCGGCAACCCTGGCTCGGCCACCGGCCGAATCGTCTCCCCGAATGCGATCACGCCCAGTTCGATCGAGTCTGCCATCGCCACCCGGTCGTCTATCCGCTGGACGATGTGTTCGAGGGCGCGGCGCTCCGCCTCGAGGACCGTGATCCGCTCCGCGGTCCGCGCAGGGTCGAAGCGAATCGGCGAATTGGAACTCAGCGAGGCATCGACCAGGACCACGACGCGTCGCGGACCCGGGGCCCGAGGCAACAGCAGGGCGCCCCGGATCGGCAGTTCAAGTTTCGAGAGCACCGGGACCAGTACCCGGTCGCGTTGGGCCGTCGTGACGAGCGGGTAGGTCAGGAACAGCGGCACGCCGGGCCGGATCGCCCCGTAGGCCACCTGGCCCGTCCACTCCCGGCGGATCCGCTGGGCCAGCACCTCGCCGGGGGCGCCGTTCCAGGCCTCCTCGCCAGGGGGTGCCAGCAACCGGATTCGGGCCGGCCGGAGTCCGGCCGGCACCGCAGCTTCGAGATCGGCGCGGTAGGGATGGTAGACGGCCTCTGCGATCTCGCGTCCGCCCGCCGGGCTGGCGATCCAGAATGTAATGGCAAGCAGGAGTCCGAACCGTGCCGAAATGGGAGGGAAGAACCGCACCTCTGCTCAAGCGGCTAATTCCCGAGGATCCTGAACTCCAATAATACTACACTTATAGACTATTGATTTCTACGGAAATTGACTGAAATTCTTGACTCTAGTACAATGACTTTCATGGAGAGGCTGCAACTCCCCGAGGCGCTGCTGGAAGAGGTTCGCCTCGGCGCGATCCATACCTGGTCTGCGGAGAAAATTCTCGAGTGGGGGTTCGAACACTTCGCCCCGCGGATTGCGCTCTCGGCGAGTTTCGGCTCGCCCGAGGGCATGGTGATCTTCGACCTGATGCAGCAGATCGACCCGTCCCGGAGCCGCATCTTCACGATCGATACCGGCCGGCTTCCGCAGGAGACCTACAACCTGATGGACCGGGTGCGCGACCGTTACGGCTGCGAAATCGAAGTCTTCCTTCCCAAGTCCGAACAGGTCGAAGAGATGGTCCGCCGGGGTGGACTGAACCTCTTTTACGAGTCGATCGAAAAGCGCCAGCACTGCTGCCGAATCCGCAAGGGGGAACCCCTCGAGCGCGCGCTCACGGAACTCGACGCCTGGATTACCGGCCTCCGACCCGATCAGTCCATCACCCGCAGTACGGTGCGCGCGGTCGAGATCGATGCGACGCACGGCGACCGGGTCAAGCTCAATCCGCTGATTCGCTGGTCACTCGAAGACGTCGAGAGTTATGCCCGCCAGAACCACGTCCCCGTGAACGCGCTGCACGCACGCGGCTACCCGTCGGTCGGCTGCGCCCCCTGCTCTCGCGCGATCGAGCCGGGAGAGGATGCGCGCGCGGGTCGCTGGTGGTGGGAGAATCCCGAAACCCGTGAATGCGGGATCCACACCGGCTTCGAGTCGGGCGGTTCCGGCATCTAGGCACCCGCGGCTCAGCGGCGCCGGCCGCCCCGGAACCCGGCGCCACCGGACCGGCCCACGCGGGATCTCATACCCCCGAAGCCCTGCGCACCCGCCCGGCGGGCGCTGCGGTCCCGGCTGAGCGAGCCGGCGTGATTGAAGCTCCCGCCCGCGTCGCCAAAGCGTTCTTTACGGCTCCCGGTACTGGCCGCCTCTCCCACCCCGCGCGCATTCCCTGACTCGGCGGATTTCCCGGTCGCTTCCCAGGACCCGTCGTCCCAGGCCTGCCAGCCATCGTCGCCATGGCGGTACAGGTTGCCGTCGTGGCCCGCATACACGTCGCCGTTCTTGCTCTTCGCCACGCCCGTGGTCCCGCCATCCGCGGAGTGATAGGCAGCGCCACGCGAACCGCCCGACCCCTCGAACGACGCGCGGGTTCCGTCGGCATCGGTGTAGTGGCTGGTCTGGACGGTCTTGCCGTCGCGGCTCACGACCGAATTCCCCCACTGCGCGTATTCGTTGGCGTGCTGGGTCGTGGCTGCATAAGTACCCGTGTTCGGGTTCCAGCCGCTGGCGACCGTGGCACTGCCACCGGGTCCGTAGCCGTGCGCTGCGTGCGCGTAGGCTCCCGTTTCGGGGTTGTAGGCCGCCGCGCGACCGGCGCCCCCGTTGGGACCGTAGGCGGCTGCGCCGTGCGCGTAGGTCCCGGTCTCGGGGTTATAGGAAGAAGCGACACCCGCGGCCCCGTAGGGCCCGACCACCTGCGCACCCCGACCGTAGGCGCCCGTGCTCTGGTTGTACCAGGTCGCGGCCGAGTAGGTCCGGGGGTAAGGAATATAGACGGGAACCGCCGCGGGCCAGTAGTAGGGCGGGTAGTAGTAGCCGGTTCCGTAGACGATCGAGCCGCCGTACACGTAGGTCCCCATGTAACCGACCGTGTACCCGACCACCACCGTCGTGGGGGTGCTCGAGTAAACGTAGACGTAGGTGACCGGATAGAGCGGCGACTCGGGCGGGATCATGTAGATCTCGAGCGGGACCGTGACGGCTACGCGCCAGAGACCCTCGGCCGAGATCGACTCGAACCAGATCCCCCGGTGACACAGGTAGAAGTGGTCGTCGAAGCGGATCACCCGGTAGGGCGTGTTGACCGCGTAGTAGAGATCGGTCTTCGGAACCGGCTGGAACTTGGGCGGCCCCGCGTAGCTCACGCGGACGGTCGCGGTCTTCCGGACGATCGTGGCAGTCTGAGGCACCTCGGCGACCAACACCGCCTCCTGGGCTTCGGAGGTTCCCGGGACCGCCACCAGCACCCGCCCGCGCGGCGACTCGGGCGGGATCTTCGCAAAGTCTGGAGGAAGGTCTCGCCCGGCGACCGCACTCCAGTCTTGCTGCAGGGTCCGCGCCCGGAACCAGCGTCCGCCGAAGAGCACGTAGTAGCGATTGCTGTGCCCGTCGAAAAACAGATCGTTCGGCGTGTTCTCGGCGAAGCGGAGTCTCGTGCCCTCGATCGGAGCGAACTGCGGGGGCCCCTGGGTCAGGATCAGCTCGGCGGGTCGGGTGCTCAGGAGAACCCGGGGCGCCGCGTCGGCCGCCAGCGGCTTCCCCGGCAGGTGGGCCCGGACTCGCTGCCAGCTCGGCTGGTCCGGGATCTCGTTGAACGCGTTCGGGAGCTGGCGCGCCGGGATCCAGGGGCCGCCGATTGCCGGGGCCTCCAGCCAGCTTTCGCGATCGAGCAGGAACCAGCGCTGGAGCTTGCGGTGGCGAAACAGGTTCCAGTTGGTGTTGACCACGTACTCGAGACCGGTCTTCGCGAGCGGGATCAACACGGGTTCTCCATCGAGCACCACCAGGATCGCGGGTGCAGCGGAGGAGAAGATCTGCGGAGGCGAGAGCGAGAGACGCGGCTCTTTTGGATCCCGCTTCTGGTGCTGCACGGCCGCAATCAAACTCGCCAGCGGCAGCGTCGCAGCCCTTCCCGCGAGACCCTGTGCAATCTTCTGTTCCAGAAGCCGTGCACTCGAATCGGGAAGTCCGGGGAAACTCGCGCGAAGCAGCCGAAGTTCGTCGACGTGTACGAGGCCCCGGGCCAGATCCACGGATGTGTGACCCGAGACCCAGATCGCACCGAGGACGGGCGGCGCGACACCGGGCAGTGTGACCTCGACCGCAGCCCGGGCTTCGATCTCGCGGCGTTGCTTCCAGTCGTCAACCTGAGGTTGGTGCAGGACCAGGCGTCCTCCCTGGGGGCCGGGGAAGCTCCGGGGCCAGTGGGCAGCCGCGGCAGCATCGCCGAAGTCGGCCGCGACGCTTGTTGCCGTGATTGCGAGCGTCACCGCAAGGCCGAGATAGAAGGCCGCAGACGGCATGCGCTGTCCCCCCTTGCGAGTCGGCTTCCCTCTGCTCATCAGACCTTCAACCAGGATTGCTTCGACCAGCCGCGAACCCCGATTCCTGGTACGCGAGACCGCGGTGCGCGATGCCGTTCCGAAATTCTCGATGTTGTCCCACCCACACCGCGAGCGCGGAATCCGGAACTCGGAGTTGAAGCTAGTCTAGTTCGTCCGAGCTTCGCTGCGAAGCCCCGCAACCGCTGCGGTCGACGCGGCGGCTCGCTGCTCCTACCGCGGGCCTATCGCCGCGGGGCAGCAGATGGCAGGATCGAGCCCTGCGAAGTGACGCGAGCTTCGCCCGAAGGGAGGGAAGGGGATGCCGAGGTCCGCGATCGGAGTGCTGCTCCTGTTCTTGCTGGCCCTGCCAGGCCCGGGAGCCGCCGTAGACTTGTCCCTGCTCCGTCCCCCCGCAACACCCACGGTTGTCTCGGTCGGGTTCGTACTGGTCGACCTCAACGAGATCAACGAACGCAAAGAGACTTTCGAATTCGAGACACTCGTGACGCTGCGCTGGCACGATCCGCGACAAGCCTTCGACCCCTCGGAAGCCGGCGTCCATGAGAAGTACTACGAGGGCGCGTTCCACGTCGCTGAGTCCTACGTCGGCTGGTGGCCGCAACTCGGCCTCGAGAACTCAGCCGGAACCTTCGAGCGACATGGCGAACTGCTTCGAATTCAGCCCGATGGGTCGATGCGCTACGTCTACATGCTTCACGCAACCGCTGAATGGCCCCTCGAATTGAAGGCGTTCCCGTTCGACGACCAGCAACTCGCAGTCTACATGCAGGTGCTGGGGCACAACTCGGAGCAGATCGTGCTCCGCGAGCTTCCAGCTGCAAGCGGCGTCGTAAACCAACTCATGAACATCGCCGGCTGGAAGGTGGAGGGCATCTCGACGACGATCGAGGAGTCGGACATTCTACACGGCTACCGCGTAAGCCAGCTCGTCGCGCGAATCGGCCTGGAGCGAAGGCCCTTCCACCTCCTCGCGCTGGTGGTCATCCCACTCACGCTGCTGGTGATGCTGACCTGGTCGGTCTTCTGGATGGATGAAGAATCGCTGTCCGATCGGATCAACATCTCGTTCATCGGAATTCTCTCGGTCGTCGCCTATCAGTTCATCATTCAGGACGCGATGCCCGCCATCTCATACTTCACGCTGATGGACGCCTTCCTGATTTCGACGCTCGTGATCGTGGGGCTCGGCGTCGTCGTAAACCTGATCGTCGACAAACTCAACCGCGCGGACCGGCGAGCCCTCGGTGATCGCGTCGACTACACCTGCCGCTGGGCATTCCCCCTCGCTTTTGTTTCGGTGAATGCGGTCTGCGCACTGCTCTTGACTTGACCGGCTGCCCGGCACAGCCCCTACGCAGCGTTAATCGCTTGGCGCGCCCGAGCGGAAAGCCTATAAACGCTGACGGGCGCGAGTTCGGGCGAACGCGCGGAGCCTCGCAGGAGGCCACACACCGCGCCGAATCCGGATGGCCGAATCCGGATGGCCGAATCCGGATGGCCGAATCCGGATGGCCGAATCCGGATGGGAAACAAGGGGGACCTGATGGAGAGCGCGACATCGACAGGACAATGGCTGCAGGCACAGCAGGAGACTCTGGCCAAGCACAGCGGCTGGTTCAAGGCGCTGGCCGGGGCCTGGATCGTGCTCGGCTTTCTGGCGATCGTCGTCCCGCTGGCGGCGGGACTCGCAATCGAACTTCTGCTGGGCTGGCTGTTCATTTTTGGGGGCGTGATCCAGCTCGCACACGTGTTTCGCGTCCGCGCCTGGAGCGGTGTCGCACTCGGGCTGCTCTCGGGCATTCTGTATCTGGGCAGCGGCCTGGTGCTGGTGCTGTTTCCGCTTCAGGGCGTCGCGGTGCTGACGCTGTTTCTGGCAGCGCTGTTCATCGCCGACGGGGTTCTCTCGGTGGTGCTCTCCATCCGGATGCGCCCGCACCGCGCCTGGGGCGCGATTCTGTTAAGCGGGATTCTGGGCCTCGTCGTCGGTGGCCTGATCTGGTGGGAATTCCCCAGCAGCGCCGCCTGGGCGATCGGGACGTTGGCAGGCATCAACCTGATCTTCGGCGGCTTCGCTTTCTGGCGCCTGGCTTCTAGCTCGACCGCCGGACCGGGGGCTTCAGCCGCGCCGCCGCTCGAGGCGTAACGCGGCAAGCGCGAGCGAGCCGATCAGCAGCGCGGCCAGCCAGCTCCACTCGGGCGCGAGGGCCGGAATCGCGGACAGGCTCGCGTCCGACACGCTGAGATCCGCGAACACCAGCAGGTGGTCGGAGGCATCCAGGCTCGCGCTCGCTGCGGGCGAAGGCCCGGACTTCGGTAGGCCTCCCGGAAGGCCCGCGTCCCGGGAGTCGTAGACCTCGGCCGCCAGCCCCGCCGCCCCGATCACGGCACTCACCGCGAGATAGTCCAGGCGCCGTCCCGAGGCCGGGCGCGTCGAATCCAGCCCATCCAACTGCAACGCCGCCACCAGGGTCGCGCCTGCGCCGCCGATCCCGACCAGGGGCGCAAACGGATCGTTCGCGATGCCGGGACCAAACAGCTGGGCATCGAGATCGCTTCCAAGCTCGAACGCGGCCGGCAGTCCCGTCGGAAGGCTCGTGAACGGGTTCGGGGTGCGCGGTACCGAGTCCGACTCCTCGTTGGCGTCACCCAGGATCACGTAGGCGTCGGTGGCGGTGGCGAGGTCCTGGAGTGCCTGGCGGATGCGAAGAGACTCCACGACACGACGGAACTCGTCGTCGTTGCCGGTCCCGGATTTCCAGTGCTGGGTCACGACGGTGAGATCGGACGCGTTTCCGGGCAGGTCCACGCGCGCCTCGAGCAGGAAGCGAGTGAGGTCGTTGGCCGCGGGGTCGCCCGAAAGACTCGCCGAACTGTGCATCATCGCGGGTTCCGCGAACGGGAAACGGCTGAGAAGCGCATTGCGCTGCGCCCCGAAGGGACCGCTGGCCGCCACCATCAGGTGCGGATAGCCTGCGGCCGCAGCCAGCGACTCGAGGTGCACACCATCACTGCTGCTCGACACTTCGTTGATCCCCACGATGTCGGCATCGACGTGTTCGAGGACGTCGAGTGCCGCCTCGTACTGGGCGCTCCCGGGCGCTCCCACGGCCTGGACATTCCAGGTCGCCACCCGCACTGAAGTCTGCGCGTGGACCTCCGCGCTCGCGACGACGGCGAGCCCCAGAGCCAACAATTTCGCGGGACGAGATCGAACGGGACCAATCACAGGGCGACCTGACCACAACGCGCGCGGGGATGACGGGACTCTGGGAAGACCGGGTTCGGGCGCCTCGGGGTGTGCGCGCAGGCCTCGCGAACGAACGCGCGGTTTTCCCGGAGCCAATGATCCACAGCCCGGCCCGGCTCGCAACCCGCTCCCGCGGACCCGGCCGCAAGGCCGGCGGGGCCTCCCCGACTCTACGAAATTTACAGATCAGTATAAACTTGCAACTGACTGTAAGTTTATGCAAAGATCGGGAAACCAGGAGGGCACGGTTGAGCGCGGAGAGCCCGGCTGAGAACCATCTGTCCCGGCGCGAACGACGCAAACTCGAGGTGCGCAACCGGATTCTCGAGGCGTCCTTCGGGCTGTTCGAGCAACAGGGCTTCCAGGCGACCCGGGTCTCCGAGATCTGCGAACGGGCCGACGTCGCCGAGAAGACCTTCTTCAACTACTTCCCCAGCAAGCGCGACGTACTCCGCGAGATCGCCGGGGCCGCGCTCGAGCAGCTGCTGCTCGACATCGAGACGGCCCGCAAGCGGCCCGGCTCCACCCGCGATCGCCTGCTCTGCTTTTTCGGGCAGGTCGCGAACCGCACGGCCGAGGCCGGACCGATGCGCCGCGAACTCCTGACCGAGATCATCTACGCCGGTCACGAGGCCGGCAGCGGAGGGGAGCAGGCACGCAAGCTACACGACAGTTTCGCGGCGATCGTCCGCGACGGGATCGCTGCCGGTGACCTGTCCGGGAGCCACGGCGCCGAAACGCTGACGGAAATGTTGATGGGCGCGTTCTACGTGCTGATGTTCAACTGGGCGAATCTCGACGCCTACCCGCTGGAGCGACAGGCAGAGGCTGCGGCTCGATTCCTCGCCGACGCGATGACGGTCCAGCCCCAGAGAAACAAGAGGAGCAGATCATGAACCGGGAACCCAACCGCGGACTCCCGCCTTCGATTCCCAACGGCTGGTTTGCGGTCGCGTGGAGCAAGGACCTACTTCCGGGCGAGGTGAAGCGCGCGCGCTACTTCGACCAGGAACTCGCGATCTTCCGGACCCGCCTGGGCGAGGTAAAGATGGTCGACGCCTACTGTGCGCACCTCGGCGCACACCTGGCCGAGGGCGGCCGGGTCTCGGGCGAATCGATCCAGTGCCCGTTCCACGGGTGGCGCTATGACGGCAGCGGCGCCTGCGTCGAAATCCCCTACTGCGACAAGATCCCGGCCAAGGCGCGGGTCCGGGGCTGGGAGGTCGTAGAGCGCAACCGCATGGTCTTCGCCTGGCATCATGCCGAGGGGAAACCTCCGTCGTGGGAGGTCCCGCTGATGCCGGAGTTCCAGGACGCCGAGTGGACGGAGCCGCGCAGCTTCGACCTCGAGGTCGCGGTGCACATGCAGGACATGGCCGAGAACAACTGCGATCCGGTGCACTTCCAGCACGTGCACGGGTCGCAGGAGACGCCGCCGTCAGAGATCGAGTTCGCCGAGGACGGACGCTTCTTCCGGATCGTGAGCCGCAGCGAACAGGACACGCCCATGGGAAAGTTCGAAATGGTCCTCGAGCGCGAGACCTGGGGGCTGGGGCTCTCGACCGTGCGCATGTGCGGCATCCCGAATGCGGGGCTGCTGATGTTCTCGTCGACCTCCCCGATCGATTCCGGGAACACCCACTCGCGCTGGGCGTTCACGGTGACCAAGAACATGGCCGACGCCGCGGGCGAGGAATTCATCAGGGGCATGTCGCAGGGTGTCCAGCAGGACATACGCATCTGGAAGAACAAAATCTACCGCTCGCATCCTGTATTCTGTGAAGCAGACGAGTACCTGACGAAGTTCCGGCGCTGGACGCGCCAGTTCTACTCGGATCTCGACTGAGAGACTTGCCCCGTCGCCAGATTGCCCGCTTGCCCGAAGGGAGAACAGACATGAGCCGCTATCTCGTGATCTCGTCCGACTGCCACGCGGGCCTGCCGCCCGAGCGCTACCGAGATTACCTCGACTCGAAGTACCACGAGGCCTTCGACGCGGCGCTCCCGATCCAGATCCAGATGATGCAGGAGGCGTCCGAGAAATTCCTGATTGCAGACATCAACCGCGAGTGGCGCAAGGGACGCGAGGCCCAACTTTCCGGGGCCTGGGACCACGACGAACGCATCAAGGTGCTCGACGAGGACGGCGTGGCGGGCGAGGTGATCTTTCCGGATGGAATCACCGAGATGAATACCCCGCCCTTCGGTGCCGGGCTCGGCCTGCCGACCGAGGGCATCGTGCCGGAACTGCAGTGGGCGGGTTGCCGTGCACACAACCGCTGGATCGCTGAGTTCTGCCAGATGGCGCCCGAGCGCCGCGCCGGTCTCGCGATCGTGCCGGTCCTCTGGGACATCGACGATGCCGTGAAGGAGGTCCACTGGGCGAAAGAGAATGGGCTTCGCGGGATCCTGATTCCCTCCATGTGGGGCAACCAGCCGGCCTATCACCACCCGAGATACAATCCGTTTTGGAGCGCGTGCGAGGAACTCGATCTGGTCGTGAACCTGCACTCCGGTACGGCACCGATGAAGGACTACGACACGCACACCGGAATGATGGGCATCTACATCAGCGAGGTGGTGTGGTGGT
Source organism: Myxococcota bacterium (assembly GCA_036337215.1). Classification (GTDB taxonomy): domain Bacteria; phylum Myxococcota_A; class UBA9160; order SZUA-336; family SZUA-336; genus JABSQV01. The sequence goes on along the minus strand of JAYZEO010000017.1, from coordinate 2,488 downwards.
CGGCGCGGCCGCTCTGGTTCATGATCTGGGGCGGCGCGTTCGAGCGTCACCCGAAGCTCAAGGTCGCCATCACCGAGGCGACCGCGGTCTGGGTCCCGGAAACGCTCGCGCTGCTCGACTTCCGCTACTCGGAGTCCCACTACTCCTCGAAACTCGGCGACTACCGCAGCCACCTGAGTCTCAAGCCGAGCGAGTACTTCAAGCGCAACGTCTCGGTGGGTGCGTCGTGCATGCCGCGGCGCGAGGTCGAGATGCGCGAACAGATCGGACTCGAGAACATCATGTGGGGCACCGACTATCCCCACCCCGAGGGCAGTTGGCCCTACACCCGCAGCCAGATGGTCGAGAGCTTTCGCGGCTTTCCCGAGGCCGACCTGACCGCGATGCTCGGCGGAAACGCGGCCCGCACCTACGGATTCGACGAAGAAAAGCTGGCTCCGATCGTCGAGCGCATTGGGCCCGAGGCCTCGGAGTTCGAGTAAGACGCCAGCCCCGCCCGAATCGGAGCGCGAGCCAGGCGCCTACGCCGCCGGGGTCGTAAAACCGTCCTTCACGGGTTCGAGCTTCTCGAAGAAGGGCGCGAGCTTTTCGTGCACCTCGTCCAGGGTCCAGCCCTGCCCGGTCTGGAAAACCCCGAGCGGCTGGGGATGCTGGAGCACCTTGATCTCCTTGCCCCAGACGATGAACAGGTGGCCCGAGATCTTCTCCGAGCGCGGGCTGCAAAGATATGCGAAGAGCGGCAGCACGTGGTCGGGCGAGAACGTGTCGAAGCCCTCTTCCGGCTTCTGAAAGACGGCCGCGGTCGGGCCCGACATCGTCATGCGTGTGCGCGCGCGCGGCATCACCACGTTGGCCGTGACGCCGTACTTGATCATGAGCTGAGCAATCCCCATCGTGACCGAGGTGATCCCGGCCTTGGCGGCCGCGTAGTTCGGCTGGCCGGGGCTCCCGTAGAGCCACGCCTCGGACGCCGTCGAGACCAGCCTGCCGTAGACCGGCCCCCCGTTGCGCTTGCTCTTCTCGCGCCAGTAGTTGCACGCGAACTTGCTCGGCGCCACGTGCCCCTTGAGGTGAACGCGCACAACGTCGTCGAAATCCGCTTCGCCGATCGTAAACAAGGTCGCGTCGCGCATGATTCCCGCGTTGTTGAGCAGGATGTGAAGGTCCCCGAAGTGATCGAGCGCAGTCTGGATCAGGCCCTGCGCGTCGTCCCAGTTCGAAACGTCTCCCGCGTTTACGACGGCGGCTCCGCCCGCCCGCTCGATCTCTTCGACGACGGCCTGGGCCTTGCTCGAATCCCGGCCCTCGCCCGCGAGCGTGGTCCCGACATCATTGACCACCACGCTCGCACCCATGCTCGCGAGCTGGAGCGCATGCAGTCTCCCAATCCCGTCCGCCGCACCGGTCACGATCGCGACCTTGCCTTCGAGTTCCTGGCTCATCGATGGTTGCCTCCGCGACTCAGCGCAGTCGCTCGATGATGGTGCCGGTGCCAACCGAGGCACCGCAACACATCGTGATGAAAGCGAGGCTTCCGTCTCGCTTCTCGAGTTCGTTGAGAGCGGTGATGATCAGGCGCGAGCCCGTCGCCCCGACCGGGTGACCGAGCGCAATCGCGCCCCCGTTTACGTTGACCTTGTCCATGTCGGGCTCGTTGACTTTGGCCCAGGAGAGCACGACCGCCGCGAACGCCTCGTTGATTTCGATCGCGTCCATGTCGGCGAGCGTCATGCCCGTCTTGCGCAGGATCTCGCGCGTCGCGTCGATCGGGCCGTCCAACAGGTAGTAGGGATCTGTACCCACCACCACGTCCTGAACGATGCGCGCGCGCGGCTTGAGTCCGTACTCGCGCGCCTTCTCGGGAGTCGTCCAGAGCACGGCGGCCGCGCCATCAGAAATCTGCGAACTGTTTCCGGCGGTGTGGATTCCATCCGGAACGACCGGGTTGAGAGCCGCAAGCGCTTCGAGACTGGTCTCGCGGATTCCCTGGTCCTGATCGATGATGCGGGTTTCGCCGGTGGGCGCCCCGTCGTCGCCGATCACGGGCGCCTCGATCGGCAGGATCTCGTCCTTGAAGCGTCCCTCCGCGCGGGCTCGCGCAGCGCGCTCCTGGCTCCGAAGCCCGAACCGGTCTACGTCTTCGCGCGAGAGCCCACGGTTCCGGGCGATCCGTTCGGCCGACGCGAACTGGTCGGGGGTGGAATCCCAGGGCCAGTCGCTGGGATGGAAGAAGCCCGGTCCGTTGATCACGTTGGCCCCCAGGCCCACGTGACTCATCACCTCGACACCACAGCCGATTCCCACGTCGATACTGCCGGCGCGCACCAGCGCTGAGACCAGGTGGTTCGCCTGCTGACCCGAACCGCATTGCGTATCGATCGTGGTGCCCCCGGTGTGAAAGCCGATCCCCTTCGAGAGCCAGGCATGACGGGCCAGATTCCCGGCCTGTTCCCCGGCCTGGGTCACACAACCGCCCACCACCTGTTCG
>JAYZEO010000016.1:0-16160 GCA_036337215.1 Myxococcota bacterium | reverse complement strand
GCCGCAGCCAGCGTTTCGACCCCAACCGGACCGCCGCCGTACTTCTCGATCAGGGTGAGGAGAATTTCCCGATCCATCCGGTCGAAGCCCGCCTCGTCGACCTCGAGGCAGCCGAGCGCGTGCCGGGCCATGTCGAGGTCGATGCGGCCGTCGCCTTCGACCTCGGCGTAGTCGCGTACCCGTCGGAGCAGTCGATTCGCGATCCGGGGGGTCCCGCGCGAACGGCCCGCGATCTCGCCTGCCCCCTCGGACTCCACGCGTGCACCGAGAATGCCCGCGCTGCGCTCGACGATGCGGACCAGGTCCTCGGCCGGGTAGTAGTCAAGCCGCGCGATGTACCCGAAACGGTCGCGCAGCGGGGAGGTCAGCAGCCCGGCACGCGTGGTGGCACCCGCCAGCGTGAAGCGCGGAAGATCGATCCGCACCGTCCTCGCCGAGGGCCCCTGTCCAATGACCAGATCGAGTCGGAAGTCCTCCATCGCCGGATACAGGATCTCCTCGACCGCCGGAGACATGCGGTGAATCTCGTCGATGAACAGGAGTTCGCCCGGCTCGAGATTTGACAGGATTGCGGCAAGATCGCCGGCCTTTTCGAGGACGGGGCCCGAGGTCACGCGAACAGAAGTACCCATCTCGGCACCGAGGACGTGCGCGAGCGCGGTCTTACCGAGCCCGGGTGGACCGTGGAACAGCGCGTGATCCAACGCTTCGCCGCGCTCGAGCGCGGCCCGAATGAAGACCCGCAGATTGGCGCAGATCCGTTCCTGTCCCACGAACTCGTCGAGCGAGAGCGGGCGCAGTCGGTTCTCGACCGCGAGGTCCGAGTCGACCTGTTCGCCGATCAGCACCTCATCGGACCGCATCGCGCAGAGCCTCCCGGATCAAAGTCTCGAGCGTCGGATCCCCAGGCAGGCGCTCGAGCGCAGAGCGGACGGCCGCATCCGCGTGTGCGCGAGGGTAGCCCAGGTTGAGAAGCGCCGAGAGCGCCTGACTCTGTGCGCTGCTCGAGGAAGCTTGCCGGGGCTCGGGTTCGATGCGATCGACCTTGTCCCGGAGCTCGATCAGCATCCGGTCGGCCGTCTTGGCACCGACGCCCGGAATGCTCCGAAGGACCGACACGTCGCCGCGACGCACCACATCGCCCAACTGCTCGGCCGGCAGACCGGACAGAATCGCCAGGGCGAGTCTCGGGCCCACCCCGTTGATGCCCAGCAGGAGACCGAAGACGACGCGCTCGCGGTCGGTCAGGAAGCCGTAGAGAGCCAGCGTATCCTCTCGAACGTAGGTGTAGATCCGTAGTCGCAGGGTCTTGCCCTCGTCGGGCAGCGCCAGGAAGGTCGAAACCGGCACGCGCACCTCGTAGCCCACTCCGCCCACGTCCAAGATCACGCCCTCCGGGCGCTTCTCGGCCAGCCGGCCCTCCAGCCGGGCGATCAACGGCGCATCTCCGGCGTCGCACCGCGTCCGCGGCGCCCGGGCAGCAACCGTGCCGAAGTCGAAGCTTGGCCTTGGGCCGGCAGCGAATGGCCATGACAAATCGCAACCGCGAGGGCATCCGCCTCATCGCTCGCTGGTGGCTTCCCAAGGCCCAGCAGGCGCTGGACCATCCGCTGCACCTGATCCTTCGAGGCTCGTCCGTAGCCGGTCACGGCAACCTTCACGGCAGCGGGAGCACATTCGGCGGTCGGGATTCCGGCACGGCCGCAGGCAGTGAGGGCGGCGCCACGCGCCTGGCCGAGGAGCAGCGCAGAGCGCGCGTTACGGGAAACGAAGACAGCCTCCAGGGCCGCGTGGTCTGGTCGGGTCTCCGAGATCACGTTCTCGAGTCGCTCCATGATCCCGGCGAGTCGCGACGCGAGGCAATTCCCGCCCGGCCGGATCACGCCTCCCGCAACTCGAACCAGCCGCGACCCGACCAGATCGACCACGCCGTAGCCCGTGGCCCGCAGGCCTGGATCGATTCCCAAGGTGCGCACGCCCTCCCCCCCCCGCGGCACGACGCCGGAACCGGCTTCAGCCCGCTTCCGCCATCCGCACCATCTCGGCCTCTGAGATATCGAAATTCGCGTGAACCTGCTTCACGTCCTCGTGCTCGTCGAGTTCCTCGTAGAGTCTCAGCATCCGCTCGGCATCAGAACCCGAAAGCGCCACCGTCGTGCTGGGAAGCATCGAAACGTCAGCGCGGGCCGGCGTAAATCCACGCCCTTGGAGCACGGCCCGCACGCTCTCGAGCGCCTCCGGCCGGGTCTGGATTTCGAGCGAGTCGGTTTCTTCGATCACATCCTCCGCGTTCGCCTCGATCGCGGCTTCCATTAGGCCTTCGCCGTCCAAACCGGCCCGGTCGAAGGAGAGAATGCCCTTCTGCTCGAAAAGGTAGGCGACGCATCCACCCGCACCGAGATTGCCCCCGTGCTTAGTAAACAGCCGGCGGATCTCGCCCACGGTTCGATTGCGGTTGTCGGTCAGGGTGTCGATCATGACCGCTACGCCGTTCGGCCCATATCCCTCGTAGCGGACCTCCGCGTAACTCTCTCCCGCGAGTTCACCCGTCCCCTTCTTGATCGCGCGATCGATGTTGTCATTGGGCATGTTCGCCTTGCGGGCATTCTCGATCGTCAGGCGCAGCCGCGGGTTCGAGTCGCGATCCCCCCCACCGAGCCTCGCTGCGATGGTCAGTTCGCGGATCAACTGCGTGAAGACCTTGCCCCGCTTGGCGTCTACGACTGCCTTCTTGCGCTTGATCGTGGACCACTTGGAATGGCCGGACATGGGTCTCGCCTCCGTCTCCGGACACGACCCCCACCCGGCCGGCGCTGGAAGACCTGCAGGGGGCGGAGTGTGCCCGCGTGGCACCCCTTTTCGGGATAACACCCCAGCGCAAACCGGTCAACGGAGTCGGCCCCGCAATGGTGCCGCCCGAACTGAGCCCGTAAGGGTCCCGGGCCCTGCTGCCGATGGATCACAGAGGGACTCTTTGTCGGATTGGCCGTCCGAGCTTTCCGCATTGCCCCCGCAGATTTCCGGATCGCCCCGAAGAGAGCATCGCCCCAAAAGGTTGGAGGGAAAGCCCGATGAAGGAAGAGGCCGCGATCGGAATCGATCTCGGAACCAGCAATTCCTGCGTGGCGACCGTGGTCGACGGTCGGCCCCGCGTCATGTCCAACGCCTACGGCGAGCGCACGACCGCATCGGTGATCGCCTTCGCCGAAGACGGCAGCGTCTCGGTCGGCAACCGGGCCAGAGCCCAGGTGATCCTGGATCCAACCCACACGGTCTCCAGCGCCAAGCGGCTCATCGGGCGCTTCATGTTCAGCGAGGAGGCTCGCAAGGCCTCTGCGATCGCTCGCTACCAGATCGTCGAGGGCGAACGCCACTCGGTCCGGATCCAGATCCGGGAGCAACAGTTCTCGGTTCCCGAGATCTCGGCTCTGGTGCTGAAGGAGATGCGCTCGGTCGCAGAGCAGGAACTTGGTCGTTCGCTCGAACACGCCGTCGTCACGGTCCCGGCCTTCTTCAACGACAACCAGCGCCAGGCGACCAAGGACGCCGGGCGCATCGCGGGCCTGAACGTGCTTCGGATCCTGAATGAGCCCACGGCTGCCGCGCTCGCGTACGGGTATGGGCAGGATCTGCGCGCAAAAGTCGCGGTCTACGACCTCGGAGGCGGGACCTTCGACATTTCCATCTTGGAACTCGGCGGAGACGTATTCGAGGTCCTGGCTACCTGCGGTGACACCTTTCTGGGCGGAGACGACTTCGACGACCGGCTGATCGACATGCTCGCCGAAGAGTTCCAGGCGCTCCACGACAGGAACGTGCGTCCGGACCCTTTCAGCTACGAGAAGCTCAAACAGGCTTCGGAGAAGGCCAAGATCGAGTTGTCCGAGAAGGAATCCACCATCGTCGACGTCCCGGCGCTGTGTACGGTCGACGGAAAAGCACTGGGCATCCAGCGCGAAATCACGCGGGGCGAATTCGACCAACTGGTGCAGGATCTATGTCAGCGGACCTTCAAGGTCTGTGACGAAGCGCTCCAGCAGGCCGGGCTGACCGTACAGGACCTCGACGGCATGATCCTGGTCGGTGGCTCGACCCGAATGCCCGCGATTCGCGAGGCCACGAAGGGGTACTTCAATCGAGAGCCGGACTGCTCGATCAATCCCGACGAGGTGGTGGCACTTGGCGCCGCGATCCACGCCGCATCACTCATGGGAACCGAGACCGACACCTTCCTGCTCGACGTCACGCCGCTCTCGTTGCGCGTCGGAATTACGGGCGGCCTAACCAAGGTCTTGATCGAACGGAACTCCCCGGTCCCGATCGAGCAGACCCGGGTGTTCACGACCGCAAGGGACTTTCAGGAGTCGGTCGCCATTCAGATCTTCCAGGGGGAATCGAAGGCCGCCCGCGACAACACCCTGCTCGGCGAGGTGGAGTTCTCGGGATTCCAGCCGGGCCCGCGCGGAGAGGTCAAGATCGAGGTCACCTTTGCAATCACGACCGAGGGGATCCTGAAGGTCTCCGCGGGGGATCCTGTGACGGGCGCTCAGCGCTTCACCTCCGTCACGCTGTCGGGAGGTCTCAGCGAGACCGAAATCGAGAGGATCATCCGGGACGGCAGCGATTCGGCCGCCACGGACCCGACCGACCGGGGTGAACCGCAGAACGCGCCCGCGGGGTCGAAGCCGACCACGCCCGACGACCCTCGCGCAATTCCGCTGGAGCCGGAAGACACGATAGACGCTGAACCCGCTTCGGATTGAGGCAGATGGACCCGACTGGAGGCCGCAACAGATGAGTCCCGCTGAGATCCAAGCGCTCGCTCGCCTCGCAGGCAGCATGGACTACTACCGCTTGCTCCGAACGGAACGAACCGCCTCGCTCAAGGAGATCAAGCGTGCCTACTACAGCGCCAGGCGCGCCTTCCATCCGGACCGCTACCTAAACGAAGACGCGCCCGTTCAGAAGGCAGTCGACCAGATCTCGCGCCACATCAACGAGGCCTGGGTGGTTTTGCGCGACTCGGTGCGCAGGCCCGCGTACGATCAGAACCTCGGGGAGGGCCGACTGCGCTACACACTCGAGGACGAGGAGTCGCGCCAGGAGCAGTCCCGCGCCCGGACCGGTCGCACGACAAACGGGCGCAAGTTCTTCCAACTCGCGAACGAGGCCGAAGCCCGAGGCGAGATCGCAAGGGCAATCGCTCACATTCAGACCGCGCTGACCTTCGAACGCGACAATCCCGTCCTGCTGGAACACCTAGCCCGACTCCGGGCCAGCCGCGAGGACGGACCGGACACGGGCGACCGGCCGTACGAGATTCGCTAGCCGGACCCGAACCGCCCCGGCGCGTTCCGGCGACACCCGGGGGCCGGTGGCGATTGACCCACAGCCTCCGGGTCGTGCATGATCGCTGCGCCTGAACGAAGCACGCTTCGCGGTCATGCACTGCGGGGCGTACTCACGTTTCGCAGGACCTTACGCGAGCTAAGCAACCCCTGGAGTTCCCGGGCCCGACCCGGGGCGTGGAGCCTCGAAGATGACAGAAGAAGCTGCGGCCGCAAAGCCGCTCCCCGTGGTCCCCTTTTTGAAGATCCCCGAAAGCGGCGACCCCTACCTCGAAGGACAGAAGTGCAGCGGGTGTGGAGCGATTTTCCTGGGAGAACGGTCGACCTGCTCCAGTTGCGGCACGCGCGACAAACTCGAAGCGACCCGGCTGGCAAATCACGGGACGCTTCACGTGTACTCGATCGTACACCGCTCCTTCCCGGGCATCGATGTGCCCTACGTTTCCGCCATCGTCGATCTCGAGGGAGGTGGGACCGTCAAGGGGAATCTGATCAACATCGAGCCGGACCCTGAGAAGATCCAGTTTGGCATGCCGGTCGAGGTGGTTTACCAGGACGCCCTCGGTCGCAAGGACCGTGAGGGAAACTCTTATCTCAGTTACTTCTTTCAGCCTCGCGGCTGATCGACAAGGAGCGCAACATGAGTGACGTCTACGTTCTCGGAATCGACATGATCAAGTTCGGGCGCTTCCCTGAAAAGAACGTGCCTCAACTCGGCGCGACGGCCGCCCTGATGGCACTCGACGACGCCGGGCTCACGATCCAACAGATGGAGGCCCTCTGCTGTGGAAACCTCGGCCAGGCTGGCGGCATGGTGGGTCAGCGCGTGCTGCAGGAAATCGGCCAGACCGGCATTCCGGTCGTGAACTGCGCCAATGCCTGCGCAACGGGTGCAACCGCATTCCGCGAGGCATGGATGAGCATCAAGGCGGGCGTCTACGACCTGGTGCTCGCCGTCGGCGTGGAACAGATGGGCCGCGGCCTCCTCGGCGGTGCGGGCGGGGGCTCCGGGATTCCCAAGGAAGGTCTGCTCGGCTCGGGAACCATGCCGGCGGTGTTCGCTGAAGCCGGGATGGAGCACAGCCGCAAGTACGGCACCAGCTTCGAACAGTTCGCCAAGGTGTCCGTCAAGAACCACCACCACTCCACGATGAACGCGAAGGCCATGTACCAGATCGAGACCCCGCTTGAAACAGTCATGAACGCAGAGATGATCGCCTATCCCAACACCAAGCTGATGTGTTCGGTCAACGTGGACGGCGCCGCCGCGGCAGTCCTGGCTTCGGAGTCCAAGGCCCGAGAACTCGGGCTCGGTCGCGCCGTGAGGGTCAAGGCTTCAGTGCTGACGAGCGATCCTTGGCAGGAGCGCGACCTGGTGATGCCCGACGTGAATAGCTGCACCCGGCTTGCAGCCAAGGCCGCCTACGAGATGGCCGGCGTCGGCGCGGAAGATGTCGACCTCGTGGAACTCCACGACTGCTTCGCGACCGCGGAGATCCTGCATTACGAGAACCTGGGGCTGTGCGGGGATGGCGAGGCGGGCAAGATGATCGACGAGGGCCAGACGGCGCTCGGCGGCCGGGTTCCGGTGAACGTCTCGGGCGGCTTGCTCTCCAAGGGCCATCCGCTGGGCGCGACCGGCATCGCCAACATCTACGAAGTCTCCACGCACCTGCGTGGCGAGGCCGGAGAGCGGCAGGTCGAGAACGCGCGCGTCGGGATGACGCACGTGATCGGGCTCGGCTCCGCCTGCGCAATCCACCTGCTCGAGAAGGCGAACTAAGCAGTCGCTACGACCGAACCGGCTTCCCGCCGGCCTCGGGGCCCGTCCTCAACACGGGCCCCGAGGCCTGCAGTGCTGCGTCCAGCGCTTCCCACGCGAGCAACGCACAGCGGCGCCGCGACGGGAACCGGGAAACCCCCGCGAAGGCACGCAGCCGACGATCGGTTCCGGGCGCCGGAGGCTGGCCCTCGACGATGCGACCGAGTTCCGCGTGCAAGCCGGTCGCCTCGCCGACCGGGCGGCCGGCGAGCAGTTCCGTCATCACGCTTCCCGCCGCGACCGCGATGCTACAGCCGCGTGTCCGCGCCGAGAGAGACCGCAGATGGCGCGGGCCCGGCTCGCTCGGATCTTCGGCGAATTCGACCTCGACCCTCACCTGATCCCCGCAGACCGGGTTGTGCACAGTCGCCGCCGCATCGGGCGCATCGAGCGCACGCCGATGCCGGGGGTTGCGGTAGTGGTCGAGGACGACTTCCCGGTAGAGGGCCTCGACCTCGCTCAGCTCGGGCACTTGTCGGAGCGGAGCGGCCCGTCAGGGACCTCGATCCCGTCCTCGGTAATCCGCACGCCCTTCACGTCGCGCAGCGGGCGACCGGACCCCGTGTAACCCCGGCGCACCTGCAGGACTTCCGACATGATCGAAAGCGCGATCTCCTGTGGAGTCACGGCCCCGATGTCGAGCCCGCAGGGCGCGGCGACCCGGCGCAACTCGTCGGCCGAAAAGCCGTCTTCGTAGAGCCGCTCGATGACGAGTGCACTGCGCTTGCGGCTCGCCACCAGCCCGACCCAGGCCGGGCCCTGACGCAACACGCGCGAGAGCGCCTCGTAGTCGCCCCGGTGCTGGGTCGTGATCACGACGTAGGTCTCCGAGTCGCACTCTGCCTTCGCGTAGTCCGGATCGTCGGAAATCGTGAGATCGGCGAGAGGGAAGGCCTCGGAAGTCGCGAGTGGATCGTCGACCACCACACGGAACTCGAGCAACTTGCCGATCGAGACCGTCGCCTCTGCGATACGCCCGTGACCGAGCACGAGCAGAGTGGGCTCCGGGAGCAGCGGCTCGACATACACGTTCATCTGACCCCCACACGGCATCCCGACTCCGAGCACCTCGTCGTCGAGATCGACCCGCAACAGCCGCGGCCGCCCGTCCGCAAGCGCCGCGAGCGCTTCGTCCCGAACCGCGGTCTCGGCACAGCCGCCACCGACCCAGCCATAAACGGTCCGGCCCGAGGCATCGATGATCGCCTTGGCGCCCGGGCCCGCAGACGCGCTCCCGATCACCTCCACCACGGTGGCCACCGCGCACGGGCATCGCGACTCGGTCATCTGCCGCAACTGGCGCACGAAGTCGGCGGGCGAAGGAATGCTCAAACGAAATCGCTCCTTCGCGGAGTCTATGCGGCGGCCGGTCCGGCGTAAACGGACCCGATTCAGGCGGGTTTGACACTACCGCCGCCTGCTTCCTAACATCGCGCGACCATTATGGAATCCAGGCGGCACCTGATCGCGCGCGGGAACCGTCGCGAGCCCCGACGACGGGTGAGCGCGCTGTGGCTCGCGAGCCTGCTCGGAATCTGGATCGCGGGCGGGATGCCGGCCGGGGAGGCCGCGGAAACTCGGCGCGAACGCGTTCTTCCGCGCTTCTCAGGACCGGTGTTGGGCGGCGGGATCGGTAGCACCGACAGCATCGTGGGCCGGCGGGGCCTGATCTATGCCTTCGCGACGACCGATCACGCCGCGCCCGAGATGGCCGAGCTCGTGCGCCGCGTCACCCGGGATACCGAGGAAGCGAACATCGCAGTCCTGGTCGTCAACCGGGACCTCGAGCCGGAGCGCGTGCAGCCCTTCGTGAACCTCTACCTCGAGGACCTGCCCGTCATCCTCGACCAGGATCTCTCGATTACGCGCAAGCTGGGCGTACCCCCGGGAAAGTCCGCCGTCTACGTGATCGACGCCGACGGATACATCATCGCAGGGCTCGCCTACGAACCCGAGGGGGTTCCGGACCCGTCGCAGGCGTACGAGTCCGAGTTACGTCGGATTCTGCATCTCGAGCCGCTCGATCAAAGCACCCGACCGCTGCTCGGTACCTCGCCCCCCGCGCCCGGATTCGAGGTCCAGAGCCTGCGCGGCGCCAAAGCGAGCCTGGAGGAACTGCGCGGCAAGGTGATCGCGCTGGTCTTCTTCCTTCCGAGCTGCCCTCACTGCCACGAGGCACTCCAGTTCCTCGACGGGCTGAAACGCAAGCCCGAATACGAAGACCTCGAAGTCATTTCGGTCAGCATCCGGGACCGACCCTTTCTGATACGCGAAATGCGGGAGGACCTCGAGCTCGAGATCCCCCTCTACGTCGATCCGGAGGCATCGGCTCAGCAGGCCTACGAACACCGGCTGGGCGTTCCCGATACCGTGCTGATCGATCGCAGCGCCAGGATCGTGGGCCGCTTCGGCGGCATCAGCCCCCGAATCAAGGCGATCATCTCGATGGAGTTGCGCCAGGCGCTGGGAATCCCCAACCCGATTCTGCTGAGCCGCTCCGAGTACAGCGGCTCCGAAATGTGCCAGGCCTGCCACCGCCAGCAGCATTCGAGCTGGCTTCTGACCCGTCACGCGCATGCGTACGACACACTGCTCGAGCACGGTGAGGAGCGAAACTCGGAGTGCATCGGGTGTCATAGCGTGGGATGGGGCCAGCCCGGGGGGTACGCACTGGATCAACCGCTGGAGCATCTGGAGAGTGTCCAGTGCGAGAACTGCCACGGGCGCGGCGGACCGCACCAGTCCCCGGACTTCCTGGCCGAGAAGGGAGGCTACCCGGGCGTGTGCGCAGACTGTCACACAGCCACCCACTCCCTAAACTTCGTCTTCTCGGAACGGTTGCCCGAGGTCTCGCACGCGGCTCAGTTCCAATTCACGAAACTTTCGCTCGAACAGCGGAGAGCGCTGCTGGAGAAGCGGGAACATCGCCAGCGGTCTCTCTTCCACGCAGCCGACTACGTCGGATCACGGGCCTGCGCCGATTGTCACAGCCGAGAGTTCGCGCTCTGGCAGAAGACGCCACACGCGCGAGCACTCGAAACGCTGGCAGCCCAAGAGCGGTCCGACAGCACGGAGTGCCAGCGCTGTCACACCACGGGCTTCGAAGCCGCCGGGGGCTTTCCGAGTGGCGGCGAGGCCCTGGGCGGAGTCGGCTGCGAGAGTTGCCACGGTCCCGGGGGAGCCCACGTCGCCCGCGATGCGCGCAGGTCGGGTACGATCCTGGCGCTGACCGACAAGTGTGATGGCTGCGTGATCCTGCAGATCTGCGGGAGCTGCCACGACGATGCCAACGATCCGGGCTTCGAGTTCGAGCTCGAGGAAAAGCTGGAGCGGATCCGGCACGGTTCCGCGCCCGCTGGGAGTGCCGCAGAGTGAGCGTTTCAGAAAAAGGCCGCGACCTGCTGCGAGAGATTCGGACGAGCCTGATCGAACTGGAAGCCAACGGAGTCGATCGCGTTCCGCGCGCGGCAGCGCCTGCGCGCAAGACACCGGGCTTCCGTCCGGCCGTGGCTCCCCTCGATTCTTCCCGGATTCCCCTGGGGGGCGCGTCCGAGCGCGCGCTGGCAGCGGTAGCCAAGGAACTGGGAGACTGCACGCGCTGCAGGCTGCACGAGGGACGGCGGACCATCGTGTTCGGCGAGGGCAGCCCCGAGGCCCCGGTCGTCTTCGTCGGCGAGGGGCCGGGGGAACAGGAGGACCGCAGCGGCCGGCCCTTCGTGGGGCGTGCAGGGGAATTGCTCACGAAAATGATCGAAGCGGTGGGATGGACCCGGGAGGACGTGTACATCTGCAACATCGTCAAGTGTCGGCCGCCCAAGAACCGTGATCCACAACTCGACGAGGTTGCCGCCTGCAGCCCCTTCCTGGAGCAACAGATCCGGGCCATCTCACCCAGGGCCATCGTCACCCTCGGAAAGCCCGCGGCACAGAAGATGCTTGGAAGGCCCGTGGCGATCACGCGCGCCCGCGGAACCTGGGAAGAGTGGCACGGCATCCCGTTGATGCCGACCTACCACCCGGCCTACCTGCTCCGGAACTACACGCGCGAGACGCGGCAGGCGGTGTGGGATGATCTGCGCGCCGTACGGGCACGCGTCGACGGCGCGTAGGCGGCTGCGGGCCCGCCAGGTCTGGCTCACGGCCATCCTGGCGTTCGGACTCTCGGGCGCAGACGAGGGCCCGCTTCAGGTCGGCTTCGGGCGGGCATCCCTCCCCGCGCCCGAAGGTGCGCCGCTCGGGGGGTACGGCGGGCTGCGCGATCGTCGCGCCGACGGCGTACTGGACCCGCCCGAGATTCGGGCGGTCGTCTTCGCCCGGGGGGAACTTCGCGTGGCACTCGTCGTCGCGGACCTGGTGATCCCGCGCGGCGCCCTCCGCACCGACCTGGTCGCGGCAGCGGCTGGCCTCGAGATAGACGCGATCGTATTCACGGCGACGCACACGCACTCGGGCCCCGGGGGCTACCTGCGCGGCTGGCTCGCAGAGCGGGTCACGGGAGGCGCGTTCGATCCCGAGATCCCGGGCCGCATCCTGGCGGCCGCCCTCGAGGCCCTGGCGGCGGCCGCGGCCGATCTGGCAACGGCCCAGATCCAGAGCGGCGAGGCCACGCTCGAACTTGCCGTAAATCGGCGCCGCCCCGACGGCGCGCGCGAGCGCGCGCTCCCGGTCCTGCGCGCGAGCTTCGACGACGGGCGCCCGCCCCTGCTGGTGTTCGCGTACGCTGCACACCCGACGGTGCTCTCGCCTGACAACACCCGGTACTCGGCCGACTACGTGGGAGCGGCGCGGCGCTGGCTCGAAGCGCGCGGCGTACGCGCACTGTTCCTACCCGGTCCGCTCGGAGATCAGGCCCCCGCACCCGCGGAAGGAGAACTCTGGGAGGGACCGCTCGAGACACAATGGAAGCAGGCGAACGAGATCGGAATCAGGCTCGGACGCGCCGTGCTGCAGACCGCGGGGGCGCTCGGGCCCGCGTCCCCGGCCGAACTCCGGGTGGCCGAGCGCTGGTCCGAGCCACCCCCGATCGCACTACGGCGCTTTTGCGGCATCTGGTGGCTGACACCGTTCGTCCGCGCGCCACTCGAGCGCTTCGTGGCAACTCGCGTTCCGCTCCACGCGCTCCGAGTCGGCGCTGCGACCCTGATCGCGCTCCCGGCCGAGCCCACGGCCGCCGTCGGGGAGGCGATCCGAAGCCAGATGCCCGGCGGCTCGGCGCGCTTTGTCGTATCTCTCTCCAACGACTGGCTCGGATACGTGGTCACCGGCCAGACCTTCGAGCGAGGCGGCTACGAAGCTTGCCTGTCTCTGCACGGGCCCGACTTCGCTTCGTGGCTGGTCGCAGCGGCGGCGGAAACCCTGCGCGGGCTCGACCCGGTTCCCTAAGCTCGAGCAAGAAGGACGCGGCAATGACGACCCAGCTCTGTGGAATCCTGCTTCATCCGGCGGGACACACGCTTTCCCCGATATTGCACCGCTCGGCCTACGACGCACTCGGGCTGGACGCGGTCTACCTGCCCTTCGACGTGCCGGCCGATGCGCTCCCGGCAGCGGTTTCGGGCATGCGGGCCCTCGGAATTCGGCAGCTCTCGATCTCGATCCCCCACAAGCAGGCGGTCCTGGGACTCGCCGACGAGATTTCGGAAGATGCGCGGCGGATCGGGGCCGCCAACACGCTGACTCGCATCGGAGACCGGATTCGCGCCGACAACACCGACTGGCTGGGCGTTTGCAGGACACTCGAAGCGATGGGACCGTGGCAGGGGCGGCGCGCAACCGTGCTCGGTGCGGGAGGTGCCGCGCGCGCGGTGGTATTCGCGCTGCTGGAACTCGGCATGGAGGTCACGGTATCGAACCGGACCCCGGAACGCGCCCGGCGCCTGGCCCAAGAACTCGGCGCGCGCACACAAGCTCAGCCGAAGGCTCCCGACCTGCTCGTGAACGCGACGCCGCTCGGTATGGATCCGAATCCTGGCGACACCCCGTGTCCGAGCGGGAGACTCGCACCCGAAACGACGGTCTTCGATACCGTTTACCGGCCCCTCGAAACCCGCCTGCTGCGCGAGGCGCGCGAGCGCGGCTGCAGAACCCAGGACGGCCTCGACATGCTCGTGCACCAGGCGGTGGAGCAACTGAGATTGTGGTCCGGCCGCAGCGCGGATCCCGTCCAGCTTCGCCGCGCCGCCGAGGAGGCGCTCAGGAAAGGTCCAGAAGCTCCGCCACCTGCTCGCGGTGATGAACGGAATCGCCGTACGTGACCTCGATGGCCTTGGCGCGCCTGAAGTACAGGTGACAGTCGTACTCCCAGGTAAAGCCGACCCCGCCGTGGATCTGGATGTTCTCGGCACTCGCGCGGCGGTAGGCATCGCTCGTGAAAGCCTTCGCCATCGAAGCGAAGAGCGAGGCTTGCTCGAGATCCTCCGCGGCATGCCAGGCCGCGTAGTGCGTGATCGACCTCGAGGACTCGAGGTCGATCAACATGTCGGCGCACTTGTGCTTGATTGCCTGATTGACCCCGATCGGCTTTCCGAATTGAACACGTTGCTTCGCGTACGCGACCGAATCCTCGAGCACCTTTTCCACGCCGCCGACGGCCTCGGCCGCGAGCGCGACCAGCGCCCGGTCGCGAACCCACCGCCAGACGTTCCAGCCGGCCAGATCTTCGCCGAGAAGCTCCGCCCGCACCCCGTCGAAACGAAGCTCCGCAATCCGACGCGTATGATCGATCGACTCGAGCGGTCGCACCTCGAGGCCCGGCGCCTCTCGATCGACGAGCAGCAGCGAGATCCCGGACTCGCCGGCCCCGCCCGTACGGGCGACGACCACGATCTGGTCGGCATTCTGGCCGTCGGGAACGAACAGCTTGGTCCCGGTCACGCGATACCCGGAACCGTCACGGGTCGCGCGTGTCTCGAGATCGCGAGCGTCTTCGGTTCCGGACTCCTCCGTAATCGCGAACGAGAGAATCCGTTCGCCGGCCGCGACACCGCCCAGGATCTCCTTTCGCGGCGTGGGGTTCCCGGCTCGCAGCACCGCGAGGGTCCCCTGAAGCGTGGCCAGGAACGGGGACGGAAGCAGCGATCGACCCGTCTCCTCGAGAATCACGGTCAGATCGACGAAGCCCAGACCCGAGCCACCGTACGCCTCCGGAATCAAGAGCCCGAGCCAACCGAGTTCGGCCAGCTTTGCCCAGACCTCGGGGCTGTAGCCGCGCGAGTCTTCCATCCACTCCCGGACCCGCGAGATCGGACACTCCCGCTCGAGAAACTCGCGCGCGGTACTGCGGAGCAACTCCTGCTCGGTCGTCCACCCGAAATGCATGCGGCGCCCCCTCGAGAGCTTCGACCCGGCGGCCGAGGCGCCGGATGGTACTCTGGATCGAAACCCGAGGTCAACGCGGAAACTTCTATAAGTGACTGATTTGTATGAATTTTCTCCCTCCGATCCGAATCCTGGAAGGACTGACGAGTCGTGCGTGAAGGTTCGTACTACCCTGTCTCCACCTGAGCCATGAGCGCGCAGATCGAGGCCCGAAACGTCACCAAGCAATTCGGTGACCAGGTCGCGCTGCGCGACTTCTCGGTCGACGTCGCGCCCGGCGAGATCTTCGGCCTGATCGGGCCCAACGGCGCCGGCAAGACCACCTTTCTGCGCATCTTGACCGGGTACTGGCTTCCGACCTCGGGCGACGTTCGAGTCGACGGAACCTCGGTGGTCAAAGAGCCCCACGCCGTCCGCAAACGGATTGGCTACGCACCGGAGCAACCGAAACTCTACTCGGATCACCGCGTGGACAGCTTCCTGCGGCTGATGGCGGAACTCCGGGGTCTGCGCGGGGTCGCGCGCCAGGACGCGGTCGAGCGCGCAATTGAACGCTTCGACCTCGAAGAAGTCCGGACCCGGCGCATCGGAGTACTCTCGAAAGGATTTCGCCAGCGCGTGTCGCTGGCACAGGCGCTGCTGCACGAGCCCGCGCTACTGGTGATCGACGAACCCACCGTGGGCCTCGACCCTGCGCAACAGATCGCGCTGCGCCGAATCATCCAGGGGCTCGGCGGCGATCACACCGTGCTGCTCTGCACCCACCAACTCGGTGAAGCCGAGGCCTGCTGCGACCGCGTGCTGCTGCTCGTGGGTGGCCGGCCGCGCCGAATCGCAACGGCGCAGGAATTGGCTTCCGGCAAGCATCTCGAGGAGTTGTTTCTGGCCGAAACGAACGACTCGGAGGCCGACGCGTGAGCTGGCGAATCTGGACGCTGCTGCGGAAGGAACTGCGGTCACTCTTCTCGACTCCGATCGCGTACGTCGTGCTCACCGCTTCGGTCTCGGTCACGGCGGTGCTGTTCTTCGACCACCTGGTCCGTTTCAACCGGCTGCTGTTCGTGTTCCATTCAGAGGGAATCGGAGCGGGAGGCTTCGACTCGGGAACCATCCCGCGGCAGCTGAACCTCCTCGAGGAGGTGTTCATTCCACTCAGCCAGGACGTGAGCCTGATGCTGCTGCTCGTGATTCCTCTGATCACCATGCGGGTCTTCGCCGAAGAGAAGACGCAGGGGACGGATGAACTGCTGCTCACGACCCCGCTGCGTACCTGGGAGATCGGGGCTGCGAAGTACCTGGTCGCCTGGTCGTTCGTGGCCCTGCTGCTCGCAATGACCGCGCTGTACCCGGCCGTGGCGGTGCGGCAGGCCCAGCTCGGCCTGCCGCACCTGCTGGCACTCTATCTCGGCCAACTCGGCTTCGGAATCGCGGTGGCCTCGATCGGGCTCGCCTGCTCGTCGCTGAGTCGCAATCAGGTCGTGGCCGCGGTGGTGGCCTATGCACTCTCCTTCATTCTGTACGACTTCCACTGGCTCTCGACGCTCGTGAGCCAGCCATTCGCGCGCGTGCTGGAGGAAGTCGAGCTTCAGTCGCACCTGGAGGCCTTTGCGCGGGGTGTGGTCCAACTGCGCCACGGCGTGTACTTCCTGGGAATCGGAGCGATCGGATTCACC
>JAYZEO010000015.1:0-13214 GCA_036337215.1 Myxococcota bacterium | reverse complement strand
CCCCACGCGCGTCTCTACTCTCTCGGCGCTGCCCTTCCCTCCGAGGCGACGTCGGATCTCGTCTGCCTGATCCTCCTCGATCCCGACCAGGGCGCTGCGCAGCGAAATTCCGATTTCACCCGCCCGCCTGAGGAACTCGTCCTTCTCGAGTCCGAGTTCCTCCGCGATCTTGTATGCCCTGACCTTCGCCATGCTGATCTGTCTCCGAGACGCTACGCGCCCGTGCCCGGATCCGGAGTACCTCCGGGAGTTGCTTCCGAGACGGAACCTTCGGAAGGGGCCTCCACCACGGCCTGTGGCTCCGGAGCCTGGGCTCCCTCGCTCTCCGCCGCGGTCGCCGCCAGCGCTGCCTGCTGGGCCTCTGCTTCGGCGGCCGCGAGGCGCTCGGCCTGGATTTCGCGAGCGCGCTCCTGGGCCCGGGCAGCGCCCGCCTCCGAGATTCCGGGAATCTGCGTCAGGAACAGTGTCTCGGCTTCGGCCAGCGCATTCAGGTCTGAGATGCCATGGTCGAGAAGCAGCTTGGCCTCTGTCTCGCCGGCCCCGTCGACCACCGAAAGCGCCTCTTCGAGATCGCCCTGGGCTTCGAGCATTTTCGTCTCGCTCTTGATGTCGATCCGAAAGCCGGTCAGCTGGACTGCAAGCCTGACGTTCTGGCCCTTCCTGCCGATCGCGAGCGAGAGCTGATCGTCGGGCACGATCACGTCCATCTGCTTATTGACGTCATCCACCATCACCCGGACCACCTGGGCCGGCGCGAGCGCGTTGCAGACGTAGCGAACCGAATCGCTGCTCCACGGCACGATGTCGATCTTTTCGCCCCGAAGCTCTCCGACCACGGCCTGGACGCGGCTCCCGCGCATGCCGACGCAGGCTCCCACCGGGTCTACGTCGTTGTCGCGGGACGAAACTGCCACCTTCGCGCGCGCGCCGGGCTCGCGAGCTGCGGCCGAGATCTGGACGATGCCCTCGTAGATCTCGGGCACCTCCTGTTCGAAGAGCTTCGTCAGAAACTGGGTACAGCCGCGAGACAACAGCACCTGCTGCCCGCGTGCTTCCTTCTGAACTTCCAGAATGTAGGCCCGGATCCGCTCGTTCACGCGCCACATTTCGCGCGGAACCTGTTCCTTGCGGGGGATGATTCCCTCCGCCCGACCCAGGTCTACGATGATGTTTCCCTTTTCGATCCTGCGTACGATCCCGTTGACGACCTCGCCAACGCGATCCTTGTACTCGTCGTAGACGATCTGCCGCTCGGCGCCCCGAACTTCCTGAATGATCACCTGCTTCGCGGTCTGTGCGGCGATTCGCCCGAACCCGGTGGTATCGATCTTGAGTCCGATCTGATCGTCGACCTCGACCTCCGAGTCGTGGCGGAGGGCCTCTTCCAGCGGGACCTGCGTGGACGGATCGCTCACGGATTCGACCACCACCTTGAACTCGAAGAGTTCGATCTCTCCCGTGGCCTCGTTGTACTTCGCCTCGATCTCGCGCTCCAGTCCGAACTTGCGCCGGGCCGCCATCACGAGCGACTTTTCCAGCGCATCGATCACGGCAGCACGCGTCAGGCCCTTGTCCTTGCAGACCTGATCGATGATGCGCTTCAGACCAATCTCCATCGCGCTACCTCTTCCCCCGGCGACTGCGGTCCCGGGGCTTGCGCTCTCGGGTGCTGGCGGCGGCTGCGGGATCGAAGGCCTTCGCGCGGGCGATGGCCGAGAAAGGGATCTCGCGTTCGCCGGACTCCGTACGCAGTCTCAGTTGGCCGGAGGAGAAGCTGAGCAACTCGCCCCGGAATCGACGCTGCCCGTCCAGGAGCCCAACGGTCTCGAGCGCCAGCTGCCGACCGACCGCGCGTTCGAAGTCCACCTCCCGGCCGAGCACCCGGTCTACCCCGGGCGAGCTGACTTCGAGAAAGTAGGCATTACCGAGCAGACCGCTGGCATCGAGGCCGTGTCGGAGTTCTCGAGAAACCCCCGCGCACTGGTCGAGGGTCAAGCTCCCGTCACCGGCTGGAGTGTCCAGGACGACACGCAACCTGCGCTGCGCGCCGGCTCCCGAGAGTGCCGCCTCGACGACCTCGAGTTCGTGACTCATCGCAATTGGCTCGATCACCTGGAGAAGCTCCTCGGGAATGTCTCGGTACATAGAATCTCGTCACCGGCAAGCGGGCGCGGCACGACTCTTTCGCCCGGGCTCGCGGCGGACAGCCAGAACAAAAAAGGCGGCCTGCCGCCCGCCTTTCGAAAAACCGATCACAAGAAGAATCTGCCGATAGATACCAGAATCAGCGGCACCCGGCAAGCGCAGGTGCCTGATTCTGTGGGGATTTCCGTCTCCCGGGCGCCGCGGAGGGCGGCTAGCGCGGACGCTCCAGAGCCCCGATCAGGGCCGATGGCCCCGAAACTCCCTGACGCTCGCAGTACGCCCGGATCCCGTCCCGGATCTCGACCGCGGCCTGCGGATCTCGATAGCTCGCGGTCCCCACCTGGACGCAGCAGGCGCCACACAACAGGAAGGCGACGGCGTCCGCAGCGGTCGAGATGCCCCCGATCCCGCAGATCGGAATCTGCACCGCCTGGGCCACCTGCCAGACCATGCGCAGCGCCACGGGCCGGATCGCGGGGCCGGTGAGGCCCCCGATCGTGTTGCGTAACACGGGCCGCCGGGACTCGACATCGACCTCGAGGGCCTGCAGAGAGTTGATCAGAGAGAGGCCGTCCGCCCCTTCGCTCTCGCAGATCCGGCCCATCTCTGCGATCGAGGTCACGTTCGGGGAGAGCTTCACCACGAGCGGGAGACGCGTGGCCGCACGGCACGCGCGTACCAGATCCCGAAGGCCAGCGGGATCCTGTCCGAATTCGGCACCTCCCGCCTTTACGTGGGGGCAACTCGCGTTGATTTCGATCCCGGCGAGGCCCGGCGCGCCGTTCAGGCGTTCGCAGACCCCCGCTTAACCTTCGACCTGCCGCTCGAAGACACTCGCGAAGACGACCACGCCAGCTGGAATTGCCGGGAGCTTCTCTGCTACGAAGGCATCGACGCCCACGTTCTCGAGGCCG
Source organism: Myxococcota bacterium (assembly GCA_036337215.1). Classification (GTDB taxonomy): domain Bacteria; phylum Myxococcota_A; class UBA9160; order SZUA-336; family SZUA-336; genus JABSQV01. The sequence continues at coordinate 10,155 of JAYZEO010000015.1, read as the reverse complement.
ATCGCGTTGATCATCCCCGAAGGCGTCTCCACGATCCTGGGGGGCGAGTTCCCCGCTCTGGGCTCGAGAGTCAAGGACTTCGCAAAAATCCCTCCGAGTTCGCGAAGGTCTAGAAACGGTTCCAGTTCGGTCCCGTAACCACAGGTGCCGCTCGCCAGCAACACCGGATTCGCGAGCCGCACGCCGCAGAAATCGACGGACAGATCGACCGCGGCCGCAGTCACGGAAGCCCGTCCCAGTCCAGCCGGGCCGCATCGAAAACGGGCCCGTGCGTGCACACGTAACGGAATCCGCAGTCGAGCGGCACCGCACAGCCGAGACAGATCCCGAACCCGCACGCCATCGTGTTCTCGAGCGACACCCGACAGCGGGCACCCGCGGCTGCCGCGATCTCGGCTGCCCGGCGCATCATGGGCGTGGGACCGCAAGCCAACACCCAGGAATCCGGCTCGGGCTGGAGTAAGTCGGTGACAAGGCCGGTGTGTCCGAGCGAACCGTCGTCCGTGGAGAACTCGACCTCGACCGGGAGCGCCCGGAATTCCTCCAGCGCGAGCAACTCCCGTCGGCTGCGCCCGCCCAGCAGCACCCGGGTCCCCGCGGGCGCTTCACGCGCCAGTTCGTAGAGCGACGCAATCCCGGTTCCACCCCCGACCAGCGTCGCGGCGCGGTCGGGAATCGAAAACCCGTTGCCGAGCGGGCCCAGCACCCCGAGTGCCTCACCCTCCCGAAGTTCGGAAAGCAGTGCCGTCCCGGGCCCAACGACCTTGAAGCGGAACTCGAGCGCATCGGGCCCGCCCCGGAAGACCGCCATCGGCCTCGGCAGCAGCGGGTCGCGGGTACGGCCGTCGGGATCTGGAAGTAACATCGCAAACTGACCGGGACGATGACCCGGCCACTCTGGCAGCCCCACCCGCACCGAATCGGGTCCGGCGGAAAGTACGCGACCCCGCGCGCGGATCAAGCCGCCCCCGCGGCCCGAGGCCCAGCCGAGCCCGGATTCGAGCGGAGCTCAGCCTCCACTACGGCTCCGCTCGACGTCGATCCCGAGGGCGCGAAGCTTGCGCGAGAGACTCTCCCGCGCGAGCCCGACGACCCCGGCCGTGCGCGAGATGTTCCAACCGTTCAGGCGCAACTTCTCGAGCAGAAATTCTCGCTCGAAGGCGCCCCGTGCAGCCGATAGCTCGTCTGCTCTCAGTGCCTCCTGACCGCGCGTCCGGATCTGTTCGGGGAGATCTTCGATCTCGATCCTGGCCCCCGGGGTCATGAGCACGAGGCGCTCGACGATATTCCGAAGTTCGCGCACGTTACCGGGCCACGCGTAGTCGACGAGGCGCTGCAAGGCGCCGGCCGAGATCTGCTTGCTCCCACCCGCACTCTCGGTCGAAAACAGCTTGAGGTAGTGACCGAGCAGCAGCGGGATATCCTCGCGCCGCTCGCGGAGCGGTGCGACGTGGAACGGGATGACGTTCAGGCGGTAGAAGAGATCCTCGCGGAAGGACCCCTCCGCCATCGCGCGCTTCAGGTCCTTGTTCGTGGCCGCGATCACCCGTACGTCCACTTCGATGGTGTCCGACCCCCCGACGCGTTCAAAGCAGTGCTCCTGGAGGATCCGAAGGATCTTGGCCTGCGTCATGAGGCTCATGTCACCGATCTCATCGAGGAAGATCGTGCCTCGGTTGGCAATCTCGAATTTTCCCGCTCGGGTTTGGATGGCGCCGGTAAAGGCGCCCTTCTCGTGGCCGAAGAGTTCGCTCTCAATCAATTCGTCCGGAATCGCCGCACAACTCACGGCCACGAATGGCGCCGCCGCCCGTTTGGAGTGCACGTGAATCCGCGACGCAACCAGTTCCTTGCCGGTCCCGTTCTCCCCCGTGATGAGAACCCAGCCGTCCGTGGGCGCGGCAAGCGAGATCTGCTCCTTGAGATCCCGGACGACGTGCGAGTTCCCGATCATCTCGCGGCGGCCCGTGATTTCCTCGCGGAGTCGGCGATTTTCCTGCCGCAGGCCCGCCTGCTCGAGACCGTGGCTGATCGCCAGCAGAAGCTTGTCGCAGGACAGCGGCTTTTCGAGAAAGTCGTAGGCACCGAGGCGCGTTGCCCGAACCGCGATCTCGATGGTGCTGTGCCCGGACATCATGATCACGGGAAGCTCGGGCCGGCCGTCGCGCAGTCGCTCGAGGACCTCGATCCCGTCCGGCCCGGGCATCGCGATATCGAGCAGCACCAGGTCCGGCGCGGCATCGGCGATCGTCGCCAACGCCTCCTCGCCGGAGCCCGCAACCCGGTAGCTGTACCCCTCGTCCGAGAGGATCTCGGCTACCGATGTGCGGATGCTCTCTTCATCATCCACGATCAGGATGGTCGCGGCCATGAATGCTGATCCTACGCCGACGTCGGCAACTCCACGATGAAGCGCGTACCCCGCGGCTGATTGTCGCGAACCCGAATATAGCCGGAGTGGTCGGAGACGATCCGGCTCACGATCGAAAGCCCCAGGCCAGAGCCGTTCCGCTTCGTCGAGAAGTACGGCTCGAAGAGCTTTCGGCGAACCTCCGCGGGAACGCCGCAGCCCGTGTCGGCGACCTCGAGCCGGACGGTGCCTACGGTGCGGTCGGCCGCGGTGGAAACACGCACCTCGCGGAGCCCCTCCGAGACCTCGTCGACCGCGCCCAGCGCATTGTCGAGCAGGTTCAGGATCACGCGCTTGATCTGCTCCCGATCGAGGTCGAGGGCTGGAAGCTCGGGGTCGAGATGGGTGCGGAAGCTGACATCGGCCTTCTCCTGATACATCGAGACGGTGTCCCGGACCAGTGCATTCAGATCGGTCGAGACCGGGTCGGTCGCCGGAAGGCGCGAGAAGCGCGAGAATTCGGAGACGAGCAGCTTCAGGGCTTCGACCTGGCCCATGATGGCATCGGTCGACTGTTCGAGCAGCTGACGCCGCGGGCCATCGAGGCCGTCGGCCAGGTTTCGGCGAAGACGCTGCGCCGAGAGTTGAATCGGCGTGAGCGGGTTCTTGATCTCGTGCGCCATACGCCGGGCCACGTCGCGCCACGCCTCCGTGCGCTGCGCGGCCAGGATCTGGGTCACGTCATCGATCACGAGCACGAAGCCGGCGGCCGCGCCATCGACGTCGCGCAAGCGCGAGGCGATCCAGTTGAGGGTCAGGACGTCGTCTCCGACCGTAACCGGGGCCTGCATCCGAACCGTCTCCGCCGGGCTGCGCCCGAGCCGGCGCATCACCTCCTCCATCATCGCGAGCCCACTTCCCTCGACGACCTCCCCGACTTTTCGGCCCAAATACGGGCCCGGCCCGACCTGCAGCAGGCGCATCGCGGAGGGATTCAGGCTCGCGACCCGCCCCTCGGCGTCGAGCGCGATCACGCCGGCCGCAACACCGCGCAGAATCACCTCCATCTGCTTGCTGCGCTGCTCGAGGTCCTCGTTCGTGAGGCGAATGTCGGTCGCCATACGATTGAAGGCCTCAATCAGGAGGCCAATCTCGTCGTCGCCCTGACGATCGATCTGGACGTCGAGATTGCCGGCCGCAATCTCGGTCGCGGCTGCCGCGAGCCGCTGGATCGGGACGGTGACCTGCTTGGCCAGTCGAAACCCGATCCAGGAGGAGAACAGCAAGATCGAGAGGGTGATCATGGCGAGCAGCAGCCACAGGTTCGTGGCCAGCGCCCCCTGCGAAGGCTCGATCCGGCGATACGAGTCGAGCGCGGCGTGGATCCTGGCGATCCGCGTCCCGATGCTGCGCGGGATGAACGAGTTCACGACCACCACGCCGACCACGTCCTGGCCCTGGAAGGTCGAGCGAATCGGGACGCCGGCGCGGATCAACTCCCCGGGACCCGCCGCCTCGACGACGGCCGAGCGCGTGCCCTCGAGACCCGCTCGGATTAGTTCCGAATCGGGCCCGGCAAAGGACACGACGGCAACGTCGGGGTGAGTGGCGCTTGCGAGCAGTTCCTGTTGCGCGCTGAAGACCTCGACGACTCCCAGGTTGTACTCGATCTGCTTTTCTGCCACGAAGCTGCGGAGCCGCTCCAGGGCATCTTCTCGCAGCAGCCTGCGCGCCTCGATCTGTCCGGCGAGCTGTGTGGCGAGGTGCAGCGAACTCTCCTCGGTCTGCTCATAGTAGGCCGCCGCCACCTCGAGCGACTCGCCGAGACTGTCGGAGATCTCGAGTTCGAACCAGGTGTCGACCGAGCGGGTCACCAGAAACCCCGAGAACACGAACAGCACGGTGGTCGAGACCGCGGCCATGAACGCAAAAGCCACTACGAACTTGGTGTTGAGCTTGGAACCCAGGATCCCGCGCCGCCGTTCGACCACGAGCTTGACGACGTTGCGCCCGCAGAGAAACACCAGCACTGCGATCCCGACAACGTTCAGGTGAACCAGGCCCAGGAAGATCGCGTTGCGCGCAATCGGTATATCTCGCCCGAACGAGAGCAACTGGCGCTCCAGGAGCAGCACCACAGCCAGACCGAGCGCGACCGCGACGGCAATCCACCACTCGCGCCGGCGACGGCGCCGCTCGGAGGACGGGAGGAGGGGGCGCGGGTGGCCCGGACTCGGCGACCCCTGCCCTGAAGATGGATCCAAGCGCGATGTGGCTTCGCTCAAGCCCGCGAACGCTAACTCCCCTTTGCGGGAGCTTCAACGGCGGGCGGCAATCCTGCCCGGGGCCAGAGCGAAGCTCGCCCCGACCCGCGGCCTCGGACCGAGCCGGAACTCAGCTGGTGCGGCGCCCCGCAAACGCGGGTCGAAGACCCGGAACCGCAGACCGCCGGCCCTGCTCCTCGGTCTCGGGGCTCAAGGTTTCGACCGTCCAGCAGCGAGGGTTGGCACGGATCTCGGCGACCAGAGCCTGATTCAGCGCGTGACCGGTCTTGGAAGCCTTGACGTGCCCCTGAATCGGGAGCCCGAGCAGCGCCAGGTCACCGATCAGGTCGAGCAGCTTGTGCCGCACGAACTCGTCCGGAAAGCGGAGACCCTCGCGGTTCAGGACACCGCGATCATCGAGGACCACCGCGTTCTGAAGGGACCCCCCGAGCGCGCGTCCGAGCGACTGGAGCAACTGGACCTCTTTCAGGAACCCGAAAGTGCGTGCGGGGGCGATCTCACGCGCGAACCGCTCGGGGCAAATCCGGAAGGACTCGAGCTTCGAGCGGCCGATCGCAGCGTGCGGATACTCGATTTCGATCGATACCTTGAAATCCCGCGAGGGAATGACCCGCACGTAGCGATCTCGATCCCGGATCTCGATGGGGCGACGGATCACGAGTCGCCGCCGCATCCGGCGCTGAGGCAGCAGGCCGGCCTCCTGGATCAAATACACGAACGGCGCCGAGCTTCCGTCCATGACCGGAAGCTCGGGTCCAGCCACCTCGACGGTACAGTTGTCCACCCCGAGGCTGCGCAGCGCGGCCAGCAGGTGCTCGACCGTGGAGAGTTGCGCATCGCCGGTTCCGAGAGTGGTCGCGAGGAGCGTGTCGACGACCCATTCGGAGCGGGCCGGGAACCGGGTCCGGGAGGCGAGGTCGGTCCGCTCGAACAGGATCCCGGTACCAGCGGCCGCCGGACGCAAGGTCACTTCCACGGGTTTTCCGCTGTGGAGCCCGATGCCCGTACAGCTGACCCGAGATGCGAGCGTGTGCTCGGGGCCCATGATGGCCGTCTTGGATAATCTGGTAAGCCTCAACACTCGTGCCCCCCCGGAGGAGCGTCGTGCAACCGGCGTGCCACTGCGATGCCTCCGCGTTAGGGGACCTGCGAGCCATTTAGCGGGAGGTCCGGCCCCTGGCGAGTGACGCTGGGATTACAGCGTAACCCATTCATCACGGCCCGAGTACCCTCGGACCATGCCGATGACGGGGCGGCCGGGCGGAACGTTCAGCGGGCACCGGCCGAGACACTTCGGCCGGCCGCGTCTCGGAGTTCGTCAGCGCTCGAATAGCGACGATCCGGGTCTTTTTCGACACACTTCAAAATCAACCGCTCCAACTCCACTGGCAGCTCGGGCCGCAGGCTACGCGGCGTTGGCGGGGGCGTGTGGACGTGATGGTAGGGGATGTTGCCCTTGCGGAACGGCAGCACCCCGGTTGCAAGCTCGAACAGCGTGACGCCCAGAGAGTAGAGATCGGTCCGGTGATCGAGGTTGCACCCCTGAGTCTGTTCGGGCGACATGTAGAAAGGTGTCCCCGAGACCAGGGTGGTCGCGTTGCGAACCTCCTGCATCACCTTCGCAAGCCCGAAGTCCATGATCTTCACCTGGCGCTCGGGGGTCCACATCGTGTTTGCAGTCTTGATGTCCCGGTGCACGACCCTCCGGGAGTGCGCGTAGGCGCGCGCCTCGGCCATTTGTTGGAGCACGTCGAGCACGGTGTCCACCGGGCACGGACCGTACTCGCGGATCAGGTCCTTCATGTTCCTTCCCGCCACGTACTCCATCGCGAGGTAGAAGCCATCGTCCTCGCCCGCGTCGAAGATGGTGACGATGTTCGGGTGGTTGAGTTGCGCGGCGGCCTTGGCCTCCCGCAAGAAGCAAAGCGCGGCGTTCTCGCTTCCACGCATCCCATCCGGCAGGACCTTGAGCGCCACCTCACGGTCGAGCACGCTGTCACGTGCGAGGTGCACGACTCCCATACCCCCACGCCCGAGTTCCCGAATCACCTGGTAGCGGCCGCGGCCCCGGTTGAGAGACGACTCGTCGATGGCCCGCACGCCTTCGCCGGGTTGGGCTTCGAGCTTCGCAATCTCTGCCTTGACCTCGCCAAGCAGGGTCGAGGCATCGCGGAAGTGAAACGCGAAGGCCAGAATCTTCTCGAGCACCTCGAGGGACTGCTGCAAACGGCCGTGCTCCCTGAAACCCGTCGCGAGCAGGTAGTGGGCCTCGAGGTTTCCGTCATTGACCGGCTCACCGGTCGTCGCTTGTTCCAGCTTCTTCAGCGAGAGCGTCCCCATGCCTCTCAGCTGGAACAGCTTGCTGAGCAGCAGGCATGCTTCCGAAAAGTCCGGCTGACCGGCTTCGACCTGTTGAAGCAGTCGAATCGACTCCTCGAACTTGCCCTCGTCGGCCTGCAGCCGGCCGGCTTCGAACAGCTTCCCGGCTCGCTCCAGCATGTCCGCCTGGCGATCCGGGTTCCCGGCGCGCTCGAACGCCAGAGCTGCCTCCTCGAACCGGGTGCAGCACTCGTAGGCCTCGGCCGCCCGCTCGTGCAACTCGACCGCGCTGAACATCTCGGCCGCAGTCGGGTAGTCCTTGTCGTCCCAGTAGCAATCTCCAGCTTGCTCGAACTCGCCAAGCTCGCGGTACAGCGCGCCGGCCTCCGCGTACTCGCCCGCCTGCTTCAGGTAGCGGGAGGCGTTCGCAAGGTCGCCGGTTCCCTGCAGATGGCGCCCACGCAGGCGCGCCGCCTCCGCCCCGTCTCCGCCTCGCTCGCAGGCGTCGGCCGCCAGGTCGGGGCGGCCCGCGCGCCGGAACCACTCGCTGGCTCGACCGTAGTTTTCAGCGTCCAGCGCCAGCTGGCCCGCCCGCGAGAATGCGCCAGCGCGAACCAGGATCCGTTCCGCAGCTTCGAAGTTCCCGAGTTCGGCAAGGAGTTCCCCCGCTCGGATTCCGACCGACTGAGGGTCGGGTGCCGGAACATCTCCCTCCGCGTGCGAACCCTGCTGCGCGGCTTCGAACGCCTGGACCAGCGCCTGGGCCGCCCGCTCTCGCAGCCCGACCTGGAGGAAAGCCGCGGCCGCACGTTCGTGTAGCCCCGCAGCTTGGAAACACTCCCCGGACTGCTCGAAACACGATGCGCGCTCGAACTGCTCGGCCGCGGCCGAGTGGCGCCCGACAGAAAGATAGGCACGCGCCGCCTCTTCGAAGCGGCCCAGGCGTGCAGAGATGGCTGCAGCCGCCGCGGGCTTCCCGGCCTGCAGATACAGTTGAGCCGCCTCCTCGAAACGATTCTGGTCGTGGCGAACTTCCGCCGCGCGCTCGAACTGCTCGCTTCGCACGAACAACCGGGCGCTCTCTTCGAGCAGCCCCTCGGCACGGAGAAAATCTCCCGCCGGCACCGGGCCTTCCTCGGCCTCGATCTCGCGCGCCAGCCGCACCGCGTGGCGTCGGCTTCGGCGCGGCTTCGCGCCAGGTTTCCGCGGCCTCGCGGGCCTTGCGGATTTCGCGGCAGCCGTGGAACCCGGATTGCCCGCGGAAGCCCGGATCAGGAAAGCGAGGCTGGCCAGCACCGCGCCGAACGCGACGAGACCCCCGAACAACAGCACCGGGTCCGCGTCGGGTCCCGCCAGCGGCGAATCGGGAACCCACTGCCGAACCCTTGCCCGCACCGCGTCGGTCAGGCGGAGTGCGAACTCCCGCTCGCTCGCCGCGGCCTCTGCACCCGCCGAGAGCTGAACCCAGAGCCCGAGACCACCGGCCCCGAACGGAACCAGGGCGGCCACAAGCAGGCACAGTGAGACGGTCCGGCGCATCTCTGCTGCATCGACCGAACCGGGCGACCCTTTGAGCCGCCCGGGACGGTCCGGCATCTGGCTGGCATCGATGGCGATCCCTGGCGGCGCGAGGTTCAGACCAGGAAGCGGATCGCGAGCGCCACGATCGCGACCAGCAGAACCGGGCGAATCAGACCGGGGCCGATCCGTGAGCCCCAGCGCGCGGCCAGGTAGCCCCCGATCGCGCTGCCGGCCGCGAGCACCAGGCCGTAACTCCAGACGACGAGGCCCGCCACCACGAACTGGACCAGGGCCACGGCCGTCAGTGCCGCAATGATCACCACCTTGACACTGTTGGCGCGGACCAGGTCGAGACCTCCCGCGCCCACCAGCGCGAGCAACAGCGGGATCCCGATCCCAGCCTGGATCGCCCCACCGTACACCCCGAGCCCGAAGTAGATCGCGACCTGGAGCGGAAGCGAAAGGCGTCGCGGCGCGGAGCGATCGAGCGCGGGCTTGCGCAGCACCAATGGCAGCGCCGCCAGCATCACGAGCCCGAACAAGGGTTCGAAGATCTCGGGAGAGATCCAACTCGCGACCCAGGAGCCGAGCCACGAACCTAGCAGTGTTGCCGGCAGCAGGCGCAGGCCCAGGTCGAGGCCGGAGACGCCCTCCCGACGAAACACTGCCACCGCAGTCAGGTTCTGGGCCAGGACCGCTACCCGGTTGGTCGCGTTCGCGACCGTCACGGGAAGCCCGAGCAGGGTCAGTAGGGGCACGGCCAGGAACGACCCGCCGCCCGCAAGCGTATTCACGAAGCCGGCCACCACCCCGCACCCGATCAGGGCCGCAATCCCGTAAAGGCCCGGCCAGGTCTCGGTCAGCGTCAGAGCAGATCGGCCTGGCGGGAACGGCTGCGCCCGGAACCGTCTTTGGGCCCCCGGATTCCGAAGTGCTCGAAGGCACGCCGCGTCGCGACCCGGCCCCTCGGCGTCCGGTCGAGAAACCCCCTCTGGATCAGAAACGGCTCGTAGATGTCCTCGATGGTTCCCTTGTCCTCTCCCGTGGCCGCAGCCAGCGTTTCGACCCCAACCGGACCGCCGCCGTACTTCTCGATCAGGGTGAGGAGAATTTCCCGGTCCATCCGGTCGAAGCCCGCCTCGTCGACCTCGAGGCGCCCGAGCGCGTGGCGGGCCATGTCGAGGTCGATCCGGCCGTCGCCCTCGACCTCGGCGTAGTCGCGCACCCGGCGGAGCAGTCGGTTCGCGATCCGGGGTGTTCCGCGCGAACGGCTCGCGATCTCGCCGGTCCCCTCGGGTTCGACGGAAACGCCCAGGATCTCTGCACTGCGCCCGACGATGCGAACCAGGTCCTCGGCCGGGTAGTAGTCGAGCCGCGCGATGTACCCGAAACGGTCGCGCAGCGGGGAGGTCAGAAGCCCGGCGCGCGTGGTGGCACCCACCAGCGTAAAGCGCGGAAGATCGATCCGGACGGTTCTCGCCGAAGGCCCCTGTCCGATGATCAGATCGAGCCGGAAGTCCTCCATCGCCGGATACAGGATCTCCTCGACCCCCGGGGACATGCGGTGGATCTCGTCAATGAACAGGATCTCGCCCGGCTCGAGGTTCGACAGGATCGCGGCGAGATCCCCGGCCCTTTCGAGGACGGGCCCCGAGGTCACGCGGACAGAAGCGCCCATCT
>JAYZEO010000014.1:0-12141 GCA_036337215.1 Myxococcota bacterium | reverse complement strand
TGCCCCCGCAACTGTGAGCGGTGAGCCCCGTCCAACGACGCCACTGGGAGGCTTCGGCCCCCCGGGAAGGCAGGACGGCGGCGACGATCCGCGAGCCAGGAGACCTGCCGCCGAGCGTCATCCATCCGGTGTACGGGCGGTTCGTCGGTGCGGGATTCCCGTCGAGGTGACGCGGTGTCGAAAGCCGCAACCTGGATGGAGGATTCCGATATGTGTCCCAGGCGACTCTACCGCCTCGGTCTCGCTCGTCTTGCCTCTGCGATCGGGCTCGGCGCAGCGCTGCTCCTGGTCCCCGGCCCGGCCGCCGCGGCCGATGCGCAGGACGCGCTCCCCGCCGTCGCGAGCGCGCCGCGGCGCATGGAGATCCCGGTCGAGCGCGTCGCGGGCTCGATCACCGTGATCACGCGCGAAGAGATCGAGCGCCGCCAGTGGCGCACGCTCGTCGACGTGCTGAACTTCGTACCGGGTGTGAACGTGGTGCAGTCGGGCGGACCCGGTAAAAAGACCTCGATCTTCACGCGCGGCACCGAGTCGAATCACACGAAGGTACTGCTCGACGGCATCGACATCTCGGATCCGAGTACACCTAGCGGAGGCGTCGATGCCGCGCACCTGCTCACCGAGAATCTCGAACGGATCGAGGTCATGCGCGGCCCCATGAGCACGCTCTACGGCTCCGAGGCCCTGGGCGGCATCATCAACCTGGTCACGCGGCGCGGGCGCGGCAAACCCGGAATTGCGATCTGGGGCGAGGCGGGCGGCTACAACAGCGCGCAGCAGGAGACGTCGCTCTACGGGAGCCACCGCCTCGGGGACCGGAAGGCCGACTGGTCGATCGGCTATTCGACGCTTCACACGGGCGGCTTCCATGTGCTCGCGGACGATTCCACCGGCCGGGAGCGCGATGGCTACGATAACTCGACGCTCTCGGCGCGTCTGAGCTTTGAGCCGAGCGATGACGTCGAACTCAGCCTCGTCGGACGCTACATCGATACGCAGAATGAAATCGATGGATTTCTCGGTGACTCCCCGGATGCTACCGGCGACACGCGACAGTGGTTCCTGCGCGGGCAGGCGAGTCGCGAACTCTGGGAAGGAAACTGGAAGTCCCGCATCGGTTTCTCTTTCACGGACCACGATCGCAAGGAGAGATCCGGGCTTCCGATCGATTACGATGGCAGACGCGTCTCGGTGGACTGGCTCAACGACTTTTACATCGGCGACCAGCATGTCGTGACGATCGGAGCTGAGACGGAGCGGGAGAAAGCCGGCGCATCGACGGACTCGATCGATGCCCGCGTACGCTCGAATGCGCTGCTGATCCAGGAGCAGTTCTCGATCGGGAACTGGTTCGGGACCCTCTCGGCGCGGCTGCAGCATCACGAGGACTTCGGCTCGGCAAGCACCTACCGCGGTGCGACGGGCTACATCCACCCGGAGTTCGGAACCAAGCTTCACGCTAACGTCGGGACCGCATTCAAGGCGCCGTCGCTTGCAGAACTTCATGGGCCGTTAGCGCGAAATCCGGATCTCGATCCAGAAAAGAGTCGGGGCTATGAGGTCGGAATTGAGCAGCCCTTCTGGGAAGACCGAATTCGAACGGGCGTGACCTACTTCAATAATCAAATTCGTAGCTTGATTACCTTCACAGGGGAATTCTCGGACTTCAGCTGGCAGAACGTCGAACATGCGAAGACGGACGGCTTCGAGTCGTTCGTGATGCTGGAGCTCTCGGACCGCTTCTACGCGCGTGCAGACTGGACCTACCTCTCGGCCGAGAATAAGGAGACCGGAGAGGACCTGTTGCGGCGCCCGAAGCAGATGCTTGACGTACGGGTCGAGGGCCGGCCGCTGCAGAATGCGACCGTGAGTCTCGGGGTTCGTTATATCGGCCGCCGGAAAGACGTCGACGTCGATACCTTTGAACGGACCACACTTCCGGGCTACACGTTGGTCGACCTCGCCGCAAACTACCAACTCAACCGCTACTTCAAGCTCTTCGGGCGGATCGACAATCTCTTCGATCGCAAGTACCAGAACCCGGACGGTTACCAGCACGAGGGGTTCAACGCGTTCGTGGGATTGCGGGGCGCCTACTGAGCGTTCGCGCGCTCGTAGCCGCGGCTGTGATCGCGGGTTCCTGCGGGCCCGGGCCGGATCCGCCCGCGCCGGGGCTGCGGGTGATTTCGCTCGCGCCGTCAGTGAGCCGCGTGATTGCGGCGTTGGGTGCGACTGAAACGCTGGTCGCGGTCGATGGGTTCTCGCAGCGGATTCCGGAGTTCGCGGAGTTTCCGTCGGTCGGTGGACTCTTCAATCCCGACCTGGAGCGCACGCTCGAACTGGATCCCACGCTCGTGATCGCGGTGCGGAGCGCACAGCAGAACGCCTACCTGGATCAGTTGCGCCGCCGCGGTGTGCGGGTCGAGGCGATTGACCCGTACACGCTCGAAGAAGTGCTCGCGTGTTTTGGAGAGATCGGCGCCTGGCTGGATCGCGAGGCCGAGGCGGAGCAACTCGTGTCGGAGATCCGGCTGGGGCTGGCCGAGGTACGGGAAGCGGTCGCGGGCCGCGGCCAGGTGGGGGTGGTGCTCGTGGTCGAGCGCGAGCCGCTCTACGTCGCGGGTGGCGGGAGTTTCGTGGATGCGTTGATCGAGATCGCCGGGGGCCGGAACCTGTTCGGTGATCTCGAGTCGCCGTTCCCGCGCGTGGGCATGGAGGTGCTCGCGTCGCGGGCACCCGAGTTGATCCTGGACACGCTCTACGATCCCGAGGCCGGTGCGGCTGCGCCGGAACAGGTGGTCGCCTACTGGCGGCGCTTCGGCTGGGTGCGCCGTGTCGAGCCGTTCCCGCCCGGGATGGCGACGCTTCCGGGGCCGGACCTCGTCGAAGGTGCGCGGGAACTCGCGGCCCGGATCCATCCGACCCGGATCGATCCGAGCCAGCCCAAACCTGGAATCGCTGCACCGGGGGGCGCGTGACCGCGCCGCGCGCCGCGGCTCCGCTCGGGAGAACACTGGTCGGCCTCACCCTGCTGGCGCTGGCGGCCGCCGGGATCAGCCTCGCGTTCGGTTCGGCGCGCGAGCCGACGGCCGAAATCTTGCTCGAGATCCGGCTTCCCCGGGTCGTGATCGCGGCCCTGGTCGGGGCCGGGCTCGCGACCGCGGGCGCGTTGCTCCAGGCGCTGCTGCGAAACCCGCTGGCCGATCCGTACATTCTCGGGATCTCGGGCGGGGCCGCCCTCGGCGGCGTCGCCGCGCTCGCGCTCGGCTGGAGCCTCGGGGCGGGCGCGTTCACGGTCCCGGTGTTCGCGTTTGCGGGCGCGCTCGGCGCGACCGCCCTGCTCTACGCGATCGCGTCGGCCGGCGGCCGCGCCCCGGGCTACAGCCTGCTGCTCACGGGCGTGGTCTTCAACGCCTTTGCGTCCTCGGTGATCGTGTTTCTCACCACCGCGGTCGACGTGGGGCGGCTGGCCGGGATCTTCCTGTGGCTGATCGGCTCGATCCGGCTGGTAGAGCCGTGGTTGATCGCGATGGTGGCCGCGCTGCTCGCGCGCGGATTGGGCGTCGGGATCCACGCCGCCTACGCGCTCAACCTGCTCACGCTCGGCGACGAGACGGCCCGGCACCTGGGCGTGGAGGTGGCGCGCGTGCGCCGGCGGATTCTGCTCGCCACCGCGCTCATGATCGGGGCCTCGGTCGCAGTCTCGGGACTGGTCGGGTTCGTGGGGTTGGTCGTGCCGCACCTGCTTCGGCTCGTGATCGGGTCGGACCACAGGCTGCTCGTACCCGCATCGGCGTTGCTGGGCGCGGCGTTTCTGATGCTGGCCGACACGCTCGCGCGCACGCTGCTCCAGCCCACCGAACTCCCGGTCGGGGCGCTCACGGCGCTGGTGGGAGGGCCGCTATTCCTGTGGCTGCTGCGCCGCGACCTGGCGAGGCTCGGTCCGTGACGGCCCCGCTGCTTTCGGGCCACGGACTCGGCCACGGCTTCGGGGCGCGGCCGGTGCTGGACGGCATCGAATTCGCGCTTCAAGCGGGCGAACTCGGCGTCGTCGTCGGACCCAACGGTGCCGGCAAGACGACCCTGGTGCGGATCCTCTCGGGTGTGCTGGACCCGCGCGCGGGGCGCGTGGAGCTCTCGGGCCGGGCGCTCGCGGGTCTCTCGCGGCGCGAAATCGCACGCGCGCTCGCGGTCGTACCGCAGGACTTCGGGGTGCCGTTTCCGTTCCGCGTGCGCGAACTCGTCGCGATGGGACGTGCGCCGCATCTGGGCCCGCTCGGCCGCGAGAGCGACGCCGACCGGGCCTGCGTGGAGCGTTCGCTGGAACGGGTCGGCCTGCAGTCCCTGGCCGAACGGGACTTTGCGACCCTCTCGGGGGGAGAGAAGCAGCGCGTCGCGCTCGCGCGCGCCTACTGCCAGCAGACCGGACTCCTGCTGCTCGACGAACCGACCGCACACATGGATCTCGGCCACCGCTTGCACGCGTTCGAGAACCTGCGGGCCTTCATCGCCGATCGGCCGGCCGAGCGCGCCGTGCTGGTCGTGACGCACGATCTCGTGCTCGCGGGGCGCTTTGCGGACTCGGTCTGGCTGCTCCACGCTGGCCGGGTCGCCGCAGAGGGTCGGCCCGAAGCGGTGCTCACGCCCGAGCGGATCGGCGAGGTTTACAGCGTCGATGCCGAAATTTCCCACGACAGCGGGGGCCAGCTGGTGATCGTCGCCCGGCGATCCCGGATCCGGTACCCTGCGTCCGTCGATGAGCCGCATCGCTGAACTCCAGGCGCGCGAGATCCTCGACTCGCGCGGGAACCCGACGGTCGAGGTCGACCTCGTGCTCGAGTCGGGGGCGCTCGGCCGCGCGGCCGTGCCCTCGGGGGCGTCGACCGGAAGCCGCGAGGCGCTGGAGCTCCGCGACGGGGACGCCCGCTACGGCGGTAAGGGCGTGGAGCGCGCGGTCGGGAACGTCCGCGGGAGCATCGCGGCCGCGGTCCGGGGACAGCCGCTGGGCTCGCTCGCCGAGCAGGCGGCACTCGACCGCGCCCTGATCGACCTCGACGGCACCGACACCAAGGCGAAGCTCGGTGCCAATGCGCTGCTCGGCGTCTCGCTCGCGGCCGCGCACGCGGCCGCCGCGGACACCGGGGAGCCTCTGTGGCAGTGGCTGGCAGAGGGGCGCGATCCGCTGCTGCCGGTGCCGATGATGAACATCCTGAACGGGGGTGCGCACGCTCGGAACAGTGTCGACTTTCAGGAGTTCATGGTGCTGCCGGTGGGGGCCGAGAGCTTCCGCGAGGCGTTGCGCCTCGGAACCGAGGTATTTCACGCGCTGCGCGAAGTCCTGTCCGAGGAGGGATTGTCTACCAACGTGGGGGACGAGGGGGGCTTCGCGCCCGATCTTCCCTCGAACGAACGTGCGGTCGAGATGATTCTGCGCGGGATCGAGCGCGCCGGATATCGCCCCGGGGAAGAGGTCGCGCTCGGACTCGACGTCGCCGCGAGCGAATTCTACCGTGATGGCGTGTACGCGCTGTCCGGCGAGGGCCGCGAGTACGACGCGGCCGGGTTGATCGAAGTCTATGCCCGCTGGATCGAGCGCTATCCGATCCTGAGCATCGAAGACGGTCTCGACGAGGCCGACGCGAAGGGTTGGAAACAGCTCACAGCCGCGCTGGGCTCGCAGGTTCAACTCGTGGGGGACGACTTGTTCGTGACGAATCCCGGCATCCTGCGGGACGGGATCGAGGCCGGGCTCGCGAACGCGGTGCTCGTCAAGCTGAACCAGATCGGGACCCTGACCGAGACGCTGGAGACACTCGCGATCGCGGACGCCGCGCGCTACGCGACCGTGATCTCGCACCGTTCTGGCGAAACCGAAGACACCACCATTGCGGACCTGGCGGTCGGCCGGGCCGCGGGCCAGATCAAGACGGGCTCGCTCTGCCGCTCCGACCGGGTGGCAAAGTACAACCAACTCTTGCGGATCGAAGAAGCGCTCGGCACGCGCGCGCGCTTTCCGGGACGTGCCGCACTGGGTCCGCTCGCATGAGGGTTCCGCGCCGGAATCTCCTTCCGAGGACCCTCGGCTGGGGGGCACTGCTGCTGGTCCTGGTTGCCTGGGTGCTCCCGCCGGAGCGCGCGGTGCGCGAACTGGTGCGAGTGCGCGCGCGCCAGTTGCCGGTCCGGGCCGAGGCCATCGTGATCGGCGGAGACCCCCGCTGGCCCGAGGAGTTGCGTTTCGAGCTCCATCCCGACTACGGCGTGCGGATTTCGAGCGACCAGGGTGGGCGTTGGCTGTTCGTCGGCGGGCGCCCCGCGGGCCACGCGTCGCAGGAGCCCCCGGCCTGGCTGCCCGATCTCGCAGGGCTGGTGCTGCGGGACGAGGAGGGTCTACTCGACTGGCTCGACGGTCTCGGTGTGGATCCCGAGCGCTCTCAACTCGCGCGTTGCGGCGACGACGACTGTTTCGTACTCGGAGGCCGCAACCGCGAGGGCCAGGTCTGGGTCGACAAGGAGCGCTTCGAAATTCGGCGCGTCGTACGACCGGGCGGACGGGTGCTCGAGATCTCGACCTACACGGATTGGGGCAGGCTGCGTTTCCCGGGGACATTTCGCATCCAGGGCCCGGCGGGCCCGATCGCGACCATCGAGGTAGTCCGCGCGCAGCCGGCGCGCGACCTCGCAGCCGAGGACTTCACCCTGGAGTGGCTGATGGGGGCGCAGGCGGAGCGGGGCGGGCGCTAGGGCGAGCCCCCGCCCTCGGGCGGCGCCGCTTCATCCGGATCGGGGTCCGGCCCGTCGTCGTCTTCGGCTGCGGTCCCGAGTTCCTGGGGCGCTGGCGTGTCGGGTTGGGTGCTTATCAGCGACACACACAGCGTCCGTCCGTCTTCTTCGACCAGCGCGCCCTGCGCTTCCAGCAGATGCCGCCCCACCAGAATCGCGAGCGGTTCGGCATCGGCACCGCGCGAGCCGACCTCGATTTCGACGCGGACCGGGTAACGTGGGCGCTTGCCGGCCACCACCTTGACCCCGAGACGACCGCCCGCGCCCGCGGCCACGGCCGCGGCGCGCAGGAGTTCCGCGAAGCCGGCCTCGGCCCGCGCCGCGTCGACCTCCACGGGCTGCCGGCAGAGCAGCGACCACGAGATCGGGATCTTGCCCAGCCGCAGCACCGGGACTTGCTCGGCGGCCTTCTCGAGCAACTGCATCGGAGAGGTGGGCAGGGTCCGCATCGCGCGTGGGCTCGCGACCAGCAGCCGCAGCTGGCGCGCCAGCTCCGCGAGTTCTTCGACCGGCTCGGGGGGCACGCCGCCGGCGCGCCGCAGTTGCCTCAACGGACCCCGCAGCGCCTCGCTCGCGAGTCGCAGCGCCAGCCCGGTCCGGGTCTCGCTCATCGGTGCGGAGGACTCCAGCCGGCCCAGGGCCTGGAGCGGTGGCAGGGGCGTGTGGGGAAGCGCTGTGCGAGGTGCCGCGGGACGGCCACGCAGCTGGCGCAGTGCGAGTAGGGCCAGCCCGAGCCCGAACAGCATTCCCCCGAACGCAATCAGTAGGCTGGCGATCCAGATCGACATGCTGATGCGATTCTAGTCGCCGCTGGCCCGGTCGCGGCTCAGGCGGCGGGCTCGCGAGCGCTCCGCGGGAGATGTGCCATGCCGAGCGCGCGCTCCCAGTCGAGGTGCCCGGCCGCGGAACTGTTTCCGGCCTGGCGGAAGCGAATCCCGGTTGCGTCCAGTACCACGTCGATCAGCTCACCCTCCCACCAGAGCTTGAAAACTGCGCCCTCGGCTGTGACCCGGGGCGGGTGTGCGCTGGGACGCCGCAAGCGCGCCGGTCGTCTTCCCGATCTCTGCATCGTTTCCGTCTCCTGGGGGGAAGCCGGATCTGCAAATGGGAGGTCGAGGTGGAATTTGCGAGCACACAGCAGCATAGCGCGATCTTGCCATCCTGCGAAGGGATCTGGGTCCCGGGCGGCCAGTTGACCTCGCCCCGGCCCGCGTTACGTTCGGCGGCCCCCACCTTCGAGAGGAGCGCGCGATGCGCAGACTGTGGCTTCTCCCTGCGTGGATGCCGGCCGTGCTGACCGCGCCGCTCCTGGCGGGCGGATTCGCCGCATGCGGACCGGCGCCCGCGCCCGATGAGCCGCCTGCGGTACCAGGTGCGGAGGCCCCGGCGGCCGGGCCCGTTCGCGGCGACTGGCTGGTGCTGCACACCCTTTCGGACCCCGAGAGCCTGAACCCGCTCACGTCCAACGATGCCGGTGCCTCGAGCGTGCTGAACTGGATCTTTCCGTCCTTGATGGCGCTGGCCCCCGAAACGCTGGAACTCGAGCCCGTGATTGCGCGCGAGCAACCCGAGGTCAGCGAAGACAAGCTCCAGTACACCTATCGGCTCCGCGACGATGTCACCTTCTCGGACGGGACGCCGCTCAGCGCAGAGGACGTGCTGTTCGCGATTAAGGCGACGCTTCACCCGAAGGTGAACGCGCCGCATGCTCGCAACTACTTCGAGTCGGTGCGCGATGCCACGGTGATCGACCCCCATACGATCCGCTTCGAACTTCGCGAGCCCTACTTCCGCAACGATCTCACGCTCGGCTCGATCTCTCCGCTACCCAGGCACTATTACGATCCCGAGGGTCTGCTCGAAGGGATCCGGGTCTCGGACCTGCGAGATTGGGAGAACCTGACCCCCGAGACCCGAGAGCGCGCCGAGCGCTTTGCGAAGCAGTTCAACGAGGACTTCCTCCGCAACCCGATGGGTCCCGGCGCCTTCGTGCTGCGCGACCCCGAAAACGACTGGGTCACGGGGGAGCGCCTTACGCTCCATCACCGGGACGACTTCTGGGCCCCGGGAGATTCGCACGCGGGGGACGCCTGGGTCGACCGGGTCGTCTACCGAATCATCAATGACCGAGCGGCAGCCCTGGTCGCGTTCAAGGGCGGTGACCTCGACCTGCTTACGCTGACGCCGATTCAGCACCGGCGCCAGACCGACAGCGAGCGTTTCAAGCAGCGGGCCGGCAAGAACGTGGGCGTGCGCGGCGGGACGATCTACATCGGCTGGAACCAGAGTAAGCCGATCCTGGCGGACCGGCAGGTACGGCGTGCGCTCTCGCACCTGGTCGACAAACAGAACATCATCGACAAGGTGCTGCTCGGACTCGGACGTCCGATCGAAGGCCCGATCTTTCCGAAGCGGTCCGAGTACAACCAGGAGTTGCCCCCGTACCCGTTCGATCCCAAGCAGGCAAGGGCGCTGCTCGAGGAAGCCGGCTGGGTGGACACCGACGGGGACGGGATTCGAGACAAAGTGATCGACGGGGAGCGGGTTCCGCTTCGGATCGAGATGCTCTCGAATACCGGAAATGATCAGCGCCGCGATATTGGACTCGCCGTGATCGACGAGTTCAAGCGGGCCGGCATCGATGCCAGCTTCCGCGGCATCGACTGGTCGATCTTCTTGGACCGGGTGAAGAACTTCAACTACGATGCCATCATCCTCGGCTGGACCGGCTCCGGGGCGACACCACCCGACATGTACCAGATCTGGCACTCATCACAGGCGGTTCCCGGCGGCTCGAACTTCGTCAACTTTCGAAATGGCGAGGCCGATAGGCTGCTCGAGGAATACCGGATCAGCTTCGATCCCGCGAACCGCAAGCGGCTCTACGATCGTTTCCAGGAGATTCTCTACGAGGAGCAGCCCTACACCTTTCTGTATACGCCGGAGACGCCCAGCACCTGGGATCGCCGCTTCCAGGGCGTACTCTGGAATGAGGTCACGGGTCCGGACCTGAACCGCTGGTGGGTGCCCGCCGGTCGTCAGAAGCACGAACCCTCCTCCTGAGCCCGGGTTCGTATGCTTCGCTACGCGGTAAAGCGACTGCTGCTGCTGATCCCGACTTTCTTCGGGGTGACCTTCATCGCGTTCGGCATCATGCTGCTCGCACCCGGCGACCCGGTCGAACTCTTCTTCTCGGGCGGACTCGGCGCGGCCACGGAAGGCATCAGCCAGGAGAAACTCGCCGAGGTCGAGAAGGCCAAGACCGAGATGCGGCGCGAACTGGGTCTCGACCAGTCGATCCCGCTTCAGTACGCGTCCTGGATGGGCCGCCTGCTGCGCGGGGACCTCGGAACCAGTTTCAAGGACCGCCGCCCGGTCTGGACCAAGATCCGCGAGCGCCTTCCGGTCACGATGCTGCTGAGCGGCCTTTCGCTCGTGATCACCTATCTGGTGGCGGTGCCGCTCGGGATCTACTCATCGGTGCGCGTGGGCAGACTCGGAGATCAGGTCTCGACCGTGCTGGTCTTCATGCTGTACTCGCTGCCGGTCTTCTGGATCGGGACGCTGATCATCATCTTCTTCGGTGGCGGTGACTTCTTTGCGTGGTTCCCGGCCGCCGGCCTGCACTCGCTCGACTACTCGCCGAACTGGCCTTTGTGGCGCAAGCTCGGCGACTACCTGCACCACTTGGCGATGCCGCTCTTGTGCATGGTCTACACCTCGTTCGCGGCACTCTCGCGCTTCATGCGCACTTCGATGCTCGAGAGCGCGAACATGGACTTCGTGCGGACCGCACGCGCGAAGGGGCTCGGCGAGCGGATCGTGGTGCTCAAGCACATTCTGCGAAACTCGCTGATCCCGATCGTCACGATCCTGGCCGGGATCCTGCCCGCCATGATCGGGGGTTCGGTGATCATCGAGACGATCTTCTCGATTCCGGGTATCGGCCAACTCGGGTACCAGGCGGTGCTTGCCCGGGACTATCCGGTGGTGCTCGCGCTGTTCGCGGCCAGTTCTTTTCTCACGCTGCTCGGGATCCTGCTTGCGGACCTGCTGCTCGCGCTGGTCGATCCCAGGATCAGCTTCGGTCGGGTGCGCGCATGACGACCCGGGTGCGGAGAGGCTATTGGGGTGAGGTGTGGCGGCAGATGCGCGGCACCCGGCGGGCGATGTGGGGGCTCGGGATCGTCGCCGCGCTCAGCTTCGTGGCCGTGTTCGCAGACCTGATCGCGAACGAAAAGCCCTACTACCTGGAACTCGACGGCGAGAGCTACTTCCCGATCGCGACCGACTACGCAGTCTGGGTCGGCTTCGGAAGCTGGCCCGCGAAGCTCGTAAACGTCGACTATCGTCGTCTCGCCGAACACGCGGAGCGCGTGGTCTGGCCCCCGATTCCGTACACGGCGACGCGCGTGGACATCACGGGAGACACCTACGCGCCGCCCTCGCGCGACCACTGGCTCGGAACCGATCAACTCGGGCGCGACGTGGCCGCCGGAATGGTGCACGGGGTTCGTGTGTCGCTCACGATCGGCCTGATCGTGGTCGCGATCCAGGCCACACTCGGGATTCTGCTCGGGGCGCTGGCCGGCTTCTATGCGGGCTGGGTCGACCTGGTGTTGTCTCGCGTGTTCGAACTGATGCTGGGCATTCCGACCTTCTTCTTGATCATCACCGTCGCCGCGATCTTCCCTCCCTCGATCTACCTGATCATGGTGATTCTGGGGCTCACCGGCTGGGTCGGGATCGCGCGCTTCGTGCGCGCCGAGTTCTTCAAGGTCCGTGCGCAGGAGTTCGTGGCGGCCGCGCAGGGGCTCGGAGGCTCGCACATGCGAGTGATGCTGCGTCACATCCTGCCCAACGCGATCGCACCGGTACTGGTCGCGATGTCCTTCGGGATTGCGACCGCGATTCTGACGGAGTCCGGACTCTCGTTTCTCGGGATCGGGGTGCCCCAGCACCTCGTCACATGGGGCTCGATCCTGGCGGTGGCGCGCGCCAATACCTTCGCGTGGTGGCTCGCGGTCTTCCCCGGGGTTGCGATCTTTCTCACGGTGACCGCGTACAATCTGTTGGGCGACGGCCTGCGGGACGCGCTCGATCCGAAGCTCGACGTCCGCTAGGCCCCGGGCCGAGCACGAGCGGGAGACATCGTGAAGACACTCGAGAACTGGACACCACGCCGGGGCGTCTCGGTACCGTGCATCACGGTGCTGGATCCCGAGGCGAACGTGCTCGAAGCGGGCCACCGCCGGCGGGTCCGCTTCCGGGTCCAGTCGGGGCGCGGGGCCGACATCCAGTTCGCGCTGGGTACGCACCGGGGGTGGGATCGGCTCGCCGCGACGCAACCCCACCGAGTAA
>JAYZEO010000013.1:0-7147 GCA_036337215.1 Myxococcota bacterium | reverse complement strand
GCTCGCGGACCTCGCGCGCCTGCCCCGGGGCCAGCAGGCACAGATCCGCGGCCGCGAGGACGATACCGCGTGCAGGGTCTCCGTCTGGGCCCAGGAAGAGGGCTCGTGCGAACAACGGATCGTGGATGCCGGTACTGACGCCGGAACGGGCGCCGTACCCCATGAGTTCCGCCCCAGGGTCGGGCGTGAACGCGCGACGTGCGGTGCCGGCGACCAGGTGCATGGATGTCCTCTGGCGACGCTCCGGGAGGGCCAGACGCTTGCCCGGGCGCCCACTATACGCCATTCATTTTGCTTGCTCGGCCACCCGGAGCCAGTTGCCGGGGCGGAACGGGGACCGCAGGGGAGGTTGGATCGAGCCGCGATGAGAGGATTCCGAAATCAGCGCTCGAGGGCAGCCTCGGGACATCGCTTCCCGCGCAACCAGCGAAGCTCCGGATCGCGGACGGGGAGTCTGGCTGCCGCCGGCATCTTCGCCCTGGCCGCCACCCTCTCGTACGGAGCCGTGCGCCTGCTGTCGCCCGCGATCCCGGAGCCAAGTGCGGCTCTGCTCGATCTTGGCCACGACGCGGCCCCGACGCGGGCTCCCGAATTCGGCCCGGCGGAGCTGGCCGATGCCGGGCCGGACCTGCGCGCCGCGCGAATTGCAGATGCCTGGGAGGAGCCGGAGCACTTGGGGCCCGCCGCTCCCGTCTGGCTCTTTCCGTCCTCCGAGATTCTGAGCGGGAGCATCAAGCGCGGCAGCTCCCTGGCGCAGGCGCTTTCGGATCACGGCGTGCCCAGCCAGTCGGTCCACGAAATCACGCGCGCGCTGCGCGGTGTGTTCGATTTCCGGCGCTCGCGGCCCGGGGATCTTTTTTCGCTCGTCGAGAGTGCCGACGGCGAGATCCTGTCGTTCGAATACCGCTACGGCCGCGAAACCGCGTACCGAATCGAGCGGACCGACGCGGGTGACCTGCAGGCCAGTCAGGAAGAGGTCCCGACCGAAGCCCGCACCGTGGTTTTGGGAGGCATTATCGCGAGTTCGCTGTTCGACGCGATCCGAGACCTCGACGAGGGAGCCGAACTCGTCCAACGCTTCTCTGACATTTTCGTCTGGGACTTCGACTTTTCACGAGAGAGTCGCCCGGGCGACGAATTCCGGCTGATCTTCGAGAAGCGCTTCGACTCGCAGGGTTTTCGGGAGTACGGGCAGGTGCTGGCGGCGTCCTACCGGTCCGGACAGCGCGAGTTGCTGGCCTTCTACTTCGAGGACGAGGGTGGTTACGGCGACTACTACACGCCGGAGGGCAGCTCGGTGCGCCGGACCTTCCTGCGTGCGCCCGTCAAGTACCGTCGGATCAGCTCGCGCTTCACCAAGCACAGGATGCACCCGATTCTCCGGCGGGTGCGCCCGCACGAGGGCATCGACTACGCTGCGCCGACCGGCACGCCGGTCTGGAGCGTCGCGGATGGCCGCGTGATCTATCAGGGCTGGAACGGAGGCTTTGGGCGTCTGGTCAAGATCCGGCACAACAACGGTTACGTCTCCTTCTATGGCCACCTCTCCCGCTACGCAGCGGGGCTCAAGGTCGGTGCGAAGGTCGAGCAGCGTCAGGTGATCGGCTACGTGGGCTCGACCGGACTCTCCACGGGTCCGCATCTCGACTACCGGTTGAAGATCGCGGGCCGCTTCGTGGACCCACTGCGCGTACGCTTTCCCCGGGGTACCGGGGTTCCGGTCAGCGCAAAGGACCGCTTCGCGAAGGTCAAGCAGCTGCGGCTGGCCGAGCTGCGGGCGGATGCAGGCGCCGGGAACAACATCACCTGGGCGGGAATGTAGTCCGGCTCAGCCCTCGGGCGTCTGCCTGGACACGATCAGGGCCACGACCGCGTCGCCTTCCACGTTCGTCATGGTGCGAATCGTGTCGAGCAGACGGTCGATCGGAATCAAGAGTCCGATCGCCTCTGCCGGGAGTCCGACCGATTCGAGAACCACGATCATCGTCACCATCCCGGCCGACGGAATGCCCGGGGCCCCGGTGGCCATGAGCATCGAGACGAAGAACACGACCGCCTGCGCCGAGAGCGAGAGCTCGATTCCGTAGACGTGCGCGATGAAGAGAGCCGCGATCGCCTCGTAAAGGGCGGTCCCGTCCATGTTCACGGTCGCGCCGAGTGGTAGCACGAAACTAGATACGCTGCGACGCACCCCGAGATTCTCCTCGACGCAACGCGTGGTCACCGGCAGGGTCGCCACACTCGAGCTCGTCGAGAATGCGACCAGCAGGGCGTCGCGGAGACCGCGAAACAACTCGCCGGGTCGCACGCCTGCCAGGAAATACGCGAAGGCAGGGAGCGTGACTGCCGCATGAACCAGCGTGCCTCCGATCACCACCAGCGAGAAGGACAGCAGATTCTCGACCAGGGTGTCGAGCCCCACGCTCGCAACCAGGTGTGCGAGCAGCGCGAAGATTCCGACCGGGGTCAGGCGCAGGATCCAGCCGATGATTCGCATGACGATGGCGTAGCCGGCGCGGACAAGGTCGAGTACGGGCCGTGCGGTGTCTCCCGCCTGCACCAGTCCGATGCCGAGCAGGATCGCGAACACGACGACCGGCAGGACCCGTCCCTCGGCGAGGGATGCGAAGGGGTTGTTCAGGACCTGGAAGATCGTGCGTGACAGGAAGGGCCCGAGCGCGAGATCGCCGGGAATCGAAGCGGACCCTGTGCCCGCATGTGAAGCAAAGAACTCCGTACTGCGAAGTGTTCCGTCTGCACCCGGCTCAACCAGGTTGACGAGCAGCAACCCCGTGGCCACGGCGAACGCCATCGTCAACATGTAGAGACCAAGCGTGCGTGATCCGATGCGTTGGAGCTGGCCCACGCTTCCCATTTCTGCGATGCCGGCCGTAATCGAGAACAGGATCATCGGGACGATCATCATCTTGAGCATCGAGACGAAGATCCGCCCGACGATCCGGACCTCCTCCACACCGCTCTCGGGGAACAGTCCGGCGATCACGCCGAGGAGCGCAGCGAGGCCGATCTGGAGATTGAGCGAAAGCGAGGCCGTGACGCACAGGAGCGTGAGCGTCGCGATTGCCGAGGCCCATGCGAGATCTTTATGTCCCAGTGCGAGCAAGGTCGCGAACAGCACGACTCCGGCGACACTGACGACCAGGGTCCGACGCTTGTTCACGGGAAGCGGAGTATACCAAGGGAATTCCTTACACTCCCCCCCCATGGGATCGAATCGGTTCCAGCGTCTGGCGCGAGAACTCGCGAAGCGAGATGCGGACCTTGTGGACGGCCTGGAGCAGGCGCGAGGCGCTGCACAGGCGTTGCAAGCACACGCGCGCGCCTGTGTCGATTGCTTCTGTAGCCAGGCACGGGCGTGCGGCGCGGGGCACCTGGCGAACCTCAGTGTGAGCCCGGTTGGTTGGGACGAGAAGCACGTTGACTGTTTCGAGTTCCGGGTAACGCGCGGACGCGTCGAGACGGTCTTCGTGTTCAACGCTTCGGGCACCGCCACCTTCGTCGGACCCTTCAAGCGCGGGGGCCCGGAGCGACCGTGTGCCAGTTACACCTTCGGGAGTCCGGAAGCGGAGGCCGGCGTCGAGTCCCGGGTGCTGGCGCTGATTCGGCAGGCCTCGGAACGGTGAGCCTGATCCGCGAAGATCCCGAGCTCGACGAGCCCGTAGAGGATGTCGAGCAGCTGGTCGAGTATTTCCGCTCCGGCGAAACGCCGCCCGAAGAATGGAGGATCGGAACCGAACACGAGAAGATCGGCCTGCTCGAAGAGAGCTTCGAACCCGTTCCTTTCGAGGGCGCGCGCGGGATTGCCGTGCTGCTCGAAACGCTCATCCGTGAACACGGGCACGAGCCCCTGCTCGACGGAGAGCGCCCGGTCGGTACCGCCTTCGAGGGCGCGTCGATCACGCTCGAGCCCGGCGGGCAACTCGAACTCTCGGGTGCCCCGCTTGGAACGCTCCACGAGACCTGTGCCGAGTTTCAGCGCCACCTGGCGCTGATGAAACACGTTTCCGCGGAGTGCGGAATTTCCTGGCTCGGCCTCGGGATTCACCCGCTCGCGGACATCGAGAAGGTCCCGCGGGTGCCGCGGGAACGCTACGGGATCATGCGCGGCTTCCTTTCGGCGCGCGGCGAGTTGGCCTCACAGATGATGCACATGACGGCGACCGTGCAGGCGAACCTCGATTACGCCTCGGAGGCCGACATGGCCGAGAAACTGGCCCTGGCGCTGCGGGCCACGCCCGTGGTGAGCGCGCTCTGGGCGAACTCGAGCATCTCGAACGGGGCCCGCAACGGTTTCGCCTCGCGGCGCGAGTGGATTTGGCGGCATACGGATCCGGAACGCTGCGGACTGCTCCCGTTCGTATTCGAGGACGAATGGGGTGAGGGGTCCGCCTACCGGCGTTACACGGAGTGGGCGCTCGATGTTCCGATGCTGTTCCTGCAGCGCGAGGGCCGCCACATTGAACTGGGCGGACTTCGCTTCCGTGACTACTTGCGGCAGGGCTTCAACGACTTCAAGCCGCGTCTGCTCGACTGGAGTGTCCACCTCACGACTCTTTTCCCTCAGGTCAGGCTCAAGCGGGTGCTCGAGATGCGCGGAGCCGACGCCGTGCCGCCCGGGCTGGTGTGCGCGCTCCCAGCGATCTGGAAGGGCCTGCTCTACGACGCCGAGGCGCGCGCCGATCTGGCGCGGCGGCTCGGCAGCTGGAGCTTCGGCGACGTCGATCGGCTGCACCTCGACGTGGCGCGGCGGGGCCTTGGTGCGGAGGCTCCGGACGGATCCGTGTGCGAGGTGGCGCGCCAACTCGTGGACGTGGCCGTAGCCGGACTGCGTCGGATCGGCGTCCGGAACCGCGCCGGGGAGGATGAATCACTCTTCCTGGCGCCGCTCTACGAGATTCTGGATCGTGGAAAGAGCCCGGGCGAACAACTCCTCGACCACTGGGAGGGGTCCTGGAACGGTCGGATCGAGCGGCTCGTGGAGTACGCTCGCTACTAGTCGTCGGCGGCTCGGAGAGCGGCCCCTGGCACACGGTTGACCTCGCGCGAGGCGGTTCTATAGGCTTGGGGCTGGCCCGCTTGAGTCGGCCCGCCCGAACTGGCCTGCCGGAGCCGGGCCGGTGAGAAAAAGCCTTTCCTGATCGAGGGCTTAGAGAAGTCTCGCGGCGCCGGGTCGGAATTCCTTGATCCGTCTGCGAGGGAGGATGAGGATGACGACCCCGCAGTTCCGTCATTTGATCACGTTGAGTCTGGCCGCAGCAGTGCTGGTCTGGGCGCCGATCGTAGAGGCCCAGTCCGCCGCGGACGCGAAGCGCACGATCCGCGCGCAGCGCAAGTACTACAAGGAGCCGGGGTATATCGATGCTGAAATCCGCTATATGCGCGGGACCCTGCTCGTCACCGGCTGGGTCGGGACCGAAGCGCTGGTCGAGCAGGGCACCGAGATCGGCGAGTCGGTCAAGGGCGTCAAGGACATGCGCAACCGGCTCGTGGTCAAGGAATTCGACGTGGCTTCTCCGCCCGATTCGGAGGTTCTGGCCAAGATCGACGAGCGGCTGGATGCGGACGAGGACCTGGCGCGCGTCCGGCGCAAGCTCGAGATCACGGCCGACAAGGGGAGCGTCACGATCGTCGGCAAGGTCAACGACTATTCGCAGGTCGCCGCGATCATCCGCAGCGTGCGCAAGGTTCCGGGCATCGTTGCGATCAACTTCGACAAGCTCAAGTGGTAACCCTCTGAGCTGGCGCCTGACGGGCTCCTGGAGGGGGGTCCGTCCGGCGAGCTGAGGCGCCTGAGCCCGGAGGCGCGCGGAAGTTCCCTTGACCCGCGCCCGCGTGTGCCTAGCCTGGGAGTCGGCGTGGCGGACGTTCCAAGTTTCACGATCGAGGTCGGAGGGGAAGAGTTCGAGGTCCCCTCCGAGCTTCCCCTGCTCCCGGTGCGTGCGGCCGTGCTCTTTCCGGGCACCACCATGCCACTCAGCGTTGGGCGCGCCCGGTCTACGGCGGCTGTTCGCGCGGCTGCCGGGAGCGACGGCCTGCTCGCGGTCGTGACCCAGCGCGAGACCCAGGCCGAAACGGTCGAGTTCGAGGACCTCCACGACGTCGGCTGCATCGCCCGCGTGCTGCAGGTCTCGGACGTGGGCGGTGCGCTTTCGGTCGTCGCGATCGGACTCGCGCGTTTGCGTCTGCTTCAGGTGATCGACGACGAGGGGATGCAGCGTGCGCGCTTCGAGGTGATTCCGGCGTTGCTCGAGCAGACCGCGGAAGCCGAAGCCGCTCGCCGTTCGCTGCAGCGCCTCACCATGGAGTTGATCGAACTGCGTGCGGACCTGCCCGACGAGCTGACCGAAATGGTGAGCCAGCTCGACGACGCGGCCCAGCTCGCGGACCTCGTTGCTTTCGGGGGAACGCTCTCGACGATGGAGCGTCAGGCCCTGCTCGCGCAGCCCGACGTACTCGCGCGCATGCGCATCTTGATTAGACACCTGATACGCGAGATTCGGGTTGCCCAGGTATCGAAGAGTTTTGCCGAGAAGGCCGCGGGTGAGATCGACGAGGGCCGCCGGAAGGGTTTGCTGCGCGAACAGTTGCGAAAGATTCAAGAAGAACTCGGAGAGTCGGACGAACAGGTCGCGGAAGCCGACGAACTTAGGGAGCGCCTCGACGAAGCTGAGCTTCCAGACGAGGCTCGGGGAGTGGCAGAGCGCGAAGTGAACCGCTTCGCGAGTATCCCGTCCCACTCTCCGGAACGTTCGGTGATCCGTTCTTACGTCGAGTGGATTCTTGACCTACCCTGGAACAAGAGCACGCCCGACAATCTGGATCTGCCCCACGTGCGAGAGATCCTGGACAAGGACCACCACGGTCTCGAACGTGTCAAGGAGCGGATCCTCGAGTACGTGGCGGTGCGGAGCCTGGTCGAGGAGCCGCGTGGCCCCATCCTCTGCTTTCTGGGCGCGCCGGGAGTGGGCAAGACCTCGCTGGGCAAGTCGATCGCGCGCGCGATGGGCCGCGAGTTTACGCGTATCTCACGCGGCGGGGTGCGCGACGAGGCCGAGATTAGCGGCCATCGTCGCACCAACGTCGGTGCGCTACCGGGTCGGATCATACAGGGGCTCCGGCGGGCAGC
>JAYZEO010000012.1:0-13197 GCA_036337215.1 Myxococcota bacterium | reverse complement strand
ATCGACGCCTGCGCCGTGCGGAATTCTGAATTTGCGGCGTTTGCACAAGAGAGCGGCTACCGCAGTCTCGCCGAGCGCAGTGGCTGGTCGTTCGTATTTGCCGGGCTGCTCCCCGACGACTTTCCTGCGACCCGCGGCGTGGCCCATGCCCCCTGGTGGCGTCAGGTCGAGGGCGCCAGTTGGTGCGCTCCCGAGGGCCCGCGGTCGAGCCTCGAAGGGCGCGCGGCACACCCCGTCGTTCACCTGAGCCTCGAGGACGCGCGCGCCTACGCCGCCTGGGCCGGGAAACGGCTACCCAGTGAGGTCGAGTGGGAGTACGCGGCCCGGGGTGGTCTCGATCAGTGCCGCTATCCGTGGGGCGACGAGTTGACCCCGAACGGCGAGACGCGCTGCAATGTCTGGCAGGGCAGCTTTCCGAGCCACAACGCCTGCGAGGACGGCTATTACGGGACCGCACCCGTCGATACCTACGCCCCGAATGGTTACGGGCTCTACAACATGGTCGGGAACACCTGGGAGTGGTGCGAGTCCGCTTTCGACCACGAACAGCAGGTGATTCGTGGTGGCTCCTACCTGTGTCACGCCTCCTACTGCTTCCGTTACCGCTGTTCGGCGCGGAGCGGGAGCGCGCCCGAGAGTTCGACCGGGCACCTGGGCTTTCGCTGCGTGAGCGAAGGCGACTCGCGCTCCGCGCTCTGATTCGGAACGCCGGAGCCGGGCGCTAGGGCGCAGGACCGAGTTCGACGGGGATTCCATTCAGCACGGCGTTGCACGAGAGCGCGTCGAGGCCGGTCTCGTCCGTGAGGCGGTTCGAGTTCACCCCGGGTTGCAGCTCGGCTGCGACGCGCAGCCGAACCCTGGGATCGCCGTGTCCGAATCCGTGCGGCAGGCTCACGACGCCGGGGCGCATCTCGTCGGAGGTCTCGACCGGCACGACCACCGAGCCGACGCGCGAACGGACGCGCGCGTTTCCGCCGTCGGCGACGCCGTGCTTCTCCGCGTCCTCGGGATGTACGAGCAGCGTACAACGCTCCCGGCCCTTCGCGAGTGCGCGCAGGTTGTGCATCCAGGAGTTGTTCGAGCGGAGCTGCCGGCGTCCGACCAGGACCAGCGGTGCGGGGGGGCGACGGAGCAACTCTCGAAGCCGCTCCACGTCGTCCACCAAAAGTTGGGGCGCCAGCTCGACCTGGCCGCTCTCGGTCGCGAGCATCTCGGGGAGGCGTGGCTCGAGGGCGCCGAGGTCGATGCCGTGCCGGGCCGAGACCAGAGTGTCGAGCGACAGCCCTTCCGGATCTTCTCCGAACCGGTCCCCGTAGCGGCCCGCGCGCAACATCAGGTCCAGGAGACGTTCCGGCCCCTCCTTCTTGGACAGCAGTTCTCGTGCCTGTGATTCGTCGACGCGCGCGCACGCCTTTCCGGCGCCGACCGTCGAGCGTAGCAGCGAGGACAGCAGCAGTTCCTCGACCTCGCTGCGATCGCTCCCGTTCACGCGGGCCGCGAGTTCGAGGGCGATTTCGAAGCTGTGCTTTACGCCGGGTGGCGGCTCGAGCACGGCCGGCGACCACTTGGCGAAGTTTCGAATCGAGTTTCCGTGGAAGGCCATGCCGTAGTTGGGGCGCTCGAGGGGTGCCGAGGTCGGCAGGATCAGGTCCGCGTGCCGCGTGGTTTCGTTCAGGTAGAGATCGATCGAAACCATGAACTCGAGTTGCTCGAGTGCCCGGTCGAGGCGGTCCGCGTTCGGCGTGGAGCAGACCGGGTTCCCGGCCACGGTCAGCAGTGCCCGCACGCGCGCTTCGCCGGGGGTGTCGATTTCCTCGGCCAGCGCGGCGACCGGGAGTTCGCCCCCGATTCCAGCAAGCGACCGCACGCGGCTGTGCCAGCGCGCGTAGGGGACCCGACCGCGGCGCCGGGGCGTGGGATCCGCGGGTGCGTGTGCGGGCCAGGGAAACATCACCCCACCCTCGCGGTCGAGGTTTCCGGTGAGCGTGTTCAGCACGTCGACGAGCCAGCTCGCCAGCGTCCCGAACTCCTGGGTACAGGTGCCGATGCGGCCATAGCAGACGGCGGATGGCGCCGCTGCGAAGCGCCGGGCGAGGTAGCGGATCTCGGGCGCCTCGATTCCGGTGGCCTCCGAGACCGCCTCGGGCGAGAATTCCTCGGCCAGGCTGCGGATCTCTTCGACGCCGTGCGTGAAGGCTGCGGCGCGGCCCAGCCGCACGCGGTCTTCCCGGAACAGCACGTGGATCAACGAAAACAGCAAGAGCGCGTCGCTCCCGGGCCGGATCCCCAGGTGCCGGTCCGCGATCCGCGCGGTTTCGGTACGGCGCGGATCGACGACCACGAGGGTGGCGCCCCGTTCGCGCAGGCGTCGCAGTCGCCCGCGCATGTCGGGGGCGGTCATCAGGCTGCCGTTCGACGCAATCGGGTTGGCCCCGAGCACGAGCATGAATTGGGTCCGGTCCACATCCGGGATCGCGAAGCCGCCGGGCAGGCCGAACAGCAGACAACTCGACACCATCTTCGGCAGTTGGTCGACGCTCGTGGCCGAGAAGCGCCAGCGGGTTCCCAGCGCCCGCACCAGGGGCGCGACCGACAACGTGGCGGCGAAGTCGTGAACGTTGGGGTTTCCCAGGTAGGTCGCGATCGCGTTCGCGCCGTGGCGCTCGCGGATCTCGCCCAGGCGCGAGGCTGCCAACTCGAACGCTTCTTCCCAGTCGATTTCGACGAACCGCTCGCCCACGCGTCTCACCGGTGCTCGCAGCCGATCGGGATCCTCGCTCAACCCACGCATCCCCACCGCCTTGGGGCAGATGTAGCCGCGGCTCAGCGCGTCCTCTGCATCGCCGCGGATGTCGAGCACCCGTTGCTCGGCGCGGTCGACGGTGACGCTGATGCCGCAGTGGGCCTCACACAGATTGCAACTCCGATGGATCGTCTCGTGCGTGTGGTTCGCTTGCATCGACTCGCTTCCTTCAAGTTCGGGATGCTGTCTCGGGCAGGAACTTCGAGACGCCGGCCGCGCCGCCCCGGGGATCCCGGGCCGCCCGCCGGTGGTTCGCGCGAATTTCGCCCCAGTGTACAGACCCCGTGGGACTTCGCTTCAGCGCTCGAGTCGGTAGGCGTCGCTCGCGTTTCGACCCAGGAAGCCCTGCCGCGCGCTCTCGGGCAGCGCGTCGACGATGCGTTCCACCTCCGGGACGTACTCGGGCGGATGGTCGGGGTGTGGGAAGTCCGAGGCCCAGAAGAAGCGATCTTCGCCGACGAGGGGAATGATCGCGGGCAGGGAACTCTCGTCGGGATCGCCCGAAATCCAGCACTGACGGCGGAAGTAGAAGCTCGGAAGTTCGGGCGCGATCTGGCGTACCGGACCGCCCTGAAGCGTGGCGAATACCGTGTCCATGCGGTCGAGCCAGTAGCTGATCCAGCCCGCACCGGATTCCAGGATGATCACGCGAAGCTCCGGGAACTTCTCCAATACGCCGTACTGAAACAGCGAGGTGAAGGCGTGGCGGACGGCGTCCCCGGCTGTGGTGTTGAGAAAGAAGCCGTAGCGCGAACTGGTGTAGTCGCCAAAGCGCCCCGGCGCGCACCATTTGGGCTCGAACACGGGGTGGATACCGAGCGGCAGGCCCAGGCTCTGGCAGGCGGCGAAGATGCGGTCGTGAGCGGGGTCCCCGAGCGGAAGCCGCGTGGTCGTGAAGGGGGGCACCCAGAAGCCGCGCACGCCGTCCCTGGCCGAGCGCTCGATTTCTTCGAGCGCGCCGTCGATGTCACCGAGTGAAAGCTGCGCGATCGGGATCAGGCGCCCGCGCGAATCCGAACAGAAGTCCACGATCCAGCGGTTGTATGCGCGCAGGTTCGCCTGAATCCGCTTTTCGTCTTCGAGTTCGGCGACCCAGAGCACCCCCACGGTCGGATACAGGATCACGCGCTCGATATTCTCCCGGTCGAGTCGCTCGAGGCGCTCGCCCGGGTCCATCGCCCCGAGGGGCGCAGTGTCACGGTAGGCCGAACCCGAAGGCTCGCGTTCGTACACGAACCCGGCCAGGCGGTCCATCAGCCCGAGTCCCGCGGGGTAGCCGCGACGGATGATCCTCGAGGGCTCGCCGCCGAGGTCGAGGAACTCGAGGCCGTCCTCGTCCGGCACGATCCGGAGCGCGCGGTCGCGATCTCGAGGGTCGATGTAGCGCTCCCACATGTCCGGAGGTTCGAGCACATGGCCGTCGGCATCGATGGCACCGCCGTAGCGGAAGCGCTGAAGTTCCTTCATGTGTCGATTCCGGCTACGGCTCCAGGCGCGGCTTCGAGGCTGCGCCGGGCGAGCCTGATCCGTCCCGATAGCGCGCGTAGACGTGTGAGAGGAAACGCTCGACGCCTTGCACCACCCGCTGGGTCCGGGGCGAGTGAAAGACCTCGAAGGCGTGCTGAGCACCCGGGATCTCGGCGTAGGCGACCGGGCTCTTCGAACGCTCCCTCAGTGCCTGCACGAACACGCGGCTCTCTCGCACGGGCGCGAGGCTGTCGGCGTCGCCGTGAATCACCAGGAAGGGCGGCGCGTCGGGATGGACCCGTTCCACCGGGGAGGCCTTGCGGAAAGCCTGCGGATCCTCTGCAAACGGCCGTTCGAACACCCGTTCCCCCAGAAACTTGGACATCCCTTCCCAGCCTGGCTGCCCGTAGCGATTGGCGAAGTCGTAGATTCCGTAGAAGGGCACGCACGCGCGTACCGAGGTATCGACCTGTTCGAAGCCCGGCTGGTACTCGGGGTCGTTGGCGCTGAGCGCGGTGAGCGCCGAGAGGTGCCCGCCTGCCGAGCCGCCCGTCGCCACCAGGAAGTCCGGGTTCCCCCCGTAGGCATGGATGTGCTCGCGGATCCAGCGGATCGCGAGCTTGATGTCCAGAAGATGCGCCGGGAAGCGGTGCTTGGGGCTCAGCCGGTAGTTGATTGCGACGCAGACCCAGCCTCGTGCCGCCATGTGGTTCATGAGTGGCCGCGCCTGCTCGCGCTTTTCACCCATGATCCAGGCACCGCCGTGGATCTGCAGCAGCACGGGCGCGTGTTCCGTACCCGCCCGGGGCGCGTAGACGTCGAGCAGGTGGCGGCGTTCTGCGCCGTCGGCGTAACGCAGGTCTCGCGTAATCTGCACCGCGGGATCCGTCAGCCAGAAGGGTAGGGCGAGGCGCCCGCGCGGCGGCTCGGGTGTGAGCGGCCAGCGCGTGAGTCCGGCCGCGTAGCGATCACCCAGGCCCTCGCACAGCGCTCGCTCGATCGCCACCTGGCTCTGCCGGGCAACCGGCAACAGACGTAGCAGCCCCCACCAGGAGCCAAGCGTGACGAGCAGCCCGAGCCAGCCCGGCCACCCGTCGAGTGCACCGCCCCCGATGAAGAGCGCGGTCGCCAGTGCCTGCCATGCGATGTGGTGAACGGCCAGTTCACCCGTCAGCCACCCGAACAGAAAGCTCGGGAGCCCCAGCTTGCTCCCCGCCGCGCGGGGGTGGTGAGCGTTCCAGGTACAGAGGGCCCCAAGCAGCGAGACGGCGAGAAGGGTCCAGGACATCGTCAGATTCTACCGGACTCGAACGGTCCTTGGACCGATCCGGTCTCGACTCGCGCAGGCCGAGACTACCCTGGCTGATCGGGCGGCGTGGCCTCTGCGCGGGCCTGGATTCGTCGCTCGAGTTCGGCGATTTCGAAGGGCTTCTCGATCCAGCGGTCGGAAACGCTCGTCAGGAAGTCTCGCTGCCGCTCTACGAAGGTTCCGGCGGTCATGAAGAGCATCCGCTGTGCAGCCTCCGGCCGGTCCCGCTGGACCTCGGCGTAGAGATCCATCCCGGTCATCTCGGGCATCATCAGATCGCAAAGGATGACGTCGTGGTCCTCTCTCAGGATCCGCTCGAGAGCCGTCTTTGCATTGCCCTCCGTGCAGACCTGGTGGTGGGAGAGCGCGTCTCTGAGGTAGCGGAGGACCCGGTGCTCGTCGTCGACGATCAGGATCCGGAGTTCCCGCTCGGGGGCGAGTGATCCTGCGGGGAGTTCGGTTTTGGGGGAGACCTCGGGCGTGTCGGCCGCGACCGGATTCAGCCAGACGGAGAAGGTACTTCCGATCCCGAGCGAACTCTCGACGGTGATGCTGCCCCCCATGACGTCGAGTACGTTGCGCGTGATCGAGAGCCCCATGCCGGTCCCAGATCCGCTGGCCTTCGTCGTGAAGAAGGGCTCGAAGATTCGGCCGAGGGTTTCGGGATTGATCCCGCACCCGGTGTCGGAGACCTCGATCAAGATACGCTGATATCGTGGTCGGGCGGAGACTCGAATCCGGTTCTGCTCAACGGAGCCAGGCTCGATCGAGTGCGCGGCGTTGACGAGCAGGTTGACCAACACCTGTTGGACCTGGCCTTCACTTCCGAGAACCCGAAGCCCGGGTTCGCAGTCGACATCGAAGGTCGCTCGATGCCGAATCTCGTTTGCTACGAGCCGTACGCTGTGTTCGATCGCGACGGCGAGGTCGACCGGGCCGACACTCGCGTCATCAATGTGCGAGAAGGTACTCAGGTCCTGGACCAGACTCGCGACACGCTGAGACCCTTCGAGGGCCTCGGATGCCAGGAACAGTAGTTCCCGGTCGCGTACCGCAGGATCCCGTGCTGTCCCGGTGCGAAGCTGCTCCTGCAGTAGGTCCAGATTCCCGATCACGTAGGTCAGCGGGTTATTGATCTCGTGTGCCAATCCGGCCGCGAGCCCTCCTACCGAGGCGGCACGCTCGGTCCGAATCAGGCGCTCCTGTGTCGCCGCGCGCCGCTCTATTTCCCCTTGAAGGCTCTTGTTCGATCGCTGGAGCAAAGCCCGCGAGAAGCGCTCATGGCTCGAAATTGCGGCAAGCACGATTCCGATCGCGAGGATGGCGGAAAGGCGATTGGCCAGGCTCTGTTCGGCGTGATGCTCGGCCGGAATGTTGTTCGGAATTTCGATGCCGTACTGAGGTGCGATCCAGAAGAAGGCAATCGTCGCCGCGATGATTCCGGTAAAGGTCCAGCCAGCGCGCGCATCGACGAGCAGCGCTGCGAGTATTGGGAAGAAGTAGAACCAGCCGAAATTGGGATCGTAGAAGCCGCCGGAGTTCCAGTTACTGAAGATCAGCAGGGCGAAGAACAGGGCGGTGGCGACCCAGCCACCGGCGCGGCTTCCCGCGCCTCGGCGAGCCCACGCAAGGTTCAGGCCGGCAGCTCCCATCGTGGCGACAACCGCGATCGAGACCGACGGGATGCCCATAGACGCGTACTGGTAGATGAAGAACGGTCCCATCGCCAGGATCGCGAGCGTCACGATGGTGAGCACGCGGAGGCGGCGCTGCTCCTCTGCGAGTTCCAGTTCGGGTTCGGTCTGCAGAGAAGCGGGTTCGGTCTGCAGAGAGGCGGGTTCGGACAAGATCGAGGGAACTCCCGTGGTGCAGCCAGCTGAAACAGAGGGTACCAGCGCCGCGCGAACTCAGCATACCTCAGCGCAGGCCGAGCGGGGCCACCTCGACGCTAGCTGTCCGCTCGGGCTGCACTCGGCGTCGCGCACCTGTCGGTGTCGTGAAGGCCCACACGCGACGGCGAGCACCAGCAGTGGACGGCCGCGCCCCGGGAACTTCCCCGAAAAGCCTCGCCGCGCGGGTCTGCGTTCGAAGGCCCAGTCTCGTGGCCACATGCGGTAGGATGGGCCGCCGGTCATCGGCGGAGGACATCCCATGAAGGTTGCGGGCAGTCTGTTCGGGCCTCTCTCTGGAATTCCCGGGGCAGCCCGCGCGCTCGAGGCGTCGGGGCACGCGATCGGGCTCTCGGCCGAGACCTCTCACGATCCCTTGCTGCCGCTCGCGCTCGCGGCCGATCACACCGAGAAGCTCGAACTCATGACCTCGATCACGGTCGCGTTTGCGCGCTCGCCGATGACGCTGGCCGAAACCGCGCACGACATCAACGTGCTTTCGAAGGGCCGGCTGATCCTGGGGCTCGGCTCCCAGATCCGCCCCCACATCACCCGGCGCTTCAGCATGCCCTGGTCGAAGCCCGCGAGCCGCATGCGCGAGTACATTCTTGCGCTCAACGCCATCTGGGATTGCTGGTACAAGGGCGAGAAGCTCGACTTCCGCGGCGAGTTCTACACGCACACGCTGATGACCCCCATGTTCACGCCCACCGACACCGAATTTGGTGCGCCGCGCGTGGCGTTGGCGGCGGTGGGGCCGCGCATGACCGAGGTCGCGGGCGAGGTTGCCGACGGGATCATCATTCACGCGTTCACCACGGAGAAGTACGTGCGAGAGGTCACACTGCCCGCACTCGAGAGCGGTCTGGCCAAGAGTGGGCGTTCGCGCGACGATTTCATGATCACCGGGCCACTCTTCATCGTGACCGGACAGGACGAAAAGGAATTCGAGCAGGCGCGGCGCGCGGTCTGCAAGCAGATCGCGTTCTATGGATCGACGCCCGCGTACCGTCCCGTGCTCGAGATCGAGGGCTTCGGTGACCTCCAGACAGAGCTCAACCTGCTCTCGAAGCAGGGGCAGTGGGACGAGATGGGCGAGCGCATCACGGACGAGATTCTCGAGAAGTTCGCGGTCGTGGGGTTGCCCGACGAGATCGGACCCAGGATGGGAGAGCGCTTCGGCGACGTCGTCGATGTGATCAACGCGTATACGCTCACGTCCTCGTCGAGCCTCAGGGAGAAGCTGCTCAAGGATTTTTCGGCGCTCTAGTCGAGTGACGATCGCGTACGAGTTCCGGACGGCGTCCGGAGCCAGGTCTCAGGCGGGGGAACCATAGGATGGATCTGACACGCGAACGACTGCTCGAGGTCTACCGCACGATGCGGCGGATTCGGTCGTTCGAGGATAGGCTCGGAGAACTCGTGGCGGCCGGGAAGATGGGTGGCTTCATGCACCTGTATGCGGGCGAAGAGGCGGTCGCCGTCGGGGTGTGCGCGCAACTCGAGGACGTCGACCTGGTTGCGTCGACCCACCGCGGTCACGGCCACTGCATCGCGAAGGGCGTCGAGATCGCGGGCATGATGGCCGAACTTTTCGGCCGCGCGACGGGCGTGTGCAAGGGCAAGGGTGGCTCAATGCACATCGCGGACCTCGACCGCGGCATGCTCGGCGCCAACGGGATCGTGGGTGCCGGAATCCCGCTCGCCACCGGAGCGGCCCTCACCGCGCGGATCAAGCGCACGGGTGGCGTGGCGGTGGCTTTCTTCGGAGACGGCGCCACCAACCAGGGCGCGTTTCACGAGTCGCTCAACATGGCTTCGAACTGGAAGTTACCGGCGCTCTACGTGGTGGAGAACAACGGCTTTGGCGAGTTCACGCCCACGGAGTTCGTGATTCCCGTGAAGGATATCGCGGTGCGAGCCGACTCCTACGCGATGAAGAGCCTGATCGCGGACGGCATGGACTTCTTCGACGTTTACGCGAAGGCGGCCGAGGCGCTCGAGCACTGTCGTAGCGGCCGCGGACCTGTGCTGCTGGAGTGCAAGACCTACCGCTTTGCGGGCCACTTCGTCGGGGATCCGCTGGTCTATCGCTCCAAGGAAGAGTCCGAAGACTGGATCCAGAACCGCGATCCGCTGCAGAAATTCGAGGCCCAGGTGCTCGAGGCCAAGCTGGTCGATGCCGACGACCTGCGCCGGATCGACCTCGAGGTGCAGGAGGAGATCTCGGCTGCCGTGGAGGCTGCCGAGGCTGCGCCGTGGCCCGAACTCGACCAAGTGACGACCGATGTCTATGTGGAGGGCTCCCGATGAGCCGCAAGCTATCGCTGGGCATGGCCATCAACGAAGCGATCCGGATCGCGATGGAGACCGATCCCGACGTGATCCTGATGGGCGAGGACGTCGCAGGTGGGGGGGACCGGGCTGGAGACGATGTCGATGAGATGGGGGGCGTGCTCGGTACCACGCGTGGCCTGGTCAAGGCGTTTCCCGACCGTGTTCTCGATACGCCGATCAGCGAGATGGGAATTCTGGGCACCGCCGTTGGTGCTGCGGTGACGGGACTGCGCCCCGTGGTCGAACTCATGTTCATAGATTTTCTCGGGACCTGCCTCGATCCGCTGCTCAACCAGGCGGCCAAACTCCGCTACATGTTCGGCGGCAAGGCCCGCGTCCCGCTCACGGTGCGCACGGTCACCGGCGCCGGCATGCAGGCTGCCGCGCAGCACAGCCAGTCGCTGTACTGGATTACGGCCGGGATCCCGGGTCTCAAGACCGTGATTCCCTCGAACCCGGCCGACGCCAAGGGCCTGCTGCTCGCCGCGATTCGCGACGACAACCCGGTGGTGTTCTGCGAGCCCAAACTCGTGCTCGGGGCGTCCGGCGAGGTGCCCGAGGGAGACTACGAGGTGCCGATCGGAAAGGCCCAGTTGGTGCGCGAGGGCAGTGACGTCTCGCTGATCGGATTCGGCGGCACGCTGCCCGTGTGCCTGCAGGCTGCGGAACAACTGGCCGCCGATGGGATCGAATCCGACGTGCTCGATCTGCGTTCGCTCCAGCCGCTCGACGAAGACGCGATCCTGGCCACGCTGGCGCGGACCGGGCGGGTCGTGATCGTGGACGAGGCCACGCCGCGCTCGTCGGTCGCGGGCGACGTGGCCGCGCTCTGCGTCGACCGGGGTTTCGACTTTCTCGAGTCACCCGTCAAGCGCGTGATGGCACCGCACAGTCCCGTTCCCTTCAGCCGGGTGCTCGAACAGGCTTACCTACCCTCGGCCGCGCGCGTGGTCGAGGCGGTGCGCTCGCAGGCCTGACCGGAGGCAACGCGCTTCGTGGCCGGCACCGCGGTCGTGATGCCCCGTCTCGGCATGACCATGGAAGAGGGCACGGTCCTCGAGTGGCCCGTGCCCGTCGGCACCCGCGTGGAGAAGGGCGAGGTGCTGCTCGTGATCGAGACCGAGAAGGCCGAGACCGAGATCGAGGCGCTCTCGACGGGCACCCTGCGCCACCTCTCCGCCGAACCGGGAGCGACGCTTCCGTGTGGTGCGCTGCTCGCGGTACTGACCGAGAGCGCAGACGAGGACTTCGACGCGGGAGCTTTTGCGACCGCTTACGTACCCCCCGCAGCATCGATTCCCGAACCCCGAGCGGTGCCGGCCCTGACCCGCCCCCCGGAGACGACCTCGACCCCGCGTGTTGCGTCCGGGCGCAGACCCGTCGCACCCGCAGCCCGGGCCCTCGCCCGGCGACTCGAGCTCGATCTGGGCCGGATCTCCGGGACCGGTCCGAACGGGCGCGTCACGCCGCGCGACG
This sequence comes from Myxococcota bacterium, assembly GCA_036337215.1. Taxonomy (GTDB): domain Bacteria; phylum Myxococcota_A; class UBA9160; order SZUA-336; family SZUA-336; genus JABSQV01. Next base: position 1,916 of record JAYZEO010000012.1, on the reverse strand, counting down.
TCGAGGACTTTGCCGCGGCGCGCGAGCGGCTCGTGACCGTCGCGGAAGGGGTCGGGCTCGAGGTGCTGCGCGAGGGCAGCGGCGACCCCGTGATCCTGCTGCCGGGCTTCGGCAGCGATCTCTCGTCGTTCGCGCTGTTGACCCCGATCCTGAGCCCGCGCTTCGAGACGACCGGGATCCACCCGCGGGGTGTGGCGGGCTCGGACGCACCTGCGAGCGAGAGTTACGACGTGGATCGTGCAGCCGCAGATGTGAGCGCGGTCCTGAAGGGGCCCTCCCATCTGGTGGGCGCCAGCCTGGGTGCCGCGGTGGCGCTCGAGGTTGCGCTCCGCCATCCGGACCAGGTCCGTTCGTTGACGCTGATCACGCCTTTCCTCGAACTGTCTCCGAGGCTCGACGCGTTTCTGGACGCCTGGTGTCGGGTCGCGGCCGAAGCAGGGCCCGAGACCGTCGCGAGCTTTCTGGCACCGTGGCTCTTCGGCGGTGGGCTGTTGGGTGACCGCGCGGCGTGTTCTCGGACGCTTCGAGGTTTGTCGCGGGCGGTCCCGCGGGTTCCGCCCACGACGCTCGAACGCAGTGCGGCCGGGATGCGCAGTTGGTCGGGTTCACGCAGCCACGACCTGGCCCGGATCGCGGTGCCGACCCTGGTGCTCGCGGCGGGTGCGGATCTGCTCACGCCAGATGCGGAGCGCATTGCGGCCGCGATTCCGGGTGCGGCGCTGGAGATCTTTCCGGGCTGCGGCCACGCGCTCGCGATCGAGGCCGCCGACGCTGTGGCCCGGCGGCTGCTCTCGCATCTCGCCGCACACTGAGCGCCCCCGTGTCCGCGGGCTAGGGCCGGGGTTAGAGAGCAGGCTCGAGGTTGCTCCGGGGCGGCGCCACGCTTCGCGGTAGGCCGGCCGAGATTGCGAAGACGACCCCGAGCACGGCGGCCGCCAGTAGGAAGGGGCCCGGCTGCCAGCTGTCGTACAGCAATCCCGCGATCAGGGGACCCACCACGCGCGCGAGTGAGGCGCTGGACTGGAAGGTGCCCATCACGGTGCCCCGTGTCTGCGCACTTGCCGACTTCGACACGAGCCCCATCAAGGCCGGCTGGCTGATCCCACGCGCGATCGACGACAACCCGAGCGGTACCAGCAGTAGCGCGACAACCGGAACGAACGGAACGGCCCCGAGGCAGGCCGCTAGCATCGCGCTCCCGACGAGAATCAGCTTCTTCTCTCCGTAGCGGGGAACCAGCGCGCGCAAGCCTCCGCCCTGAACTGCCATCATGATCAGGGCCATGAACACCAGGATCGCCGCCACACCCCGCGTGTCGTATCCGAAGCGATCCATCATGTAGTAGGCGAAGGTCGTTTCGAGTTGGGTCATGGCGAGCGAGAACCCGAAGTAGCTGGCGCAGATGCGGCGCACCAGCGGATTTTCCAGGACCTGCAGGGCGCCCAGCGAGGAGGTCTCGCGCGCCTGGTGGCGCGCGGGCTCGCGCAGGGCGAAGCCCGCGTACACCAGGTTCAGCGTCGAGAGTCCGGCGGCCGCCAGCATCGGAACCCCGTAGCCGAGCGGGGCGAGCAGGCCCCCGAGTGCGGGACCGATTACGAAGCCTACGCCGTAGGACACGCCAATCATGCCGAGCCAGCGGGTCCGCTCGTCTTCGCTCGTGACGTCCGTGACGTAGGCGCTCGCCACGCTCACGTTGGCGGCGAAGATCCCGGCCAGAATCCGGGCCGCGAAGATCCCGGGCAGCGTGTCGGCGAGTCCGAGCAGGAGCAACGAAGCGCTCGTGCCCGCGATCGTGAGCAGCATGATGGGACGGCGTCCGAAGCGATCCGAAAGCCGGCCCCAGATCGGTGCGAACAGCGCCTGCATCAGCGCGTAGCTCGTGAGCAGGGCGCCGAGCACGGCGGCGCTGGCCCCGA
>JAYZEO010000011.1:0-7631 GCA_036337215.1 Myxococcota bacterium | reverse complement strand
GGTGTTGCGAATGCGGACGCTGTAGTCGCCCCAGGACTGGGCCATCGCCATCAGCAACACGATCACGCCCATCGGGGTGTCCGCTTCGTCGCGCCCGCCGAGCATCGAAAACGGGTTCGGCAGGTCCGCCCCCTCCGGTAGCGAGTCCGGAGGGAACTCGTCCTCGTGCTCGTCGTAGTAGCGGGCGTGCTCGCGCACGATCAGCCCCTGCCGCTTGATCTCCGCGAGTACCTTCTCGTCGTTTTCTGTGAGTTGGAAGTCGATCATCGATCCTCTCCCGTTCGCGCTAGAGCGCGGTGGCGCCTTCGAGGACGGTCAGTACCCGCGCGTTTCGGAACCACATCTCGATCGGGTAGTCGCGAATGAAGCCGTGGCCCCCGAAAATCTGTACCCCGTTGTCGGCGAGCCTCATGGCCTCGCGATTCGTATAGGTCTGGGCCAGGCGCGTTTCTCGGTTCGCGTCGTTTCCGCGCTCGAGTTGGCTCGCGGCCTGCCAGACCAGCCAGCGCATCGAGTTGAGTTCGATCTGCATCTCCGCGAGCATGAAGGCGATGGCCTGCTTCTGGCCGATCGGCTGTCCGAATGCGACGCGTTCCTTGGCGTAGTCGATTGCGAAATCCAAGACGGCACGAGACTGCCCGAGCGCGAGTGCGAGCGAGGCGGTGCGGGCCAGATTGGCGAGTCGAGCCACGTCACACCCTGCCTCGCCCCCGAGTTGGGCCTCGGCCCCGACCCGGGCACCGTCAAACTCGACCCGGGCAAAGGGTACGGCGCGGAGGCCCATCGTGTGCTCGCGCTCGACGCTGACACCCGGCGTGTCCGCCGGCACCAGGAAGGCCTGGAGGCCGGCGACGCCCTCGCGCGCGCCACAGCGTGCGACCACCAGGAACAGTTCGGCCCGCTCGCCCATCGGGACCATCCGCTTGGTGCCCGTGATCCGAAACTCGCCGTTCTTGGGTTCGGCCAGCGTGCCCAGGTTCGCGAGTTCGAAGCTCCAGTTCTGCTCGTGCAGGGCCAGCGCGCCGGCCCGGTACGCGGAGCCCGCGAAGCGTGGCAGGTGGGCCTGTCTCTGCTCTTCGGTGCCCAGGTCGAGCAGCGGGTAAATCAGTGAGGCCGGGGCCAGCGCGGCCGTGGCGAGCCCCGGGCAGCCGTAGCCGAGTTCTTCGGCGACGAGCACGCTCGTGATCGGCGAGCGCTCGAGCCCAGGCCCGCCGTAGGCCTCCGGGATCTGTGCGTTCGCCAGCCCGAGTTCCCAGCTCTGCTCCAGGAACTCGTCAGGGAGGCTCTCGGCCTCGTCACAGGCGCGTGCGATCTCTCGCATCTCGGAGGCCGCGAATTCGCGCACGCTGTCGCGGATCAGTTCCTGCTCCTCGGTCGGATCGAACGAGATCATTTTTCTGTTTCCTCGGTGAGCCCGGGTGGCGTCGGCGGCTGGAAGAAGTACCAGGCCATCGAGCCTCCCTTGCCGTCCTTGACCAGGCGTCCATCGCGAACCGCCTTTCGGTCGTCGAGGACGTGAAACACGATCCGGCACCAATCCACCGCGTTCGCCGTGTAGCGGACGTCCGCGCGGTTGGCAAAGCCCTCTCGCACCGTGCAGTCGCCGTCACTGATCTCGACGGTCCAGACGCCGCCGCCATCGCCCGTGAGCCGGATCTCGTAACAGATCTTCACTTCGCGTGCGCGGTCCTCGCGCAGCATGAAGGGAAGCGACTCGACCACGGTGGCCGCGCTCGCCTCGCTGAAGGGCTGTGGCTGGGCCATCGCATTTTGGACCCACCAACGCCCGACCTCGCGTACGACGGGCGCCAGCGTGCGTCCGAGCGCGGTGAGTCCGTAGTGCGTCCGGGTGCCGGCCTCTACCCCCTCGACCAGGCCGCGCTCGGTCAGTTGGCGGAGCCGCGTGGCGAGCACGCGCGGGGCGATCCCGGTCCGATGGCGGAGTTCCTGAAATCCCCGAGGGCGGCCCAGCAGGTGTCGCACCAGGACCAGGGCCCAGCGTTCCCCGATCAGGTCGAGCGCGCGGGCGACAGGACAGAACGCCGGTGCGGGCTCGGTTACGCGGTTCTCGCGTGCCTGGTCCGTGCCGGGCTGGCTTGCAACCTGCGCTACCACTATCTCATCATAAGGGAACCTATTCCGATATTCAATGAATACTGATATAACTAACCAGATCGCACGATTTGTCGTATTCCATCTGTAGTGGTCGCGTTTAGGGCGCGGCCTGTCCCTGCCCGGTCTCGCCTGGACGGGACAGGGCCTGGCTGCGCGAGAGGTAGCGATGTCGGACTGGCTCTGGTGGCGCGACGGGGTCCTGTACCAGATCTACCCGCGCTCGTTCATGGATGCGAACGGTGACGGTATCGGGGACCTCGAGGGGATCCGGTCGCGGCTCGACTACCTGGCCTGGCTCGGGGTCGATGGGCTCTGGCTCTCGCCATGCTTCCCCTCGCCGATGGCCGACTTCGGATACGACGTCGCAGACTACTGCGAGATCGACCCGTGCTTCGGCACGCTTGCGGACTTCGATCGGCTGGTCGCCGATGCCCACGCGCGGGGCATTCGGATCCTGCTGGACTGGGTCCCCAACCACAGCTCGGATCAACACCCGTGGTTCCGCGCGAGCCGCCTGGACCGAACCAACCCGGAGCGGGATTGGTACGTGTGGCGGCCGCCGGGGCCCGACGGTGGGCTCCCGAACAACTGGCAGAGCATCTTCGGGGGTCCGGCCTGGGAATGGGACGCGCACACGAGCGAGTACTACCTGCACTCGTTTCTGAAGGAGCAGCCGGAACTCAACTGGCGCTGTCCCGGGCTGGTTCGTGCGATGCACGACGTGCTGCGCTTCTGGCTCGACCGCGGTGTGGACGGTTTCCGGATCGACGTCGTGCACCGGATGCAGAAGGATCCCGAGTTGCGCGACAACCCCGTGATCGAGGGCGGGGACGGCGGTTACGGAAGCCAGCGTCACATCCATGACGAGAACCACCCTGACGTGCACGCGACCCTGCGCGAGATCCGGCGCCTGCTCGACGGATATTCCGAGCGCATGACGGTCGGCGAGGTGGGCCTGTCCGATCCCGTCGAGGTCGGCCGCTTTTACGGCCAGAATGACGAACTTCACCTGGCGTTCAATTTCGCTTTCATGCACGCCGAGTGGTCGGCCGACTCCCTGGCGCGCGAGGTCGAGCGTTTCGAAGCGGCCGTGCCCGATGGGAGCTGGCCCGACGTGGTGCTCTCCAACCACGACGTGTCCCGGCACGCGACCCGCTACGGCGCGGCGCGTACGCGCGTGGCCGCGATGTTGCTCCTGACGCTTCGTGGTACCCCGTTCCTCTATTACGGTGAGGAGATCGGTATGACCGACGTATCGATCCCGCCCGACCGGCTCCAGGATCCGCTGGCGTGGACGCTTCACCCGAAGCTCTCGCGCGATCCCGAGCGAACGCCGATGCAGTGGGAGGCGGCTCCGGGCGGTGGCTTCAGCACCGGCGAGCCGTGGCTGCCGTTGGCGGACGACGTCGAGAGCCGAAACGTTGCGCTCCAGCGCGCGGACTCCGGCTCGCTGCTCTGCCTGTACCGCGAATTGATCCAACTCCGTAAGCGAACGCCCGCGCTCCATCGCGGGAGCTACCGCAAGCTTCCGGCCCCCGACGGGGTTCTGGCTTACGAGCGAAGCGCGCCCGGAAGCCTGGCCCGCGTCGTGCTGAATCTGGCGGACGAGGCGCGGGAGCCTGACTTCGGAAGCGGTCGTGTCCGCGAGAGTCTCGGCACGTGCTCCGGGCGTTCAGTCGATCGCGCCGGCCGGCACCGACTCGAACCGAACGAGGGACTCGTGCTCTGCCTCGATCCGATATGATGGCCGGGCCGCACCGGGCGGGAGGCGTGTGATGCGAATCGGGACCATGACGGGCGCCGCCGGAAGTTCGGGCGATCTCGACCGAGTGGTCGGGGAGGCACGGGCGGCCGAGGCCAGCGGCTTCGCTTCGTTCTGGGCCCCGCAGATCTTCGGACTCGACGCGATTGCGGCGCTCTGCGTCGTCGGCCGTGAGACCGAACGCATCGAACTCGGGACCGCGGTGGTTCCGACCTACCCGAGACATCCGGTGGCGCTCGCGCAGCAGGCGCTCAGCGCGCAGGTTGCATCCGGCGGACGCTTTACGCTCGGGATCGGGCTTTCTCACAAGATCGTGATCGAGGACATGTTCGGGCTGTCCTACGAACGTCCGGCGCGTCACATGCGCGAGTACCTGGAGGTGCTCGTGCCGCTCCTGCGCGGGGAGTCGGTGTCGTACCAGGGCGAGCAGTACCGGGTGAAGGCGGGGCTCGAGTTCGCCGGTACGCCGAGGGTCCCGCTACTCCTGGCCGCGCTCGGTTCGGCGATGCTGCAGCTCTGCGGACGTTACGCCGACGGGACCGTGACCTGGATGACCGGGCCGCAGACACTCGAATCGCACATCGTTCCGAAGCTTCGCAAGGCTGCGAGTGCGGCCGGGCGAGCCGAGCCGCGGGTTCTCTGCTCGTTCCCGATCGCGCTGACCAACGACACTGGGAAGGCGCGCGAAGTCGCCGACCAGTTTTTCAAGCTCTATGGAACGCTACCCTCATACCGGGCGATGCTCGACCTCGAGGGGGCGGCGGGCCCGGGAGATGTCGCGATCGTAGGTTCCGAGCGTGAGCTACGCACGGCGCTGGAGCGCCTGAGTGCGATCGGAGTGACCGACTTCAACGGCGCACCGTTTCCGGCCGACGAGGGAGCGGAGCGGCGCACCAGCGAACTATTGAGGAGTCTGGCCGGATGAGTGATCCCGCTGTTCTGTACGAAGTGAAGGACCAGATCGCCCGGATCACGCTGAACCGGCCCAAGAACCGCAACAGCATGACCGAGGACGTTCTCGAAGGGCTGCGTGCCTCGATCGAGGAGGTCAAACGCGATCCTGATCTGCGCTGTGTCGTGATCACCGGCTCGGGCAAGAGTTTCTGTGCCGGGGCCGACTTCCGTTCGCAGGTTCAACGGGACTCGGATGGCCCGCGTCAGCTGCCCAACGAGCGCTCCTTTGCGATGTACGCCCCGTTCCTGTCGGTGCTCGAGATCGAGATCCCCGTGATCGGTGCCCTGAACGGCCACGCGATCGGAGGAGGGCTGGGGCTCGCCCTGGTCTGCGACGTCCGCGTGGCCAACCGCGAGGCCAAGTACGGGGCAAACTTCGTCCGGCTCGGACTGCACCCCGGAATGGCGACGACCTACCTGTTGCCGCGTCTGGTGGGCGTGCCCAGGGGCGTGGAGCTGCTGCTCACGGGCCGGATCGTGACGGGAGCCGAAGCGGCCGAGATCGGGCTCGCGAACCACGCGGTTGCGCCGGAAGAGGTGCTGGAGCGGTCACTCGAGATCGCGCGCGAAGTCGCGACCGCGGCCCCGATCGCGGTGCGCTGGGCCAAGCACTCGATCTATCGCGGCCTCGGCTGGGATCCGCGCACCGCGGCCGAGCACGAGGCGCACGCGCAGTCGCGCACCATCGAAACCGAGGATTCCCGCGAGGGCATCCAGGCGTTGCTCGAGAAGCGGCCCGCCGAGTTCAATAACCGCTGAGTTTCGGGGGGCCTGTGGGGCGTAGCCAGGGAGCGGGCTCGGGGCGCAAGAAGCCGACATCGCGCGTCCCGTCGGGCCGGACTGAGCGCGTGGCGCGGCTCGGAGCGATGCTTGCCGGCATCGCGGGCGAAACCGCGCTCGGCGCGCTGCGCCAGGCCGCGGGGATCCGAGACGAGCCGGGCAGCCTGGTCTTCTCTCGCTCGAACGCACGGCGCCTGACGGAGACCCTGGGCGGGATGCGCGGCGCCGCGATGAAGCTCGGCCAGATGCTCTCGCTGCAGGGCGAGGACCTGCTGCCGCCGGAGTTCACCGAGATCCTGGCAGAACTGCGAAACCAGGCGCACTTCATGCCGCGCGATCAAGTGGTGGCCGTGCTCGTGGCTGAGTTCGGCCCCGGATGGGAGCGGCGTTTCGAACTCTTTGACTTTGAGCCGCTGGCGGCGGCCTCGATCGGCCAGGTCCACGGCGCACGGACCGCCGACGGGCGCGAGCTTGCGCTCAAGATCCAGTATCCAGGTGTGGAACAGAGCATCGACAGCGACGTCGACAACCTGGCGCTCCTTTTGCGCGTGACACGTTTGCTACCACCCCAGATCGACTACGAAGCACTGATCCCGGAACTCAAGCAGGAACTCCACCGCGAGGCCGACTACTGCCGCGAGGCCGACAACACCGAAAAGTACGCGGAGTTGATCGGCTCCGATCGCGGCATCCTGGTTCCGCGCGTGCACCGGGACTTCTCCACCCTGCGTGTGCTGGCGACCGATCGCCTGTCCGGACGGCCGATCGAGGACCTGCGCTCCCCGGAGCACAGCGATGCGACGCGGGACCGGGTCGGGGAGCGCCTGCTGCGGCTGGTGTTGCGGGAACTCTTCGAGTTCCGCTTCATGCAGACCGACCCGAACTTTGGCAACTACCTGTTCGACCCGGGCAACGAACGCATCGTGTTGCTCGACTTCGGTGCTGCCCGCCGCTTCGGAGGTCGCTTCCTGCGCGACTATCGCGCTTTCTTGATCTCGGGCGTCGAAGAGGACGAGGCGGCTCTTCTCGAGCTCGGGACCGAACTCGGTTTCCTGTCCGGAGACGAGAGTGCAGAAGCGCGGCGACTCTACCTGGATTTGTGCGGGCTGTTCGCGGAGCCGCTGCGCTTTCCCGGCCGCTACCGTTTTGGCGACTCAGACCTGACTCGTCGGGTTCGGGATCGCGGCTTCGAGGCCCTGATCGAGAACCCGCTCCCCCAGCCCCCGCCCGAGATCCTGTTCATCCACCGGAAGCTGATCGGGAGCTTCCTGCTCTGCGCGCACATTGGCGCGTCCCTGGACTGCCGGCCCCTCTACCGGGAACTCGTGGTCGGGGCGTAGCCGGCCGCTCGCTGTTCTGGAGCCCGGTCGAGATCAGTACCAGGGCCCCCAGGGCCCCCACGGCCCCCAGTTCATGGCGGCGGCCGCCTGGTCTTCTGCGATTTGCTGGCGCTGCTTCATGCGCTGATAGCGACCGTAGGCTGCCTGGGAGCCGGCATACAGGCACTTGCAGTGCACGGAATCGGCGTAGATCCAGATTACCTCTCCGTCGCGTTCTCGAGCCAGGAGCTTCCGCTGCGGGAGCTTGCCTAGCGAGGCGAGTTGCTGGTCCGTCGTTGCGAGCTTCATCTGAAAGCCCGCCGCGGCGAGCGATCGTTCCGAGTTGATTGCGTTCTGGGTTGCGACCCAGGCGCAACCGCCGAGCAAGCCTGCAACCAGCACCAGCGCTGCCAGCCTGACCAGTCCCGTCCGTGTCCTCATCGCTCTCCTCCCACCTCGAGAGCTGTCCCCGGGCCCGGGGCTTCTGCGGTGCGCCCCTGCCCGCGACGGCTTCGGTTTCGCGAATTCTGGGACGGGCCGGTCCGGCAAGTCAAATGCGCGGGCAGCCCAGAATTGGCTGCGGGGTCTCCCCACGGGGATCCAGGATCGGTATCATGGTCATGGACCGGCGTGAGGAAGGTGCGATGACTGACAAGGATGGCCCGGAGCGCTTGCCCCCCGGGGTTTCGCTCGCGGAATTT
>JAYZEO010000010.1:0-14370 GCA_036337215.1 Myxococcota bacterium | reverse complement strand
AGGCTTCAACTCCCGCGGCGTACCCGTCGACCTGAACAACGATACCGTCTGGGGCTCCGGACAGGGGAGCTTCTACATCACCGACAACGAGACCAGCGTCTACGCGGTCACCCTGCTCCCCCTCGGCGCGATCCGTCTCCGCGCCTACAGCTCCGCCGGCTGGTACTGACCCGGACCCCGCGCGGACGCGGCGCTCAGCCGGGCGTCTGCTCGGGGACGCTGAGCGACGGGGTCGGTTGGCCGCGCAGCCGGCGCGGCAGGCGGCCGAGGTCCTCGACAATCATGTAGCCGCAGGGAACCACAAAGAGCGTGATCCCGGTCGCGACCACGACGCCGAAGGCGAGTGAGATCGCGATCGGCACGACGAAGAAGTTCGCCTGCGAGGGATTGAACATCAGCGGCGAGAGGCCCACGAAGGTCGTGGCCGAGGTCAGGAAGATTGCGCGGAACCGCGTCATGCCAGCCTGGCGCACCGCCTGCGCCAGCGGAAGTCCGCCGCGCCGCTCGCGGTTGATGAAGTCGACCAGTACAAGGCAGTCGTTCACGACCACACCCGAGAGCGCCACGATCCCGAGCAGGGAAAAGAAGACCAGGTTCCAGCCCATGATGAAGTGGCCCAGAATCGCTCCCATGGTCCCGAACGGAATCGCGGCCATGATGACCAGGGGCTGCGCGTAGGACCGCAGCGGCACGGCCAGCAATACGTAGATGATGCAGAGCGCGCCGAGGAAGCCGACCGCCAAACCGCCCAGGGCCTTGCTGCGCTCCTTCTGCTCCCCCTCCATCGAGACGGAGACGCTCGGGTGCCGGGCCAGGATCTCGAGCAGCGCACCCTGCCGAATTCCGTCCATCACCTCTTCGGGAGCAACCACTGTGCGATCCACATCGGCCCGGACCGTTACGATTCTGCGCCCGTCGGTGCGCCGGATGGTGGCGAAACCGCGCCCGAGTTCCGCGCTCGCGACGGCCGCGAACGGGATCTCGGTCCCGTCCGGTGCCCGGATGCGCATGTTTTCGAGGTCCCCGAGCGAACGACGCTCCTCCTCCGGGTAGCGAAGCATTACGCGCAGGTCATCCTGGCCGCGCTGAACCCGCTGCACCTCGGTTCCGTAGAAGGCAGTTCGGACCTGCCGGGCGAGATCCTGTTGGCGCAGGCCGAGCGGCTCGGCCTCGGGCAGGAGCTGCAGTTGCACTTCTTGCTTGCCCGCCCGGAAAGAGTCCGAGATGTCCAAAACCCCGTCGTAAGTTGCGAGTGCCGCGCGTAGTTCGGCCGCAGCTGTGATCAGTTCGCCCAAATCGTCCGAGGCCAGCTCGAGGCCAATGGCGTTCCCGGCATGGACCGAGACCGAGTCGAACTTGACCTCAACCGCGTCCGGAATAGGCCCGGTTTCCTCTCTCCAGAGGCGCGAAATCTCGCGGGTTCGCAGTTCGCGCTCGTCGCCGGGTGAGAGTTCCAGCACCACCTGCGCGAGATGCGTGCCCCCCCGGGCTTCCGTGCTCATCGGTGGCCCACTGCGCGTCACCTGTTGGCCGATCGAGGAAAGTATGTGCCTCACCGTGCCGGGGCCTGGTTCGTGTCCAGCATCGAGCGCGTGGCCGAGCCGCTGAGCGGCCTGCTCGAGCTGACGCACGGTCGCTTCCGTGTGTGCGAGCGGCGTTCCCTGGGGGAGCGTGACTGTTGCGTAGATCCGGTCCCCTTCGACTCCGGGAAAGAACTGGAACACGACGCGGCCGCTCGCAAACAGCGCCCCGGTGAGGATCAGTACGCCCAGCGCGGCGGCCACCGACAGGTAGCGCCACTCGAGTACGCGCTCGAGGGCTGGCTGGTAGTAGCGCCCCACGAAGGCTTCGAGTCCCCCAGACATCCGGTCCTGCAGCCGCGGCCAGGCACCGGAGCGCGCGCGCTCGGGACCGCTGAGGGCACGCATCAGATGTGCGGGCAAGATGAGCTGAGCTTCGACGAGCGAAAGCAGCAGGCACAGAATCACGGTTCCACCGAGCACCGCGAAGAAGGTCCCCATCCGCCCCGGCACCAGCACCAATGGGGAGAAGGCCGCCACCGTCGTCAACACGCCGAAGACGACCGGGATCGCCACGTCGTGTGCTCCCTCGATCGCGGCCTCGCGGGGCTCGGCCCCCGCCTGCCTGCGGGCGTAAATGCGCTCACCGACGACGATGGCGTCATCGACGACGATGCCGAGCACGAGCAAGAAGCCCATCACGGAAAGCGTGCTGATCGCGTAGTCGAAGGTCGGAAACAGCAACACCGCTCCGAGCAGCGCGATCGGAATCCCGGCGGCGACCCAGAACGCGACCCGGAAGCGCAGAATCAGGGTGAGCACGAACAGCACGAACGAGAGCCCGAACAGCGCGTTGCGCCAGAGGGTGCCCACGCGATCGCGCAGGCTCTCGGCCTCGTTGCTCCAGATCGTGAGTTCGATCCCGTCCGGGAGCGTCGGCCGGAGAGTTTCGACGTAGGCCTTCACCACCTCGGCGAGTTCGAGAACGTCCTCGTCACCGGTTCGAAAGACCTTGACCATGACGGCCGGCTGTCCATCGAAGAACGCGCGCACGTCCTGGTCGCGGAATCCGTCGACCACGGTCGCGATCTCGCCGAGCGTCACGGTGGTTCCATCGGGGTGCGAGATCACGCCGATCGACTCGAACTCAGCAGCGGCGTAAGCCTGCCCTTTGGAGCGCAGCAGGATTTCTCCGCCGCGCGTCTTGAGCGACCCGCCCGGCAAATCGAGAGAGGAGTCCCGGACCGCACTCGCCACCTGAGCGAAGGTGATGCCGTGACGACGCAGAGCCTGTTCCGACACCTCGATCGAAATCTCGTAGGGTCGCACGTACTCGAGCCTGACCTGGGACACGCCCGGCAGCGCCGAGATTCCGTCACGCAGTTTCTGGCCCAGCACCTTGAGCGTGCGCTCGTCGGCTGGACCCGAAACCGCGATCTGGAAGACGTCGTGTTGCATCACCAGCAGGCTGGTGATCGGCTTCTCGGTCTCAGCCGGGAAGCTGGTGATCGCGTTCACGCGACTCTCGAGGTCCGAAGCGGCCCGGTCGGTGTCGACTCCGGTCGCGAGCTCGACCGTCACCAGGCAGGCGCCCTCGACCGCGAGAGAAGACATGCGATCAATGCCGGGCGTCCCCTCGATCGCCTCCTCGATGCGAACACAGACCGCCTCCTCGACCTCTTCCGGAGTCGCACCCAGATAGGGCACGCTGATCTGGACCACGTCGAGATCGACGGACGGAAATTCTTCCTGCCGGACTGTGAGCAGCGTTGCGAGTCCACCGACGACCAGGACCGCCATCAGCAGGTTTGCGGCGACAGGATTGTCGACGAACAAGGTGATTAAGCCTCTCACCCCGTCCGACTCCCGCAATCGAACCCCGTCGTAACCGGTTCCACCCGCATGCCATCGACCGGCGTATGAATCGGCGAAATGCAGATCCTCTCACCGGGTTCGAGTCCCCGTTCGATCAGGGCCTCGTCTCCCTGAATGCGCAGCACCTCGACGTCGCGGAAGCGGAGTCGGTCTTCGCCATCTACCACGAAGACCCGCCCCGGCCCCTGGAGCGATTGGCGCGGAATCACGACAATGCCCTCGCGTTCGCGGCCCGCAATTCGCGCCTGGACAAAGAGCCCGACCGGGAGTGGGAAGGTTCCCTTGGTCGGGTCGTTCGCAACGCGTGCAACCACATGGACCAGGCGACTTCGGGCATCGATCTCGCCCTCGGTGCGCACCAACCGTCCGTGCCACTCGTGGTCACGGCCGGCGAAGCGCGCGGAGAGTGTGACCTCGGGCAGGTCTGCCTCGGCCGCCGGCGCCTGCTGCCAGAACGGTAGTTCGAGATAGGCGAGTTGGGCATCCGCGATCGGCAGCCGCACCTCGACGAGGTCGGTCGCGTAAAGCGTCGCGAAGGGTTGCCCGCGGCTCAGGAACTGCCCGAGGTCGACACGTTCCTCGCGAACACGCCCGGAGAACGGCGCCCGGATCTCGGTGCGCGCCAGGTCGCGCCCGGCCTGCTCGAGAGCCGCCCGGGCTTCTCGCAGGTTCGCGCTCGCGACCCGGGCCGCCCGGAGCGCGTCGTCGAGCGCGGCCTCACTCACGATCTCGCGCTCCGAAAGTCCGCGCCGACGCTCCAGCACCTGGCGTGCGTGCTCGTCCTCGCTCCGGGCACGGGCGAGCGCCGCCCGCGCGCGTTCGCTGCCGGCCTCGTAGTCCTCGCTCGCGATGCGCAGCAGCGCAGCGCCCTGCTCGAAATAGCCGCCAGAGACGAGCGCGGGCGAGGTCCAGACGACGCGCCCGGAGACCTCGGGGATCAGTTCGCTCTCGGTGCGCGGAGAGACCGTGCCCTGGCTGAAGACGTCGAGCTGGACTCGCGTCGTCTCGACCGGCACAACGCGTACGGCCCGGAACGAGCGCGGGTTGGGACGGCCCGCGAGCGGCGACTGGGTCGCGACCAGGAACCCCGCACCGAGAGCCGCAATCCCGAGGACCACGATCGGAAGCAGCAGCTTGCGGTTCACGGCTGCCGCCTGCGCCGCTTCTCGAGGGCATGGCGCACGCCGGCCCTCAGACTGCGCCAGAGTCCATGTAGGGCCTCGCTGGCGCTCGCGGGATCACGCTGGTCGAGCGCACGCCCGAGTTCCTTGGCGGTGAGTTGAAGCTGTGAGGGGTCCGGGTCCGGGCGCCATTCCGCCGTGCGAAAACGCTCGAGGAACTGCGTACGCAGGCCACGGAAAACCAATTCGAGAACCAGGTTGTGGGTCGCGTCTCGGAGTACGAGTGCAAGTTCGTGCAACAGGTCGAGGTGGTCCGCGGGAGCCAGGTCCGGCTGTTCCAGTTGTGTGGTCAAAGCGCGTGCGCGGTTCAGTTGCTGGGGTTCTCCGCGTTCGACCGCGATCCGAGCCGCGGCGCAGAGCAGCGCGCCGGCAACCTCCAGAATCTGGTCGACCAGTTCCGGGTCCGGTGGGTCGCGCAGATCGAGCAGATGTCCGACCACGTCGAGGCTCGCCTGTTGAATCGGAACGACGCGCGTTCCCCCAGGCTGCACGTCCGCGACGCCGAGCTGTTCGAGTTGCGTGAGCGCCACCCGCACCATCCCGCGCGTGGTCTGGAAGCGCGCGGCCAGGTCCCGCTCCGAGGGCAACCGCTCGCCGGGCCGGTAGCGACCTTCGAGCACTTCCCCGCGGAGCACGCGTGTGATCTCCTGGGTGCGGGTCTCTCGCTCCACTGCTCGCGCGCCTCCCTGGTACTACCAGATTGGTACTACCACATCGGCCAGGTAGCGGTCTAACCAAAGTGGATGAGAACGCGCGTGACCGGGCTGAGGCAGAGGGCCCTCGGGTTTAGATCGGAGCCGGGCCTGCGATCAGGAAGCGCCAGAGTCGCCGCGGTTCGCCGAGCGCAAAGTCGCCGCGGGCGCGGTGCTGGACCGAGGCATTGTCCCAGATCAACGCGTCGTGTGGCCGCCAGGCGTGCGCGTAGCGGAGCGCGTGGGCCTCGGCGTGGTCCTGGAGTGCCTGCAGCAAGGCGCATCCCGCCTCGGGCTCCAGGCCTGTGACGGCGAGGGCGCGATCCAGATCGAAGTAGAGCGCACGCCGCCCGGTCAGAGGATGGGTCCGGACCACCGGGTGCGAAACCTCGACCAGGGCTTCCGGGGGTCCGGCCGCGGGCGGGCGTGGGGGAAACGCTCCCTGGTTGTTGTAGACGTGGACGGCGCGCAGGGCTGCGATGCGCGCGCGCTCGGCCGCCGGGAGTCGGTCGAAGGCCGCGCGCATGTCCAAGAACTCGGTATCTCCCCCACCCCCGGCCGGCAGTGCCCGCGCGTGAATGATCGTGGCGGCCGCCGGCGCCTCCGTATAGGTATCGTCGGTGTGAAAGTACTCGAAGAGTCCAGGCCGATCGGCGTTGCCCCCGAAGCTGTGCGCCCCGAGTTTTTCGCGAATCTCGTCTGTGATCACGAAGCCGGCGTCGATCACCTGGCGCTCGACGTCGTAGGCCAGGCTCGAGCCGTCGCGGGTCCGCCCGACGGGTCGCTTGATCTCTCCGAACAGCTCCGCGAGTGCGCGAAAGCCGGGCTCGTCGAGGCCTTTGTCGAGCCGGATGCAGAGCACCGCGTGTGCGGCAAGCGCGTCGCGCAGCGCAAGCTTCGCCTCGCTCGAGGCCGAGGCGGCCTCGCGGTCGAGACCCACGACTTCGGCGGCTTCGAACTCGCCCGGCAAAGCGCGCAACTCGAACGGCAACACCGCCGAGCCGAGCGGAGCAGGGTCAGAGGGCATCGGGGCGAACGGCGGCATCGGAGCCCCCGTCCACGAAGAGCACCGTGCCGTGGACGTAGCTGGCATCGGGTCCCAGCAAGAACGCGATCGCGTTCGCGAGTTCGCGCGGCTGCGCAGTCCGGCCGAGTGGCATCGGAAGGCCCCGCACCGCGGGTCCGAGTTCGGAATCCTGGTGAAGCCGGTCCAGCATCGGGGTCTCGGTCGAGCCCGGCGCGACCGCGTTGAGCCGAATCCCGGCAGCGCCCCAATCGGACGCGCGCGCGCGCACGGCCAGCGCGAGCGCATGCTTGGCATTTACGTAGGCGGTGTTGCCGTCCTTTCCGGCGATCTCGGCCTGCGCGCGCGCCTCGTCTCCGGCCAGACAGGCCTCCAGGTAGGCCGGTATCACGAGCGGGGTGAAGACCGCGCCGACAGACGAGATCGCGACTGCGGCCGGGGCGCTGCCGGCGGCCAGCAGCGGGCGAAGCTCGTCGAGCATCGCGACGGCCCCGAAGTAGTTCACGCGCGTCACGGCCTGGGGATCGTCGTAGGGGCCCAGGCCGGCCGCCGAGACCACGCCGTCGAGAATCCCGTTCGAGGCCGCCCGGATCTTGTCGATCGCGATGCGCCGACCCTCGGGGGAGCCCAGGTCCGCCACCACGTCGGCCTCGTGACGGTCCACTCCGATGCTGCGGTGGCCGTCCGCCTCGAGTCGCTCTCGTGTGGCAGCACCGATTCCGGAAGCCGCACCCGTGATTACGATCGTTCCCATCTCTCGTGTCCCTCCCCGCGTGTCCGATGCCTACGTTCTGTGATCCTAGTACTGACGATAGCGGCGCTGCACGTGCTGCTGGCGGATTCGCAGCTGCTCGCGACGTTCGTTCACCGACAGCTTCTGAAGCGGTGCCGGTAGCGTCTTCTCCAGTTCATCGAAGCGGACCTTGCGAACCGCTACCTCGGGAAGCTCCTGCTGCTTGCGTGAGTAACTCCAACGCACGGTGAGAAAACCCTCGGGAAGGCCCGTGGTGTCGACCCAGTTGGCCAGGCCGGGATCTCGGTGTGCAACCACGTAGCGAACGGCCCCGTCGGCATCTCGCCGGGCCTGGAAACCGTTCAGGCTCGCCACGTGGTTTGCGTAGTCGAGCGACTCTCCCCACAGGTTCGAGAGGTGGAAGCCCAGGTACTCGGGCTCCACCGGCATGCGCACCTCGATCACGAGCGCCTCGTCGGGATCGAGTTCGAAGACCCCGCCCGAGTAGATGTTGGTGCTCTGCCCTCCCCCGGTCGCGATCGCAGCCCGGTTCGGCGCGTTGAGGTCGTTGCGCGGCATGAAGCGCTTGCCGTCGCGGTTCATGTCCTGGTGGGTCTCGAGCACCACCGCGTAGAACTCGTTCCAGAAGTGCATCTGGGCCCGGGTGATCTCGCCGACCCGCCGAAGCTGGGCGCCCGCGCGCTCGGGCGAGAGCGGATCGGGGTGGGTGCCCTCGCGGCCGAGCTGGAAGATCTCGAGGTCGAGCGCCTCTTCGTGCTCCCAGTCGTAGAAGAGTTCGCGCAGGACCAGGAAGCGGGCGGTGTGTTCGACCTGCTCTGACGTCCCGTCGGGATTCGGGCAGTCGCGGAGCGCTCGCGTTGCGATGAAATTTCCTCGGTGGCCGGCCGGACGCTCGGGCGCCAGCAGGACCTCGAAGCAGCCGTCCGGGTCGACCTCGAGGCTCGAGGAATCCAGCGAACCGGTGTTCGCACGCACGCGGGTGCTCAATTCTCCGAGGCTGCCGGTGTCGCCCGCGTAGGCGCTGGTCGCCTCCAGGATCACGTACTGGGGGGCCTGCGGCCCGCTGCCGCTTCGGGGTTCCCCGCGCCAGTGCGCGTATGCCGCAGCCCGGCCGCGCACGCAGTAGCTCTGGTTCCCGTCGATCTCGGCACACAGGTAACTCGCGTCGGCGTTGTCGATCGTGGCCCGGTCGAGGGGTTGGATGGCACGCCGGAAGAACGGGTAGTCGGGATCCGCAAAGGCACGGTCGATCGCACCGTAGACGAACCCGAGCAGGTAACGGTAACCCTCCGCGAGCACGCGGTCGGATGCGGGCGGCGGATACAGCGCCGGGTTGTCGATGGCATCGCGAGCGGCTTCGAGTTCCCCGATCAGCTGGTCCCAGGCCGCGCGCATCTGTTTCGCGGTGTCCGGGCTGAGCGTTCCCTTCGAGGTCGGCGCTGGGTTCGAGTCCTGCATGGTGTCTCTCCTTAGGGTACTCGGGGCGCCGAGGCCGCGTCTTCTGTTTCCCGGGGCCAGGCGAAGCGCTCGAACAGGTCGGCCAACCGGGTCTCGATCTCGCGCGGGTCCAGCCCGAACTCTTCGAGATTGTAGCGGTGCCGGGTCTCGTGTTGCGCGCTGCGGGCTTCCTCCTGTTCCAGGAGCTTTTCGAATCCGGGTGAGAGTGGCAGGCCGAGGCGATCGTAGAGTCCCCGTACGGTCTGTGCGGGCGCCGCAACCAGTTCGCGGTAATCGATGCAGGCCTGCCGTGTGTTCGGGTGTCGTTCCAGCACCTCGAGCGGCGCGCGGTAACTCTCGTAGGACTGTTCGGCGATCGCGCGCAAGGAACGCTGCATGTCTTCGTCCGTCCAGCCTCGCAGCGACCAGCCCGTCTGCAACAGCTTGAGCAGGCTCGGGATGGTCTCGAGCGGATTGCGGGCCGTGTACACGATGCGCGCGTCGGGAAAGGCCTCGATCAGGCTCCCGACCCGGCCGCAGAAGGTCGGGTTCTTGCTCAGGTGCGTCTTGTCGGCGCCGTTCAGGTAGAGCTGGCGCTTCACGCATTCACCGTAATACCGCATCAGCCTGCGGCGCGCACGCGGCGGGCGCTCATCGATATGGTAGAAGTCGAGCCGGTCCATATAGGGCAACAGCACGATCCACCAGCCCGACGCACACGAGAGCGTGAGCACGAAGTCGTCTTCTTCGGGAAGCGTGAGACCCATCTGGTGGATGTCCTGGGTCTTGCCGAAGGCCGCGGCCTCCCAGGCTCGGACCCGCCGCTCGATAAGCCCGCCCAGGAATTTCTCGTCACACGCGGCCGCAAGCCCTACGAGCTTCTTTTGCAACAGCGAGGGCAGGAAGAGTTCGTAGAAGAGAAAAAAGCTGAAGCGCTCGCGATCCTCGGCCAGGATCCGGTGCAGCAGCGTGGTGCCGCTACGCGCGTGGCCGACGATGAACACCGGTGCCTCGACCCGAATGCGCCAGAGTCCCGGAAACAGGATCCGGTCGAGCAGGAAACAGATTGCCGTGAGACCGCTGACCAACGGGATGACGATGAAGAGCAGGAACTGGAGCCGTCGACGTCCCTTCGCATTGGTCTCTCGAAACGAGAGCCCGAGCATCCGGAAGTAGGTGCGGAAATCAAAGTAGAAGATCACGCACTCCACGCGACCGGGGCGCGTCGCGGGATCGGGATCGGTGCGCGCCCGGGCATCTCGAGCAGTCTACCAGCCAATGGTCGGCCTCACGCCGCAAGGCAACGACGCAGGCTCCCCGCGACTCGACACGACCGCCTCAGGCGAGCGGCAGGCGCAGTTCGCCATGAAGCAGCGGGCGCTCCTCGCCCACCACCTCGAGCTGGCAGCGCAACTCCTGCCGCGAGGCTTCCACGACGGTGATCCGGGGCCGAATCCGGGTCTCCGCATAGGTCTGACCCACCCAGCGCACGTCGAAGTGGGCCCCATAGAGCAGGCACTCGGGCCCCCACTCGGCCATCAACCGAGCCTGCAGGAATGCCAGCACGTGCGAGCCGCCCGCGATCGGGGCTGCGAGTCCCTCGCGCGCGGCAATCGTGGGATCGGTGTGAATGGGATTGTGATCGCGGCCTGCGTCACGCAGCCGCATCAACTCGAGCGTCACGAGGATCGACTCGCCATCCAGGACCTCGCCGCTGCGAACGACCCGGAGACGATCCAGGCAGGGATTCTCTGACGCGGGCTCCGGATCGGGCTTCGGCAGCGGCAACTCGCCCTCCGGTACGCCCAGGTGCTGATCCTCGAGTTCCGGCTGTTTCCGATACGAGAGCAGCCCGGTCGTCAGGTTCGAGGCCACCCGGCGTCCGTCGGTGCCCCGCGTCTCCGAGCGCGTGACTCCGTAACGCCGACCGCGCCTGGTGAAGCGAGCCAGCGATTCACCCGAAACCGTGACGACCTCGTCGAGCCTCATCGGCCGGTGACAGCTGACCTGCTCGCGCACCCAGACACCGCCCTCGACGGCACCGCGTTTCGGCCCGTCCCGGGCCGACCTCCGTGGCTGTTGCGTGAGCAAGTAGAGGGTCATGCCCGCGAATACGTCGGCCGGCAGGACTTTTCGTTCGATCAGGGCGCGCGCCGGGGCTGCGGCGGGACCCAAGCCATCGACGGAGCCCTGTGCGAGGCTCGCCGGAAGCGGACCCGTCAGTGGGTGGAGCGTACGTGGGAGTTCGGAGGACTCCATAGCGATCTCCGATTCTGCCACGCAAGCGGTTCCCGTGGCGATCGCTTTCGCTCGCTTCCGCGGTCAGGCTTCTGAGTCCTATCCTGCAGGCGCGGACTCATGGCCCGCCCGTGCTTGACCAGGGGTCTCTCGCCAGACAGACTGGACGGGAAAAGAAGAACTCTACCCGCGGAGACGGCCCGGTTCTGGCGCGACGCATGGTCGCCGGGTTGAGCCGCAGTTGGATCGGCTTCAAATTCCGGCCGCGCGTCTGCAGGCTCCGCGCGGATCCGGCGTGACTCTGGAAGTTCGCTCATGTCGAGGCTCTGAGTGATTGGGCCGGCAATCGTTCGGTCTGCAGTCGTGGTGCTTGGGCTGCTGCTGCTCCCCGTGCGCGACGTACTCGCCTACCCCGTCGAGGCCGACAGCGCCACGAACACGGTCTTCGTGCTGCTTCGGAACCTGCATCCGACCGCTGTGTTCGAGTCGATCAGCATCACCGAGACACCACCGGGCTTCGTCTCGCAGGTCGCGGCCAGCATCATCCCCGGCACGATCCCGGGGGGCGGCAGCGACCTCGCGGCGATCGAGTTCGACGTCGCAGCCGGCGCGGTGCTGGGTTCGACGGGCGACCTCACACTCACCGTCTCGGGGAGCGCCTCGGGACAGGCGATCGATGTCGTGCTGCTGGTGCCGCTCGAGGTGGCGGCGGCCGCTCCGACCGCGCAGGGCGTGGTCGGCGTCGGGGTACCCGCGCCCGACCCGGGCGGCCCGGATAGCGACAGCGACGGCGTCAGCGACGCGCTCGAAGTCGCATTCGGGAGTGATCCGTTCAATGCCGCTTCGCTTCCCGGCCAGGCGTCGGCGGCCGCCCTGCCCTTGTTCGAGGTCAGCGGGTTCGCCTTCCTGGCGGGACTGCTGTTGCTGTGCGGCATGTGGTTGCTCGCGTGCCGCGATCCGCACGAGAGGCTCACATGACTGCGCGATCCACCGCCTGCCTATGTGCCGGGATCCTGGCGTTTGCGGTCGCGACCGACGCCCACGCAGGCGACGCCACGCGAATTCAACTCGTGGCCGAGATCCCGGCGCTCGCGCTCAGCGTGGTCGATGCCTCGGGAGACGTCGCGGGCGAAGTCGACGGGATCACGACCGACGGGCTGGAGGGCCCGGGCCCGGGCCAGACGATCGGGGGTGCCCAACTGCGGCTGTCGATTCCCGAACCGGAGGGGACGCCCAGCTGGGGACACCTCGACGAGAACGGCAGCTTTGTAGCGGATTTACCCGCGACCAAGGCCGACGGGCACTACAGCGAAGTGTCTCCGGGTGCAACCCTGGAGAAGCTCTACGACCCCCCGATCGAGTTCGACATCAGCGGGCCGAACAACGCGGCTCAACGGCCGCTGGAACTTGCGGTGCGGATCGAGAAGTCTGCTACCGAGGCGATCGTGCTCTCCAAGACGCTCCAGTTGGTCAAGCCCGCACTCGTCCTCGTGCATGGGATCAGCTTGAGTCCCGCATCCTGGGTCAACTTCGAACCCGAGTTTCGGAATAACCGGGGCTTCAAGACCTTCACCGTCGACCACTCGGGAGGCGCCTACACCAGTGGCGATCCCTGGTGGGGCGGGAACAGCGACATTCACGTCTGCTACACGGCCGTGCGCGGCGGCCTGGCCGGCCTGGTCGGCGTCGCCGAAGCGCTGGACCGCTTCCGTACCGGGCATGCCAGCGCGCATGCCGGCCTGAAGATCGCGACGCAGAAGGTCGACCTCATCGGGAGCAGCTATGGCGGCCTGTGCTCGCGCTGGTACGTCGAGCAGGCGCCCGACTACGACGACGACGTCCGCAAGCTGATCACCCTGGGAACCCCGCACCGCGGCGTGGCCGCCACCAACATGGCCGTGCAGGCGGCAACTGACGAGATCATCGCCAACGCCTCCTCGCAGCTCTTGAATCCGCTCGACACCGTCGCCGGAACGTTGCAGTTCATCGACACCTTGGGCTTCCTTCGCTGGAAGAAGGTTTATACGCCCGGCGAGAACGACGTGGTCCCCTCTCTCCATGTGATGACGTTCGGCTCGGAGGTCCTGGGCCAGTTGAACGATTCCGCGCCCTTCCGCGACGACGTGGCCTACGGCTCGATCGTGGGTACCGATGAACAGCTCGACATCGTGCTTTTGCAGATCAACATTCACTACCACCTCGACCCGGTGGTCAGCGTGCTCGCACAGCAGAAATCCTATTTCCCGTTCATGGCGATCCTGGATGCGGGCGAAGACCAAAGCGATGCGGTCGTTCCCACCTGGAGCGCGACGCTTCCCGCCCGTTCGACGGACCTACCTCTCGACCATCTGAGCTTCCACGACAGCCCCACGGCGCACGATACGATCGCGATCTGGCTTCAGGACCCGACGCTTCCGCGCGGGGCGGCCCATCGGGCTGCGTTCCAGGCGGAGGTGATCGACCAGCAGACCTCGCGTGCGAACGCCTACGTCGGCAGCACGCTGGTGGGGACCGAGAGCGTGGGCGGTGGGCTGGTCGAAAATGCCATCGTACAGGTGAAGTTCTCGGGGCCGACACTCAGCGAGGCCGGGGGCATGGCCGTGCTCGATTCCGGCGGTGGGATCGTGACGGCTACGATGACGGGGATGGTGCGGGCGGACGTCACCGGAACGCCGCAACTGGAGACGGTCACCCTCGACAACGATGGCACCTTCGGCGATACGCCCCTGCATGCCGTCACCGAGAGCCTCGATCCGGGCTCGACGCCCGCGGGAGAGTTCTTCCCCTTCTCGATCGACGCGACCTTCTCTCGCGGCCAGGCGAGCATCGTGGGACCAGACGGGAGCGTTTCGGGCAGCGGGATCTGGAGCGTCGGCTACGACATCTCGGCGGCGCCGGACTACACGCAAGCGCCCTGGACCGACATCGATTTTCCATCGTTCGTGCTGCCCACGATCTTCGTTCCCGGCGAGTCGGCCCCGTTCGTGGTCGGTTCCGCGCCCGGCAGCGCCTTTACGCTCGAGGGCAGCGTGCAGGCGACCTCCGACGGGGCCGGGACCCAGTCGGTCACGTCTGAGATCTGGGAGGCCAACTTCTTCTTGGACACACTGATGGAGACCCGCAGCTTCGACGTCTCGACGCCGACGGAGACCTTCGCGGGCATGCTCGTGCCGTATTCGGAACCGGACTGGTTCCTGTTCAAGAACGGGAGCGGCCAGATTGCGGGCAGCGAGGGTTCGAGCGGCGAGACGACCGGGGACTTCTATCAGTTCCTGACCCAGCCGGGCGCCTCGGATCCGAGTTCTGCCAGCGTCACGGTCACGGTGGCGCCGTGAGCAGGTCGCGGATGCTGCTGGGTCTCGCGGGCTGGTTGGGGTTGGTGCTTGGCTCCGCTTCGCTCGCGGCGGCCGATGCACCCAGCGGAGCGGACCCGGCGCCCCGCCCTGTCTGGGATCTGGAACTCCCCGACCTCGATCTGCCCATGGCCGGTATTCTCGATCTCGGCGCGGGCAAACTGCGGCCCGCGCCGCGGGCTGGAGCTTTCGCGAATGCCGCGGCCTACAAAGCTGCGCTCGCGGGCATCGGCGACCTCGCGTACGAAGACGCGCAGGGTGGGATGCTCTTCGTCGCCTCGGGCGCAGTCCTGCCA
>JAYZEO010000009.1:0-23540 GCA_036337215.1 Myxococcota bacterium | reverse complement strand
CAACGCGAATACCGGAGGCTCTACGTTCAAAGTATTGCCAGTGTGAAGTACGCGCAGGCCAGCTAGAGACTTGTCCGCTCCAAGCATAGCTGCGTGGTTTCCCCAAGGGGGCGCATGAACCGCAGCGAGTTGCACAATCATGTCCGCTTCTGTCCGAAAGTGTCCGGCACCCATGATGTGTCCGGGCCAGTCGGAAGGGGAAGCGCGGTCAGGGTGCCCAGTAATCCAGCATCGGGGCGAAGGTCTCGAAGGCTGCCGTCGAAAAGCCGTACGGGGTTTCGAGGTGGATGCTCATCGGAAAGCCGAGGGTGCCCACGCCATCCACGATCCGTTTGTAGAGATCGAGAAGTTCTCTGCGCTTTGCCGCCGGGGGGGAGTCGGCAAGGCGGCCAATGAAGGCCTGCTCCGCTTCGACGCGTGCATTGCCCGGATCCTGAACCAACCAGCAAATGAGCTTCCTGCTGCCCTCGACCTTCGGAACGAAACCAAAGGAGAGAAGGATCTCGGGCCGATGGAGACTCTTCTCCGCGAACTCGGACAGAAGCCTCACGATACAGTCCGAATACAGAAGCTGCGTGAGCGCGAAGTTCGCCCCCTTGTTGCACTTGAATTCGAAGCGCCCAAGCTCGGCCTCGCGGGTCGGGATCAGAATCGCGCCGCGATTGGGGACCTGGTCCCGAAAGACGCTCAGGGCGTCGCTGGGCGCCACACCGTGACCCTCACCATCCTCCATCGTCCGCGGGACGCCAACGAAGACGATTCCGTCGACGCCTACTTCGAGAAGTTTCGCGAAGCGCCTGCGAAGTACGGGCTCCTCGAGGAAGGCTGTCACCTGCGTGCAGATGCCCTTCAACCCAGGGGCTGCGGCGCGAGCCAACTCCCAGGTTTCGAGGGGCTCCAAGCGCGGCTTCATCTCGACGGGCCGGTCCGGGTCCTCCACGATCATGCCCGGGATCATCAGGTGACGGATCCGGTCGCCGATTCCGGCGCGATCGGCACACTCCAGCGCCTTCTCGATCTCCTCCCGAACCCTCGAGGGGCCTTCTTCAACGGTCGGCGGGATGAATTCCAGCGCTATGGTGTGCATGCCCATACGTCTGTGGGTCCGTTCCAGAAGAGCTTGCCCCCGAGGCTCTGGATCCTGGCGGACACGACGACGCTCCTACTGATAGTCGTTGAAGGCCGCGGCTGTCGAGACACAATCGTCACGGTCGGAGCCCTGGGAGAGCGCAACGCTTCCATCTGATTCCGGATCAGCCGCCCTTCGCAACGCGCACTTCGATGCCTGCTGCCGCGGCCTTGCCGAGTACATCCAGGTAGTGCGCGTACTTGTCGAGCATCTCCTGCTCGTCGGGCGACGTCGCTCGAACGTTCGGATCCTCGAGCAACGCGTCCCGCCAGGCCCGGACCCTTCCGCAGTCATCCGGCACGTCGATGTCATGGAAATGGCGCATCCCCGAAAAGCGAACGAACATCGGCGCTGCGGTCGCATCGACGAGGCTCAGTGAATCACCGTTCCAGTAGCCTCCGTCGTATCCGCGAGCAGCAAGCCGAGACTCGCACTCGCGCAGCGCGGCTTCGAGAGCTTCCGTGAGGACTTCGTTCTGTTCCGGGCGAACGTTCATCAGCCGCCGCTCGTAGGCCGGACACGGGGCCTCGTCCCACCACTCGATCCACATACGCGCGGCGGCGCGTTCGCTCGCGTCGGCCGCCAGAAGCGGTGGTTCCGGCCAGCGCTCATCGATGAACTCGTTGATCACACGCGACGGGTGAAGTTCCAGCCCGTTCCATTCGAGGAGCGGGACCGAACCACCCGAAGCCATCTCGCGATACCAGGCTGGACGGCGAACGAGGTCGATGTCTACCTGCTCGATCTCGATGCCTTTCGCCGCGAATGCGATCTCGGCCCGATGGCAGAAGTTGCAGGTGATCGCTCGGTACAGCTTTGGAGAAGTGGACATCCTGGCAATCCTACGTGATTTCGAGCGACCGCTCGTTGCTCATGCGAAATTTCTGGCGGGTCCGAAGGATAGGAGAAATTGGCAGGCTTTGGGGCTCGCGTCGAAATTCAGGCGACGGGCGTCTGTCGAATCGTAGAGCGGGCAGTGCCGTGGAGCGGAGGGTAAACACGAGAAGGGTGAGCAGTAGTCGGGCTGCGGTTCGCGGTCGACGAGCGCGACCTCGAGCTTCCGCCGTTCCAGCCGAGGTGCTAGGACCCGGCGCGCATCTTCCTGGGATCCACGCGCCGCATCAGTCCCTCCTGCGCGACAGAGCAGATGCGCGCCCCGTCTCGCGCGTACATCGCACCCAGCGCGAAGCCGCGCGCGGCGGACGCGGTCGGGCTCTCCTGCACGTAGAGCACCCAGTCGTCGACGCGAACCGGCCGATGGAACCACATGGCGTGGTCCAGGCTCGCGATCATCACGTCGCGCTCCCCCTTGCGGTGGGGGCGGTACATGTTGTCGACGAAGCCCATGTCGGACGCGTAAGTCAGCAGGCATGCGTGCAGCATCGGGTCTTCGGCTACGGGGCCGTTGGCGCGCAGCCAGACCCGGTTCGGGCCGGTGCTGGGCTCCCCCCCGAACCACGAGTGCGCCTCCGAGGAACGCATCTCGATCGGACGCTCGGCGAACATCCACTCGCGCATGTGCTCGGGTACGCGATCGGCGAACTTGGCCGCACGCTCCTCCCAGGTTGGCAAGTCTTCCGGATCGGGGCCCGGTGGCATCTCGTCCTGGTGTTCGTAGCCCGTCTCCTGCTTGTGGAAGGAGGCCGACATGTTGAAGATCGCGCGGCCGCGCTGCACGGCGACCACGCGCCGCGTGGTGAACGAGGAGCCGTCACGGATTCGGTCGACGGTGAAGACCACGGGCACGGAGGGATCGCCGCCGCGCAGAAAGTAGGCGTGCAGCGAGTGGACACTGCGCCCTTCGACGGTCCGACCCGCCGCGGCCAGGGCCTGCGCGGCCACCTGACCCCCGAACAGGCGCATCCGGCCGTGGCCGCGTCCGCCTCCTTCGTTCTGGCCGCGAAAGATGTTCTCCTCGATCGGCTCCAACTCGAGCAGGTCGATCAGGCGTTGCAGGGCCTCACTCACGGGCCGGGACCTCAGCTGGGTCGCACGCGGAGGAATCACCCTCCATCGCCGCCGAACTCCTGCTTCCAGCCTTCGATGCGCTCGTCGTCGAGCTTTTCGAAGAGCACGTCGGGCACGCTGAAGGCGTGGCCGGGCGGGAGCGCGTCGAGCGACTTTGCGACCTCGTCCGGCCAGGGTGTGGCGACATCGACGTCGAGC
This sequence comes from Myxococcota bacterium, assembly GCA_036337215.1. Lineage (GTDB taxonomy): Bacteria > Myxococcota_A > UBA9160 > SZUA-336 > SZUA-336 > JABSQV01. The sequence continues at coordinate 20,245 of JAYZEO010000009.1, read as the reverse complement.
GCGCCCAGCACCGTCGCGCAACTCTGGGGCACGAACGGACGCCCGAGCAGAGCGAAGAGCCGCACGAGTTGAAGCGCGGTGCGGATGGTGGTGGCGGCTCGATCGCGATCGGTCTTGATCACGGCCCACGGCTCCGACCGCTGCAGGTACTCGTTACCCAGGTCCCAGATGGCGCGCAACTCGGCCGTGGCCTTGCGCAACTGCACGGCTTCGAGGTTCTCCTCGAGCGCGCGCACGCGACGCGTGAGCGCATCTGCGAGATCGGCCTCTTCGGGCCCGGGCTCTCCGCCTTCGGGCACGGAATCGCCAAAGCGCGAGGAGCAAAAGCGCAGTGTGCGATTGACGAAGTTCCCGAAGACGTCCGCGAGGTCCTTGTTGACGATCGACTGGAAGCCCTCCCAGGTGAACGACGCGTCGCTCGACTCCGGCGCGTTGGCGAGTAAGCTGTAGCGCCAGTAGTCGGCAGGCAGGAGTTCCAGCGCCCGGTCCATGAAGACCCCGCGCTTCTGGCTGGTCGAGAACTTGCCTCCGTAGTAGGTCAGCCAATTCACGCCCTTGATCATGTCGACGAGCTTCCAGGGCTCGCCCGACCCGAGGAGCGTGACCGGGAACCCGACGGTGTGGAATGGGACATTGTCCTTGGCCATGAACTGCACGTAGTGAACGTCGTCGGCGTCGTACCACCACGATCTCCAGTCGCGGGCGTCCGGGTCCTCGGCCGCCCACTCGGCGGTCGCGGCGATGTACTCGATCGGCGCATCGAACCAGACGTAGAAGACCTTGCCCTCGAAGCCGGGCCGATCGACCGGGACCCCCCAGGACAGGTCGCGGGTGATGCAGCGATCCCTCAGGCCCTCGTCGAGCCACTTGCGCGCGATCGAAGTCACGAGCACCGGCCACTCGCCGTGCCCGTCGATCCACACCCGCAAGCGATCGACCATGGCCGACTGGCGCAGGAACAGGTGAGTCGTCTCGCGCACCTCCAGATCGGTCGATCCCGAGATCGCCGAGCGAGGACTTTCGAGATCGGTCGGATCGAGCACGCGCGTACAGTTCTCGCACTGGTCGCCCCGCGCACCATCGAAGCCGCAGTGCGGACAGGTCCCTACGATGTAACGATCGGGCAGAAACCGGCCGTCGGCAGCCGAATAGATCTGCCGCGTGGAGCGCTCCTCGATAAGGCCGTGCTGATCGAGTTTTCGCGCGAAGTCCTGAGTCAACTCGCGGTTCTGCTCGGACGAGGACCGGCCGAACCAGTCCCAAGCGAGTTCGAAACGCGCTCCGAGTTCCTTCTGGATCTCGTGCTGCTCGGCGCAGAACTCCGCCACCCCCTGCCCCGCCTCCTGCGCAGCGATCTCGGCGGGCGTGCCGTGCTCGTCGGTGGCGCAGATGTACAACACCTCGTGGCCGCGCAGCCGCATGTAGCGCGCGTACACGTCAGCGGGAAGCATCGATCCGATCAGGTTGCCCAGATGCTTGACCCCGTTGATGTAGGGCAGCGCACTCGTTACAAGGATTCTCGCCACGGCATCAGAACATAGCACCGCCGCGGCCGGTCTCCGCAGCCGCCGGCCCCGCCGGACCCCACTGGCTCAGAGCGATGCCCGCAAGGATGAGCGCCAATGCCACGAGCGCGGTCCACTCCGGTTGTTCCCCGAACAGGACCGCACCCGTCACGACCGCCACTACCGGCACCGGGTAGTTCACCAGCGACAGGAAGGTGGGACCCGCTGACGCCACCACCCGGAAGTAGACTACGGTGGCGACCGCTGTCGGGACGAGCCCGAGCCAGGCAAGCGCCGCAAGCGCCTGCGCCGAAGGTGCGAGCGACAGCGGGGCCTCCAGGATCAGAGCCGCGGGCACGACCACGACGCTCGCAACGAGAAGTACGGCCGCCGCTGCAACCAGCGGGTTCGTCTCGGGCAGGCGACGTGTCAGGATTGCGTTGCTCGCGTAGCAGAGCGACCCGCCGAGTACCGCCCCCTGCCGGACCACGTCGCTCCCCTCTCCTCCGATCCCCAGCAGCGCCCCGGGGCCCATCAGCACGGCGACACCTGCGAATCCGAGCAGGAACCCGCTGACCCGGTTGCGACTCAGGGACTCGCCGTGCACGAAAAAATGGGCAAGCAGCAGGGTGACCAGGGGGTTCATGGCCATCAGGATGCCCGCAACACCGCTCGCCACCCGCTCCTGTCCCCAGCTAATGAGATAGAAGGGCAACACGTTCCCCACGATCCCGAGCAGAAGAAAATGGAGCCAGATGCGGCCCGGTGGGGGAAGACGCAGACCGGCAGCGCGCACCGCCAGGTACAGGACCGCGGCGGCGCTGACGATGCGTCCCGCAGCGACGCTCAACGGCGGAATGGACTGCACCGCCAGATAGATGAACGAAAATGCGGTGCCCCACACGATCACCAGCGTGAGGAGAGAAGCCCAGTCGCGGAGGCTGTGTCGCATGTTCAGCAGGTAGGCTTCAGCGCCTGATCGAACCCCCATCATATCAAGCAGGAGCAAGGAGGCGCCTTCTTGGTCCCCGAGATCAGGTTCCGCAAAGCGGCGTTCTTTCCGATCGAAGCCGGGCTCGCTCCGAGCAGGGGCGTGGGGCGACGCCATCGCGAGCGAGCGCGCCTGGAATCCTGGCTCGCTGCGAGTGCGAATCCCTCGCTCGGGGTGTACCCCACGACCCGGAGTGCAGGCGCGTGAATGATCCTCCGCACCTCGACCTGGGCAGTCGGCGCGCATCGGCAAGCCCGGCTTCGACTCCCTTGGCCGGGTCTTCCAGCGGTGTGCCGAGGCGGCCGTGGATCTCCGCGTTGCGGAATTTATCGCCTGACTCGAAGTCCGCGAGCCGGCAGCGGAGCCTTGGGAAGGACAGGAGAAACAAGCGGCCTCTTGGCTCCCGGCGAGCGACCCCGGCCAACTCAGGCTGTGCGTCCAGCGCCACGGGAGTTCCCTCCAGAGCGCGCTCGAGGGGCTTTTCGGGGAGGCCGGGTCCCGCCGCAGAAGCGGGGCTCGGCCGCTGGATCAGCTCGCGATCAAGAGACGGAGCCGGTTGCCGACCTTTTCCGCGTGGTCGGCGAGGTTTCCGATGCGGCCGATCAGCTGGTACCAGAGCATGACGGTCACCGGGGAGAGACTCTCCTCGATCCGAAACAGTTCCTGTACCAGCGCAGACTCGAGCCTGTCGGTCTCGCCCTCGATCGAGCCGAGCCGGTTGATCATGTCTTCCACGCGCGAGGCCTCGCGGCCCCGGAACCCGATTTCGACCAGTTCATCGAGTTCGCTGATCGCCTCAGCGGCCTGGTCACAGGCACCCTCGACGCGGCCGACCAGTTCGACCAGCGGCTGCCGCATGGAATCGGGAACCGGCATGGGCCGCTGCATCAGCAGGTCCGCGATGTCCTGCGCTGTATCCGCGATCGAATCCTGAACCGCAAGAATCTCGAGCAGGTCGCGGCGGTCCACCGGCAGCAGCAGACGCTTCGGCAGATGCGCGCGGAGGTCGTTCTTGAGCCGGTCGGCCTTGCCCTCCAGTGCGTGGATGCGCTCCGCGTGGGTCCGGAGTGCGGCCGAGTCTCCGCTGCAGAGCGCGTCGAAGAGCGGCGGTACCTCGCGCACGCACTCGAGAACGACCTGCATGTGTTCCTGCATCGGCTTGAAAGGCGAACGCGCGAAGAGATCGAGAATGGACACGGCTACGACCCTCCTCCAGGTCCACCGACGAGCGGTAGAAGAAATCTATAGATGTAGAAGAATACTATCGCGAGTCCCGCGCCCATGGGGAGCGTAACGATCCATGAGAGGGCAATCCTACCCACGACCCCGTAGTCGAGAGCGCCGATACCGCGTGCGAGACCGACCCCGAGCACAGCGCCTACGAGCACGTGCGTCGTCGAGACGGGGATCGCCAGCTTGCTCGCCAGGGCGATCGTCATCGCTGCCGCGAACTGGGCGGCGTAGCCGCGGCTCGGCGTCAGTTCGGTGATGCGCTCTCCCACGGTCGCGATCACCTTATACCCGTAGGTCGCGAGCCCTACCACGATCCCGACTCCGCCCAGGGCCAGGATCCAGGCCGGGACGTGGCTGGCCGCGGTCAGGGTCCCGGTCTCCAGGATCGACAGGATCGCCGCGACCGGACCGACCGCGTTGGCGACATCGTTGGAGCCGTGCGCGAAGGCGACCGCGCAGGCGCTCGCGACGTTCAACACCGCGAACATTCGCTCCACGGTCTGGAACTCTTGACTGTGGTCGGCAGATCGGTCGACGGGAACTTTGCGGATGAAGTACGCGGCCACGAGCGAAACCGCGAGAGAGAGAACGGCGATCAGGACCAAGGATTCGACCGCGCCGAGTTCGAGGTCCACGTGCTTGAGCCCCCTGAACAGCGTCACGAGGCCCATCACGGCGACGACCGCAAATACGTAGAGCGGCCCGAAACGCCTCATCGCCTCGACCGGATGCTCGAGGTCCAGGATCGTTCGCCGGATCAGGATCAACAGCAGAAACGCGATCGCCCCCGAGATCAGCGGAGACACCACCCAGGAGGCGACGATCGAACCCAGCGCGGCCCAGTTGACCGCGTCGATCCCGAGCGCCACCACGCCAAAGCCCGCGATCGCGCCGACGATCGAGTGTGTCGTCGACACCGGCCAGCCCACACGAGACGCGAGCAGCAGCCAGGTCGCGGCCGAGGTGAGCGCGGCCAACATGCCATACAGAACCAGGTCCGGGGACGCGGCCGCCGCATTCACGTCCAGGATCCCCTTACGGATCGTCTGGGTCACGTTGGCACCAAAGAGGTAGGCGCCCAGGAATTCCAGGATCCCGGCGACCACGACGGCCTGCGCAAGCGTGAGCGAACGGGACCCAACGGAAGTCGCCATCGCATTTGCGACGTCGTTCGCACCGATCGCCCAGGCCATGTACAGGCCGAGCACCAGCGCGAGGGCCAGCGTCAGGTCCACCCCCAGACCTCCTACCTAGGCCGCGGTTTCGCCACTGCCAAGATGCTCTTCCCGATGCCCGAGATTCTCACTCGACCCCCGTGCGGCGCGCAATCTATCACCTCTCGACCAGAGCGCCAATTCAGCTCGCACACTCCTTCCGGGTGGCACCAGCGGTGCTTCGCGACGAGGCCGCGACCCCTGTGGTCGGGGGCGCGGATCAGGCGCGCCAGATGAAGTCTGGGCCCGGGCTTTGGGACCAGTTGCCCGAACGCGACCACGACCCCGTTGGAAGTCGCCGTCCACGACGCACCGAGCGAGTACTCGAGCGTGTCCGGAAGCGTGCGAAAATCGATCGGGTACGCGACGCGCGTGCCGCACCAGGGCCGACACTCGGATTCGGATCCGATCCACGAGGCAACGACCGCCAGGTCGCTCAACAGCGACGCTCGAAGCTCAGTGATACCGCCTGACCGGGGAATCGCCTGCAGAAGTCCCGGAACTCGTGCCGGGATCCGGTGGAGCAGCCCGCTGGCAGGCCCCGGTACGGCGGCAGATCTTTGCCAGAGGTGAAGGATCCGAGCGCGTGCTCTCGGGCATCCCGGTTAGAAGCGGTCGGGGGAGAAGGGGGCGAGGTCGAGGGCCGGGGTCTCGCCCGCGATGAGCTGCGCGACCAGCAGACCCGTGATCGGGCCCTGGGACATGCCGCTCATGCCGTGGCCGGTGGCGATCACCACGCCCGGGAGTGCGCGCGGTCGTCCGATCGCGGGCAGGTCGTCGGGCGTGAGGGGCCGGAGCCCGCGCCAGGTCTCGACGCGTTCGAGGTTCTCGATACCGCCCTCGGGCACCAGGCCCGGCAAGTAGACGGACGCGGCACGCAGGATCGCCGCGATGCGGTGCTGCTGGATCGACAGATCCAGGCCCGCGAGCTCGAGCGTACCCGCAAAGCGAAGCAGCGGGCCGAGCGGGGTGACGCCGACCTTGCTCTCGGAGAGCATCACGGGCACGTCCCCGACCCCTTCGGGCCGGCGCACCGTCACGCTGTAGCCCTTCGCGGGTTGGACCGGGAGCCGCAGGCCCAATGGCCGGCTGAGCCCGGGCGACCAGGCCCCGCCCGCGAGCACCAGTTCGTCGCACGGGAATTCCCCGCGCGTCGCGATCACGCGCGAGCGGCCGCCGCCGGGACGCTCGATCTGCAGCACCTCCGTCTGCGTTCGCACGTCGACGCCGAGCCGCACCGCCTCGGCCGCAAGCGCGTGCACGAAGTCGGCGGGGCTCAAGTGCGCGTCGGCCGGGAAGTACACGCCGCCGGCCAGCCCGGGCGCGAGCGCGGGCTGAAAATCGAGCAGCTCTTCGGGCCCGAGCTGGCGGCCCTCGCCGCCGAGTTCGCGGAGTTCTCTCAATTCCGCGAGCGCCGCGTCCAGCGCGCGCCGCGTCCGACACGCCACCATCAGCCCGAGCTGTCGGTAGCCGACCTCGGCACCCAGTTCCAGTGCGAGCTTGGCATAGAGTTCCTGGCTCGCCAGGCTCAGCTCGCGGTTCAGCGCGAAGGTGCGCCGGGCAAGCGGCCCGCGACTCGCACGCAGGAAGGCCAGCAGCCAGCGGGCGAGTTCGAGACTCGGGCGCGGCTTGATGTAGAGCGGGCTCTGGCGGTCGAAAAGCCAACGAAGAGACTGGCGCAGTACGCCCGGCGCGGGGAGCGGAGTGCTGTGACTGGGGAAGATCCAGCCCGCATTCCCGTAGGACGCGCCCGCGCAGAGTTCGCCCTGCTCGAGCAAACTGACGCGGGCACCGCGGCGGGCCAGGAAGTACGCGGATGCGACCCCGACCACGCCGCCCCCGACCACGACTACGTCTCGCTCGCCGAGGCTGTGCTGCCCGTCCGCCATGCCGACCCCAGCATAGCCCGTCCGCGCCCCGGCTCCGGCGTTGTACCATGCGCTTCGGAAGGGCCGGGCGCGATGGAAGACAGAGACCTCTATGAGATCCTCGGAGTCGCGCGCGGAGCCTCCGAAGACGAGATTCGCAGCGCGTACCGAAAGCTCGCACGCCAGTACCACCCAGACGTCAACCCGAACGATCCGAAGGCGGAAGAGCGCTTCAAGGAAGTCTCGTTCGCCAACGACATCCTGCAGGATCCCGAGAAGCGCAGCCGCTACGACCAGTTCGGCAGCGCCGGACTGGCGGAGGGTTTCGATTCGGGCCAGGCCCGAGCCTATTCCCGCTGGTCGCAGGGCGCGCAACGCAGCCCATACCACGAATCCTTCACCTCGCAGATGGACCTCGACGACCTGCTTTCAGGTCTGTTCGGGGGACGCGCCGGGCCGGGCGCGCGCGGACCGGCCCCCGGCCGCGACGCGCAGGGCGAGATCCCGGTCGACTTTCTCGATGCCGTGCTCGGCAACGAGGTCCGGGTTCAGTTCGAGGGCAAGGGCGCGCTGCGGATCCGGATTCCGCCGGGCGCCGAGTCCGGGACCAAGATCCGGCTCGCCGGCCAGGGAGCACCGGGCAGCGACGGCTCGCCGGCCGGCGACCTCTACCTGACGCTCCAGGTTCGGCCCCATCCGTTTCTGACCCGGCAAGGATCGGACCTGTTCGTAGACCTGCCGGTCACGCTCTCCGAACTCGTACTCGGGGCATCGGTCGAGGTCCCGACCCCGGACGGCCCGGTACAGATGAAGATTCCGCCGCGTTCGCCGAACGGGCGCAAGCTGCGCCTGCGGGGCAAGGGGGCCTCCCAGCGCGGAGGCGGTCGCGGGGACCTGTACCTGAAGCTCGTCTGCCAGCTTCCAGCGGAGCTCGACGACGAGGCCCAGGGGAAGCTCGAGAACCTCGCGCGCGAACTCGAGCCGCTGTACGAGCCGCAGGACCTTCGCGCGCACCTCAAGGACCGCTCATGAGCAGGTACTACACGCGCACACAGCTGATCGAATTACTCGAGGTCGACGAGGGCTTCCTGGTCCTGCTCGAGCGCGAAGACGTGATCGAGCGAGACGCCCCGGACGATGCGAAAGAGGACTTCTCCGAACGCATGCTCGAACGGACCCGCGTGGCTTTCAACCTCGTGAAGGAGCTCGAGGTAAACGTCCCGGGGGCGGCCATTATCGTGCGCATGCGCGAAGAGATGGCAGACCTGCGTCACCGGGTCGAGCAGCTGCTGGCCGAAATCGATTCGTCCCGGCGTAAGTAACCGGGCCGCAGCGCTTCAACTCTCCGATTCCTCGACCTCGAGCGTCCAACCCAGCGCTTCGAGTGTCCGCACGGCGGCCTCGCGCTCGTCGTTGTGAAGCGCGATCGAGGCCAGGTCGTCCTTGTCGGGGGAGCAGCCCGCGTACATCGGAAAGGTCCGCGCCCCGCGCGTGATACAGAGCAACACGTAGGCCTCGGTGGAGCCCGGAGCCGCCTCCTGCTCATCGGGGGAATCCTCGGGCGGCGCGAAGCGGAAGCGCTCGACCGTCATCTCGCCGTGATGCGAGCGTACGTCCCAGCGCTCGACGTCGTGCGGCGCGTCGAAGAGCACTCGCACATCGTCGTCTCTCAACAACTCGGGCGTGATCCCCTCCTGGAAGGTGGCGAGCGCAACGTAGCGCTCGGGAACGCCGAAGAGTTCGCGGGCGCGGCGAACGAAGACACCATTCAGCGCCTCGTTCGCGGTGAGCCCGACGACGGTCCCCACCGCCTCGAGTCGTGCACGCTGCAGGGTGCGCTCCTCGAGCGCATTGCCGAAGACCACGGGGAACTCCGCCTCTTCTGCGCGCCGGCTACTCTGCGGGTTCGAGTCCAGGAACTGCACCGGCAACTCCGCCCGGCGCAGTTCCCGGGCGAGCGCGAGCCCCAGGCCCTGCGCCCCCAGGATGGCAATCCCGTTGCGATCCGGCTGGCGCAGCCCGAGCAGGGACGCGACCGGTGCCGCCGTCAGGCCCGCGAGCAGGACGGTTCCCGCAATCGTGAGAAACACCAGCGCACGCAGTTCCGGACCGCCGGGGAGCGCGTGCGCTTCGAGCGCGTTGGCGGTCACCGAGGCGATCGCGGCTGCGACGATCCCGCGCGGCGCCAGCCACGCGATCAGCCAGCGCTCGCGCCAGCTGAGGGCGCTCCCGGCCGTCGAGAACATCACGCCCAGGGGACGCACCACGAGCACGAGCGCCGCGACCACCCCCACCCCGGCCCACCCGAGCGCACGCACGTCGGCGAGCCTGACGTCGGCCGCGAGCAGCACGAAGAGCAGCCCGATCAGGAGGATCGTCAGTTCCTCTTTGAACTCCCGCAGCGCGCGGTTCACCGGGGTCCGGAAGTTCCCCACGACCACACCGGCCAGCGTCGCGGCCAGGATCCCGCTCTGCTCCAGAATCTGCTCGCAGGCCTGGAACAGCAGCAACACGAACGCGAGCGTCAGGATGTTGGTGTAGCCCTCGGGGATCAGTCCACGGATCCGGAACAGGCCCACCAGCCCCAGACCACCGGCCGCTCCCACCGCAGCGCCGAGCCCGAGCCGCAGCAGGAAGTCGGTCGCGCCGCTCGCGGCCGCTTCCGGGGACAGCGCGAGTTCGAGCACCAGCACGGCCAGGATCGCGCCGACCGGATCGATCAGCACGCCTTCCGCCTCCAGGATCGAAGCCACGCGCGGCCGCAGCCGCACCTCGCGCACCAGGGGACCGATCACGGTCGGACCGGTGACCACCACCAGGCTCCCGAACAGCACCGCCTGTACCAGCGGCCAGCCGAGGATCCAACTCGCGGCCGCGGTCCCGCCGACCAGCGTGACCAGGGCTCCGATCGTGACGAGCCGGCGCAGCGAGGTCTGTGCCCGGCGCAGTCGCGAGATCTCGAGGTTGAGGCCTCCCTCGAACAGAATGATCGCGACCGCGAGGTCCACGATCGTGCGCAGCCCGCCGCCGAGCGCGCGTGGCTCCACCCAGCCGAGCAGATCGGGCCCCAGTGCCACCCCGAACCCAAGCAGCACCACAATGCCGGGCAGTCTCAGGTGGCGCGCCAGCGACTGCGCCAGTACCCCGGCGCCGAGCGCAACCACCCAGGTCAGCGCAGGATGGGTCCCCTCCACCCCCGGAGAGTAGGCCTTGCCGCCGCCCGCGGCCCGGGTCCGGGTTCGCGCTCGAGAATTTGCCCGCTCAGGCCTTGCGCCGGAGCCAGTCGATCACGGTCTGGAGCGCCGGCTCGCGGCCCCGCTCGGCGGGGAGACCGTAGTGATCCCCGTCGGCCCAGGCGCGTTCCAGGTCGGAACTCGCGAGCGCAGCCGCGATCCGATCCGTGTCGGAGGGGAAGATGCCGTTGTCTCCCGTGTACCCCAGCACCAGCGCCGGAAGCGTCATGCGCGGGCCCGTCTCGGGAATCTCGGCGCGCGAGGCCCGGCCCGACCAGGTCGAGAGCCAGGCCTCGGGCGTCAGCACGCGCGCAAAGCCCAGCGCTCCGTAGTTCGAGAGGTCCGGCCGTCGCGTGAACAGCGATCCGTAGTCGCGGGCCGAGGGGTCGAGTGTCGGATCGGTACAGCGCAGGTCGGCCTCGGTCCGGTAGATCACCAGGTATTCGCTCGCGATGGCGCTCCGCCGGTCAGACGCGCCGCCCCCCGACGCCGCATGCTGGCGCGCCTGGTTGCGGCGATCGATCCGCTGCCGGGCGAGCGCGTCGATCCGGTCGATCCGGTCGAGCTGCGCGGCCCGGTAGCGCTCCACGAACTCGGGCGCGTAGTGGCTGGGGTCCGGCGGCTCGGCAAAGCCGTTCGCCGGATCGAACATGTCGAGCGCGGAATCGCAGGCGACCGGATCGCTCTCGTCCACGACGGACGGATCGATCGCGGTCTGCAGGAAGAAGCCTTCGCCCGGATGTGCCGCGAGGTAGATCATCTGGTCGGCCGGCGGCAACTCGAAGCGGTTCAGGTCGAAGGGGTCTCCGGCGGGCGTATCCGGGTGGCGCTCGCCCTCGGCCGCAAGCGCCTGGCTCAGGTAGAAGGTGTAGAGCGAACCACCGCCCGAGTTCCCGAGCAACACCACGCGGTCAAAGCGTTCACGCATCGCCCCGACGCCGGCTGCGACGTCGAGCAGCAGCACCTCGTGCACCAGCGTCGAGTCGTTTCCGACCCAGCGGCTGTTCTGGCAAAACACCGCGAAGCCCGCTTCGACGAGGGCCGGAACCAGGTAGTGATGGCTGAAGTTGGCGCGCGGATGCATCACGCAGACGACGCTGTCCTCGCCCCCCTTGCGATAGAGCCAGCCGTCGCAGAGCGCCCGGTCCTGGGTGACCAGTTGGAAGGGCTCGCAGACGGTTCCGCCCGGGGGCTCGCGCTGCCAGCCAACGGTCAGGTAAGGGTTCTCGTACCGACCGATCCGGTTGCGGGCCGCCATGCATCGCTCCTCGAGAAACGCGCGAGCGCGGGCCATGAGACTCCCGCAGAGCGGCCGGCGTCAACCCGGCAACGGCCGGGGCCGGGTTCGGCCTAGGCTTCCTGGCCCGAGTAGGGAAGCAGCGCCAGGTGGCGGGCGCGCTTGATTGCGCGCGCGAGCTTGCGCTGTTGCTTGGCGTTGTTGCCCGTGATCCGGCGCGGCAGGATCTTGCCCTCGGGCGTCAGGAAGGTACGGAGCAGGTTCGCGTCCTTGTAGTCGACCACCAGGTCACGGTCCGTAACCAGCCGCGAAACCTTGCGGCCGCCGAAGCTCCGCTTCTTGGCCCGGGCGCGCCGCTTGGCGCGCGACGGGGGCTTCGCGCGGATCCCGGTCGTCGGCTCCCCATCCGGCGCGACCTCGCTGGCGGCCACCTCGGGGGCCACGGGCTCGGAAGCTTCGGCCTCGGGGCTCGGGCTATCGTTCTCTGCGTGGTCTTCGCTCACCAACTCAGGACTCCTTCTGCGAGCGAGACCATATCCGAGGGGCCTCGGGGATTCCAGCCCCCAACTCGAGGTCCCACCGCGATTCGCGGTTCTGGCCCCCTGCTCGCCGGCCGGGCCGGTGGCCGCCCCCTCACCGTTCGGCCAGCGGATCCCGGCTCGAGACCGGCATGAAATCCGTGTTGGGGCTCTCGAACCCGAAACGCTCGCGCGTGTGGTCTCGCGTGCCGCGCTCCGTGTAGTGATAGACCATGGCGGCCCGCATGCGGTCCGAGCCGTTGTCGGTGGAGCGGTGCATCAGGCGGCCGTGGAACACCAGCAGGTCGCCCGGCTGGAGCAGCACCGGGATCTCGCCCGAGAAGTCCTGGTCCACGATTTCGACGTAGGCCGGATTGGCGTGTTCGCGCCGGTCCCGGACGGTGCCGTGCACGGGCCCGGCGTGAGAGCCGGGCAGGACCCAGAGCGGTCCGTTGTCGAGCCGGGCTTCGGTCACGGCAAGCCAGAGTCCGGCCTGGGGTCCGCGGTCGAACGGAAAGTAAAACTCGTCCTGGTGCCAGGGCTGACCGAGCGCGCCGGGCCGCTTGAAGATGAACTGAGACAGGAAGCACTCGAGTTCGTGACCGAGTAGTTCCTCGACCAGCGCGACCAGGCCGGGCTGCGTACAGAAGTCGCGGAACACGGGCTCCTCCCGGTGCACGCGGAACACTTTCGAAACCGCGGCCTCCGGCGAGTCGCCGCGCGCAACCAGGGCCTGCTCGGGCACGATCAGGGCCGAGCCCAGGGTCCCGGCTCCGCCGGACTCGCGCGAGATCTCGAGCGCGCGCTCGAACATCGCGCGCCCCGTCGACTCCGGCGTATAGCCCTCGATCACGAAGAAGCCGTCGCGTTCCCAGGCCGCTCGCTGAGCGGGGCTCAGCTTCACGACTCGAGCGCCCGGGATCTGCACATCGGCCTATTTTACAGGGCCTCCGATCTCCCGGTGGGGCGCGAGCCCGGTAGAATCGGAACCCGCGCCCCTGACCGCGCAACTGGGAGTTCGCTTCGATGTCGCTCAGTGTCCTGACCCTCAACATCTGGAACGACGACGGTCCCTGGACGGAGCGCGCGAAGCGCATCCGCAGCTGGATCGAACGCCTCGACCCCGACCTGATCGGGCTTCAGGAGGTGCTCCGGGGCGAGTCGATCGACCAACTCGAGGCGCTGCTGGAAGGGCTCGGGTACCACACCGCCTACGCGCGCGCACAGGACTTTTGGAAGCACCCGACCACCGGCTTTGGCAACGCCATCGCGGCGCGCTTCCCGATTCTGGATTCGGAGGAACTCCGGCTTCCTGAGAGCGGGGACGGAGAACGTCGCGTCGCCCTGTTCGCGACGCTCGACGCACCCTTCGGGCCGGTCGAGCTGGCATGCACACATCTCAACTGGAAGTTCCATCACGGGGCCGTACGCGAACAGCAGGTCGCGACGCTCTGCGCGCGCCTGATCGAGCGACGCCCGCGCGGCGGCTTCCCGCCGATCCTGGTCGGCGACTTCAATGCCGACCCGGACTCGGCCGAGATCCGCTACGTCACGGGCAAGCAGTCCCTCGCGGGCCACAGCATGTACCTGCGCGACAGCTTCGCGCACGTGGGCGACGCAGGGGACGGCAGTACCTGGTGCAACCGCAACCCCTATGCGCGCCCCGCGCTCGAGCCCGACCGGCGCATCGACTACGTCTTCGTCGGCCCGCCGCGGCCCGATGGCACCGGCCTACCGGAGACTTGCCGCGTGGTCTGCAACGAGCCCGACGGCGAGGTCTGGCCCTCCGACCACTTCGGCCTGCTCGCGACACTCCGAACCGAGGCGCTGGCATAGGCCCCGGCCGAGGGGGCATACTGCCCCGCGCGAATGCCGTCCCCCTCCCTGCATCCCCTTAACCGCGCGTTCCACTGGGCCCCGCCCCGGGGACCTTACCGTCGGCTGCGCCCGGAGCAGGCGCGCGGCTACGACAGTGACGGCTTCTTCCTGCTGGAAGACGCTTTCGATTCCGAGACGCTCCGGGAACTGCAGTCCGCGATCGACCCGGTCGAGGCCGAGGTCGAGAAGTTCCTGGCCACGCGTGAGGACGGGAAGTTCTTCATCGCGCGCTCGGGCGAGATCACCTTCACGACGCACATGGTCACGCGCTCGGAGCGCTGCCGCGAGTTCTGCGCAGGGCCGGTGTTCCGGGATCTCGTGCACGACCTGGTGGGCCCCGACGTGCGCCTCTACTGGGACCAGGCCGTGTACAAGAAGCCCGGCACCCAGGACGAGTTCCCCTGGCACCAGGACAACGGCTACACCTTCGTCGAGCCCCAGCAGTACCTGACCTGCTGGGTGGCACTCACCGATACCGACGAGAAGAACGGGTGTCCCTGGGTGGTGCCCGGAATCCACCGGCGTGGGACCCTCGAGCACTGGATGACGGATCTCGGCTGGTGCTGCCTCGAAGAGCCCGAGGGTGCGGTCCCGGTTCCGGCGCGGGCCGGAAGCATCGTGGTGTTTTCGAGCCTGACCCCACACCGCACGGGACCGAACCTGAGCGACGACGTGCGCAAGTCCTACATCGTCCAGTTCGCACCCGACGGCGCCCGCTTACGAAAACCTGACGATGGAAGTTACGAGATCTGCGACGCGCCCGAGCGCCAGTTCCGGGTGCTCGAGAACGGCGCGCCGCCCGAGGCCTCGAGCTAGCGTCCCCAGCTACGGAAGGAGCCCGCATGAGTGATTTTCAGGAAATCCAGTACGAGGTCGAACGCGGGCGCGCCCGAATCACGCTCGACCGACCCAAAAAGCTGAATGCGCTCTCGAACCAGCTTTTGGAAGAACTCAACGAAGCGCTCTGGCAGGCCGACGACGACCCCGAGGTCCACGCGGTGTGCATCCGCGGCTCGGGACGTGCCTTCAGTGCGGGTTACGACCTCACGCCACGCCCGCGGCGGGAACGCGGCGGGTCGGAGCCTGCGCCAAAGCGGAGGCGCCGCGGTGCCTCGAGCTTCGACGACGATGCCTGGCAACTCGAGCGCCAACAGCGCCTGCGCATGGTGCTGTTCGACATGCACAAGCCCGTGATTGCGCAGGTTCACGGCTACTGTCTCGCGGGCGGCACCGACGTGGCCCTGCTCTGCGACATGATCATTGCGGCCGACGACGCGGTGTTCGGCTTCCCGCCCGCGCGCGACCTGGGGTCGCTCCCGAACCAGATGTGGATCTACAACACCGGACCCCAGTGGGCGAAGCGACTGCTGCTCACGGGCGACACGGTCACGGGCGCGGAAGCGGCCCAGATCGGCCTGGTGCTCAAGTCGGTCCCGGCCGACCTGCTCGAAGCCGAGGTCGAGGGACTGCTCGACCGCATGGCCCTGATCGACAGCGACCTGCTCGCCGCCAACAAACGCATCATCAACGTCGGGCTCGAGTTGATGGGCGCGCGCACGCTGCAGCGGCTCGCGGCCGAGAACGATGCTCGCGGGCATCTCGCCGCGAGCGCGCGCGAGTTCGTGCGTACCTCGATGGAGAAGGGCCTCAAGGGCGCCCTCCAGGAACGCGACTCGAAGTTCGGGGACGGACGCGCGCGCGTGCAGGGCCCGGAACTTCGAGACGCACAGGGGCGCCTGATCGATCCCTAGACGTCGGCGAGGCCACCCCGCGCCAACCGGCGCCGGGCGGAGCCGCGCGTCGATCAGAAGAGCGGGGCACCCCAGCGATCGAGGAACGCCATCTTTTCGGGCGGACGGCGCGAGAGCGGCCCGTGCCCGCGGCTCGCGGGAATCCCGACCGGCACGAACGCGCAGGTCGCCCAGGGTTCCGGGATCTCGAGCAGCGCACGCACCTCGGGCTCCCGCATGCAGAGCAGCGTGGTGAGTACGCAGCCGAGACCCTCCGCGCGCGCCGCGAGCAGCAGGTTCTGGACCGCGGGGTAGACCGAGCCCCCACCGACGACCGAGGGCCGCGGCTGCTCCGCGTCGGTGATCGCCATGCGCTCGGGGTTGAAGCAGAACACAAAGATCACGGGGGAGCGATGCATCTGCTTCGCCAGGTGGGTCGCGGCCGCGAGCACTCGCTCCTGGCTCGCGAGGGCCTCTGGCCCGAGGCCCTCGAAAGCCAGGCGCGCGTTCTTCTCGTACGCGTTCCAGGGACCCAGATAGAGTTCCTGCAGGCGCTGCTTGGTTTCGGCGTCGCGGACCGCGATCACGCGCCAGGGCTGGCTGTTGGCCCCGGTCGGCGCCCAGGTCGCGGCCTCGATCAGGCGCCGTACGACCTCGTCCGGGATCGGGTCCGGACGCTGGCGGCGCACCGCCCGGCAGCTGCTCATCGCCTCGTAGAGTCCGATCTCGCCCACGGCTAGCTCAGCGCCTCGCGGTAGCGCCGGATCGCGTCGATGTGCGCCTCGGGCGTCGCAAGACCGGCGTTCATCGTCGCGATCGCGAGGTGCGTCGCGCCGAGTCGCTCCCAGGCCGCGGCATGCTTGCGCCAACGGTCGGGATCGCCGCCCCGCACCTGCGCCTGTGCCTGGATCCCAAAATCCTCGGGCTCGCGTCCGGCCTGCTCGAGGCCGGCATGGATCTTTTCGATCACCTGCTTCGACGCGTCGTTGGGACCCGCGAGCGGCATCCAGCCGTCCGCGATCCGGGCCGCACGGTCGATGACCGCTTCGGCCATGCCACCGAGCCAGATCGGAATCGTCGCCTCGGGACGGGGATTGATGCCGGCCTTGGTCACGCGGTGCCAGCGGCCCTCGAAGCTCAGACTCTCCTCGGCCCAGAGCCGGCGCATGAGTTCGATCTGCTCTTCCTGGCGCTTGCCGCGGTCGTGGAAATTCTCGCCGAGTGCCTCGTACTCGACCTCGTTCCAGCCGGTACCGACCCCGAGCCGAAGCCGGCCGCTCGAGAGCACGTCGACCTCGGCCGCCTGTTTGGCCACGAGCGCGGTCTGGCGCTGCGGCAGGATGATCACGGCGCTCACGAACTCGAGCGTGGTGGTGCAACCTGCGAGGTAGCCGAAGAGCACGAAGGGCTCGTGGAAGGGCGTGTCCTTGTCGTAAGGGCGTCCCTGCCAACCACCGGGTCGATCCGGATCGGCGCCGAGCACGTGATCGTACGCAAGCAGGTGCCCGAACCCGAGCCCCTCCGCGGCCTGCGCGAAATCACGAATCGCGATCGGATCGTTCCCGATCTCCGTCTGGGGAAACACCACACCGAGTTCCATGACAGCCCTCCCGCCGGGATCGTCTGCAGCGGGCCCGCCCTGCACGTCGAGAGCGATGCCCGGACCACGAACCCCGAACCCGGCCAGCATACCCGCAGCACGCGGAACGCGGAACGCCTTTCGCAGACACCCCCCGGAGGCGCGGTCAGTTCGAGACCCACTCCGGGTGATGCCGCCACTGCCCGGTCGCGCGCTCGAACGCGTGCGCGAGCCGGAGTACCTCGAGATCGTGCTGGTGGCGCCCGACGATCTGGACCCCGATCGGAAGTCCCTCCGGCGTGAAACCGCACGGGACCGAGATCGCGGGCAGACCCGTCACCGTCACCCAGTAGCACGAGCGCATCCAGTCGAGGTAATTCTCGAGCCGGGTCCCATCGATCTCGCGCACCCAGGGCTCGTTCAGCTCGAAGGGCGGGACCTGGCTCACGGGCAGCACCAGGAATTCGTAGCGCTCCATGAACTCGCGGACCCGGTGGTAACACGCGGCGCGCAGCACTTCCGCGCGCGCGAGATCATTCCCGCTGAGAGCGAGTCCCTGCTCGATGTTCCAGACGACCGTGTCCTTGATGCGCTCGCGCTCGCGCTCGAGCAACCGTCCGAAGCCGAGCGCAAAGAGCCAGGCGCGCCAGCTGCCAAATGCCTCGTCGGCGCCCGAAAAATCGGGATCCGCATCGTCGATCTCGCAGCCCAGGCTGGCGAACACCCCACGTCGCGCGTCGATCGCGTCGGTCACGCGCGCATCGACCGGAAGCCCGCCCAGGTCACGGCTCCAGGCAATCCGCACGCCGTGAAAGTCGCGTTCGAGCGACTCGGCGAAGATACTCGCGGGCTCGCGGATCGCGATCGGCGAGCGCGGATCGGGCCCCGCGATCGCTCGAAGCATCAGGGCTACGTCGGCGACGGTACGCGCCATCGGTCCCAGCACCGAAAACGGCGACCAGGGCGCGCGACTCGGCCAGACCGGAACACGGCCCGGCGAGGGACGGAATCCGACGACATTGCAGAAGCTCGCGGGGTTGCGCAGCGATCCGCCCATGTCGCTGCCATCTGCGATCGGAACCATCCCGCACGCAAGCGCGACGGCCGCACCGCCGCTACTGCCGCCACAGGTCCGCTCGAAGTCGTACGGGTTACGCGTGGACCCGAAGACGGCGTTGAAGGTCTGGGAGCCCGCCCCGAACTCTGGAACGTTCGTCTTCCCGATCGCGATCGCACCCGCCGCGCGCAGTCTTTCGACGATCAGCGCATCCTGCTTCGGCACGAACTCGGAAAAAATCGGCGAGCCGTAGGTGGTGCGGATCCCGGCGGTCTCGACCAGGTCCTTGTGCGCGACCGGAAGCCCGAACAGCGGCCCGGGCTCCGCGCCGTGCGCGAGTTCGGCGTCCGCGGCCTTCGCCGCATCAAGCGCCCGGTCGGCGCAGAGCGTGACGATCGCATTCACGCGCGGATTGGTCCGCTCCACCTGCGCGAGGTGCGCGTCCATCACCTCTCGCACCGAGACCTCGCGCTGCCGGATCCGGCGCGCGAGTTCGCTGGCGGTCTCGAAAATCACGCGCGCATCCTAGCGGTACCAGGCAATCAGGGTCGAGACCGCCACACGCGCCGCTAGAAGTCGCGGGTTTCGCCGATTCCGAGCACCCACGCATCGTCGGGCGCATAGCCGGCGTCGGCCGCACCGGCGCGAAAGCGCACTGGAGGTTGCCCGATCGGCTCAGCCCCGAGATTGAAAGTGCCGAAGTGCATGGCCACGACCCGCCGGGCGCGAAGGTCGCGGCCGGCCCGCAGCGCCTCCTCGGGATCGAGATGCATGAAGCGCATCATCTCGGGCGGCAGGTAGGCCCCGATTGACAGCGCGGCCAGGTCGAAGGGACCGAGGCGCGCCCCGATGCGCGCAAAGCCGTCGAAGTAGCCCGTGTCACCGCCGAAGTAGAACCGGTGCTCCGGACCGATCACGGCCCACGAGGCCCAGAGCGCCTTGAAGTCGTCGCTGAGCCCGCGCTTGCTCCAGTGCTGGGCGGGCAGGCACCAGACCTCGACTTTCCCCTCCCCCTCTCCAAATTGGAGTTGCTCGCCCCAATCGAGCTCGACGACGCGCGAAATTCCGTTCTCGCGCAGCAGCGCGCCGTTCCCGAGCGGTACGAGAAAGGTCGCCTGCGGCTGGAGTTCGGCGAGCTTGCGCAGCGTGGGCGTGTCGAGATGGTCGTAATGATTGTGAGAAACGAGCACGAAATCGATCGGCGGCAGCTTCTCGATTTCCAGACCCGGTGGCAGCAGTCGACTGGGCCCGATGAACGGCACGGGGCTCGCGGTCCGCGACCAGATCGGATCCGTGAGAAAGCTCAGGCCGTCGAGCTGCACGAGCAGGGTGGCGTGCCCGATCCAGGTAAGGGTCGTAGCCCCGGTCCCGGCATTTTCGCGCAGTAACGCGCCGTCGTTCTCGACCTGCTCCGGCAGGCCCGTGGGCGAGCGAAAGGTCTTGGCGAGACGCCGCAGTGCGAACGGCACGAACACCCCGGGACCCGGACGCTCGAAGGGTCCGGCCCAGTTTTCGAAGCGGCCGTCGTCGTCGCGCGGCGCGGGCCCGAGTGGATCCTCTTCGGAGAACGCAGGCGCAGCGAGCAGCGCCGCGAGCAGCGCGCAGCCGACGCTACGAGTGGAAGGACGGAAGCCCACGCGTCCCGGCTCAGCCAAGAAGTTCGAGCGCACGCTCGACCAGGCTCTTCATCGAGGGGGCCATGACTTCCCAGACCGGATCGCTGCGCTTTCCGCGACGGTGCAGCCCCAGATTGAAGCCGGTGATGATCGCGAACTTGTAGGCGGCCAGCGCCCGGAACCAGCCGAGATCCGGGAGCGGCGCCCCATAGGCGTCGGCATAGATCGAGAGCAGTTCCTCGGGGCCTGGCATCAGACCGCTCACGGCCCCGGGGTGGTCCCAGGCTGCCGGGTCGTTGAAGGTCGCGATCCAGCCCGCGTCGTTCAGGATCGCGCCGATCCCGACGAGTTCCCAGTCGATCACGGCAAGCAGGGTTCCTTCGCGTGAATAGAACAGGTTCGACCACTGGAAGTCGCCGTGGAACAGCCCGACCGGTGCGTCCGCCGGAAGCGCTCCGAGCAGGCGCTCACGAAGTTCTGGGGCACGCGCGAGCAACTCCGGCTCGGCGACGCGATCGGTGAAGCGGTCCCAGCGCGTGACGTCCTCGGAAAACGGGATCGGCGGACCGAGTTCCGGAACCTTCGC
>JAYZEO010000008.1:0-25472 GCA_036337215.1 Myxococcota bacterium | reverse complement strand
CCGCACCTCGGCGATCGCAACCGGCCGGTCCAACAACCGTTCGAGGAGTCCTGCAACCAGCCTGGGCGAGGAGGCTGTGCGCAGGCCCAGCCAGAGACCAAGGGCTACCAGCGAGAGCAATACTCCGACGGTGATGAGTCTGCGGGCGAACCGATTCATTCGGAATCGAGCCGGCGACTCGTGCGTAGCCAGCGATCGGGAGGGTGCAGCTTCATGCCCGACACCTTTGCAAATCGTGTGCTTTGGCGCTGCGGGAACCCGCACGCGTGCGGTGGTGTGCGAGCTAAAGCCCAGCGGCGCCTAAAGAAAGTGTACTGCGTTCCCGATCGTAATGGGTGAAACCCCACGGAGTTCCGGGAGGGCCTCCGCCATTCAGAGGCAGCGCAGCATGATCGACTTCAAAGAGAACGCGCCCCAGCAGCACGAGCCCGGCGCACGAACCGATCGTGAGGCCCAGCGGCTCTACCGAAACCGGGTCCGGGAACTGCGTGAGAATCGCCTGATGACCCAGTCTCAACTTGCGCGCCGAGCGCGCGTTGCGCTGCGTACGGTGCACTCTGTTGAGAAGGGGCTCAAGTGTCGCATGGATACCAAGCGCAAGATTCTGCTCGCACTTGGCTGCAGCTTCGACGATCGGCACAACGTCTTTCCCGAGTAGCCGGGCTCCCTTCTGAGTAGCCGGGCTCACGGGCGGTCTCGCCGCCGGACCCGCTAAGCTCCGAGCGTGGCGCTCTCGGCGGCAGAACTACTTCGGGACGTAGGGCGGCTCCTCGCACGCAGCCACGAACTCCAGGAGACCCTCGAGAATCTGGTGCGCCTGGTTGCGCGCTGGATGCGCGTCGGCTGTTGCTCGATCTATCTGCTCGAGGACGAGGGCTCGGAGTTGGTGCTGCGCGCAACGCGCGGCCTGCACAAGGATGCCGTGGGGCGGGTTCGGCTCCACGTCGGCAAGGGCATCGTGGGCGCGTGCCTCGAGACTCGCGAGTCGATTCCCGTGCCCGACGTCCGGCTGGATCCGCGGCACGTGGAGTTCACGGGCTCCGGCGAGGAGCGCTTCCTCTCGTTGCTGGCCGTGCCGCTGGTGGTGCGGGCGCTCCCCGTGGGGGTGCTGAGCGTTCAGACGGGCCGCCCGCGCAGCTTCGGCGGGGATGAGGTCGAGTTGCTCGAGACGATCGCCTCACAGGTGGCGACGATCGTGCTCAATGCGCGCCTGCTCGATCGCGCCTTTCGCGAGGGCGACGTCGGAGAGGCCACGACGATTCCCGCTCCAGCTCCCGCACCCTTCCCGGCCGGGACCGTGATCCGCGGGCTCGCGACGGCGCCCGGAGTCGCCATCGGCCCCATCCACCTGCAGCCGCCCCGCGGCGATCTCGCGATCGACCACTATCGCCCGGCGCGTTCGGCTCGATCCGAATGGCGGGCAACAGAGCGGGCCCTGCGCGAAACCACGCGCCAGATTTCGGACATCCGGGCCGCGGTGGGCGAGCGCTTCGGTCGCGAATTCGCACGCGTGTTCACGACCCACATCATGATCCTCGAGGACGACGGCTTTCGGGAGAAACTCCGGGCGCAGATCTTCGATCACGGAAACGCTGCCCGGGCGCTGCACGACACGATGCGCGAGTACATGCGGATCTTCACGGCCTCCAAGAATCCGACGATCCGGGAACGGGCGGCCGACATCGAGGACGTGCTGCGCCGCGCGGTGGGGGAGTTGCTCGGTGTGCGTCAGCAGAACCCCCCGCTGGGGGACGGAGTGATCGTCGTCGCCGATCAGATAGCGCCGAGTGAATTCGTGTTGCTCGAGACAGAGAAGGTCGCGGGGCTGGTCACCGAACACGGTGGGCCCACGAGCCATGCCGCAATCTTTGCCCGATCCCTAGAGATCCCGGGCGTGACCGGCGTGTCCGGGTTTTTGGCGCGGCTGCGGCCTTCTGATCGCCTGATCGTCGACGGGATCGACAGTCAGTTGATCGTGAATCCGACCGACGAGATGCTCGCCGAGTACGAGAGCAAGCGCGACCGCTTCGACCGGCTTCGAAATCGCCTCGACGAGTTCGGGAACCTGCCCTCGCAGACGCGGGACGGCGAAGAGATTCTGCTGTGTGGAAACGTGGGAGGCCTCAACGACATCGAGTTGATCCGCCGGCACGGTGCGCGCGGCATCGGGCTGTTCCGTACGGAGATTCTGGTTCTTTCTTCGCGGGGCTTCCCGAACGAGGCGGAACAGGTCCAGATTTACCGAGAGGCTGCCGAGGCACTGCTACCGGAGTGGGTCACGATCCGGACCTTCGATCTCGGTGGCGACAAGTGGGTGCCGGGCGAGATCGGGCGGGAGGAAAATCCGCAACTCGGCTGGCGTTCGATTCGCATGCTGCTGGCGCGCCCCGAGATTCTGGAGACCCAGCTCCGTGCGGTCGTGCGCGCCAACACCGGGGGCAACCTCCGGGTCATGATCCCGATGTTGACGTCGATCGAGGAACTCGAAGCGACCAGCGAACTGCTCGAGTCGGTCTGTGCGGAGTTGAGCACGGCCAAGGCGCCGCCGCTCGGGATCATGCTCGAGACGCCGGCCGCGATTGCGCTGGCCGACAGGCTGGCTCCCTCCGTCGATTTCTTCTCGATCGGAACCAACGATCTGGTGCAGTACACGCTTGCCGTGGACCGCGAGAACGAGCGTGTCGCGGCTTCCTATGACCCGTTTCACCCTGCGGTCCTGATGCAGATCCAGCGTGCCGCCAGGGTTGCGGCGGAAGCGGGAATTCCGTGTTCGGTGTGTGGGGAACTCGCCGGAAACCCGGCCGCGGTGCCGCTTCTGGTCGGACTCGGGATTCGCGAGTTCTCGATGGCGCCGGTCTGGGTGAGCCTGGTGCGAGAGGTGGTGCGTGCGACCGATTCCGGGCGAGCCGAAGCGCTCGCCCGGCAGGCGGTGGCGAGTTCGCGTGCCGACGACGTGCGTGCGCTGGTCTCCAGCGAACTCGAGGCGATGGGCCTCTACCGCGACGCCGACCTCGAGGCCGCGCTGCGGCCGTTGGTGGCGGCCCGTCATGTTGACTCCCCCTCGGCAGGGCGGATAGCTTCACGCCAACCTCCCATGCGTCGGAACTGACGGTGTCAACGTCCTTCGATTCGGCCAAGGCAAGGCTCGGCGACTACCTCTCGCAGCAGGGTTTGAAGCACACCCGCCAGCGGGACCTGATCCTCGAGATCTTCATGGGCCAGTCCGGCCATCTGACGAGCGAACAGCTCTACCGCGAGGTGGAGAAGCGCAGCCCCGCGATCGGCGTGGCCACCGTCTACCGCGCGCTCAAGCTCTTCGTGGACGCCGGCATCGCGACCGCGAATCATTTCTACGAGGGCGTGACGGTGTACGAGCCACGACTCGCTCACCACGACCACCTACTGTGCCTGCGCTGCTCCAAGGTGGTCGAGTTCGAGGACTCCGAGATCGAAGAGCGCCAGGAAGTGGTGGCCAGCGAGCGTGGCTTCGAACTTGTGCGGCACCGCCACGACCTGTACGGCTACTGCGCGGACTGCCGCTAGGGATTCCGCCGCCCGTTCCCGGAGTTCGGGATTTGCGCGGTCGGGCCGCGCATCGACAGCGCCTACGAGCGTCGGAGCCGGCCCTGAGGACGCTATCGCCCGATTCGGTGTTAGACCCATCGTGATGGAACTGGAAAGCGGAATTGATAATCATTCTCGTTTCGTGTAGGATGCGGGAAGCATGATCGTCTGCCACTGCAAGCGAGTCCGGGAACGACAGATTCGGCGCTCCGTGCGCGCGGGCGCGCTGACGTTGCCGGCGCTCTGCCGGTCCACGGGGGCGGGCAGGGCCTGCGGCGGCTGTCACCTCGCGCTGCGCGACATCATCGAGAGCGAGCGAAGCCGAGAGGCGGCACGCGCGACGCCGCCGCTGGTCGAACTCGAGACCGCGCGCTGACCCCGCTGCGGCCAGAGGCCGCGGCTAAGGCAGGAAGTCGTCGGTCTGCGCGAGCTTTGCGGGCAGGTACTCTTCGATCACGTAGTTGAGGCCCCACATCGCCAGGGCCTGCTGCTCGGCCCGAACCCCCATTTGAATCAGCTGCTCGAGCGCCTTCCGCCACGGGAGGTGGCTCTTGAAGAACGGGTCGTTCTTGAGCGCAGCTTTGGCGCGCTTGGTGTCGACCTCCTTGAGCGGGTGCGTCGGCAGTTCGTAGTCCACGATGTCCTGCGGCGTCACCCCCAGGAAACGTGCGGTCGGGACGCAGAAGAACTTGTTGATGTGAGCCGAAGAGCCCGAGCCGACCTTGAGCGTCCGGTAGATGTTGGCGATGCCGTAGGGGTCGCAGTCGACGAACGCGTAGACCGGGAGTTGTCCCTCGTCTGCCAGGCGACGGACGAAGCGGCGCACCGCGCGTGCGGGTACACCCTTCATCTCGACCAGGACGCAGTTGGAGCTTTCCCAGAAGCGATGGGACTGCAATCGCTGGAACATTCCGGCAGTTTCCACGAGCAGTACGAAGTCAGCGCTGGTTTCGAACTCGAGGTCTTCGACTGAGGCTGGAATCGAGTAGGCGCCCGAGCCGAAGTTGGCGCAGTCGATCCGCGCGACGCGCCCGGTAGCGTCCCGGTCCCTCACCACCAGAGGTCCCGAAACCGAGCCACCGTGCTCTTCCGGATAGAAGCGGAGCTGCTCGCGGTTGATCGCGTTGACGCTGAAGAGCGCCTCGATGTCGTCCATCACGGTGTCGGATTCGATCTGCTCGTCGAACTTCGTCTCGTCCCAGTTCTTCGAGATGTAATAGGCCTCTCGCTTGGTCGCGAAATCGTTTTCCGACACCAGATCCTTGGAGAGAGCCATCATCTTGAGCGTCTGGGCGAAATTCTTGACGGTGTTCACGGACAGCGTCCGGACCTTCTTCTGACGCCCGATCTCCAGGTATCCGCGCCGTCCGTCGTAGGAGACGTTGGAGAGCGACCGTACCGGTAGTGACAGATCGGGTCGGGTGCCCTTGCGAATCTTCTGGTGGATGCCTCTGGCTGTAACGGTGATCTGCTCGATGGTTTCTTCGTCGGTGGCGTGGATTCGCCGTTCGACCTTTGTTGCCTCCGAACTCTTCCGCACCCGGGCGCTCTTCTTGCTTCGGGCCTTCCCGGCTGTGGTCTTTGTGCGCGGGGCCTTCTTGGGCGCGGCTTTCTTTCGCGCCGTCTTTTTTGTTGCCGCCTTGCGCCGGGTACCCATCAGAGCTTCCTGCTTCGCTCGAGGATCTCGGTCAGGGTCACCACCGTGCGCTGGGTCTCCTTGTCCGAGAGGTCCAGAATCGCCTGCAGTGCCTGCACGACGTGCGGAATGTACTTCTTGATGTAGTCCTGCTTCTTGACCTCGTCGGCCTCGCGCCGTCGCCGCCGAAGATGCTGGCCCAGGCGCCGGCCGCAGTCCTGGAGGGCGAGCTTGATCTCCTTGATGATCTCGGGGTAGTGCGCGATGGCTTCCTTCGACTCCGACGTGAAGGGAACCCACACGCTCGCAATGTGGATCAGGACCACGACCGGTCCCAGCGGCCCCGCGCCCCGCGGCTGTTGAAGACCGTACTTCTTCCAGTCCGTGCTCGAGACCGCGCGCGTGATCGCGCAACCCCCCTGCTGATACTGAAGTGGCACCCGATTTGCGTAGCGGTAGACGGTCGCCGGGTCCTCGGCGCTCAAACCTCCGCCCCAGGCGAGGGCCACCTCGACCAGAAATGGATTGCCCCGGTAGACGGCGGGTCGGCGCGTGACGGCCGTCTGGAAGTCGCAGGGGTGAATGGTCGATAGCGCGCGCGTGAGGAGATCTTCCCCGATCGGGGCGATGCAGTCGGTGGGCGGGGCCATGATCTTGGATGCGGCAATCCCGCGATGGAGCGCCTCCGCCTCGGCGCGGTCCATCGCTGCGGGCCGTCTCGAAGTCGAGATCCCGGCCGCTTTGCAGATCTCGCTCGCGGTTCGTGTCGAAACCCGACTGAACTGACTGGTCAGCAGGCCCGAGAGGTTGCGGTTCTTCGACTCCCGAAGCAGTTGCATCAGGATTCCGAGTTCGACCCCGTAGGGGTGGGGCTTGATCTCGGCGGTTTCGGGCGGGAGTTCGGTAGTGACACGCTCATAGACCGTGGGGTTCTCGTCGTTCTCGCGCCCCGGTCCCAGGTAGCGGATCGTTGCATGTGGGTTCGCGAGCGAGATCTGGAGAATGTAGGCGTCGACCGAGTGCTGGCCTTTGCGGTAGCTCGCCTCGAGTTCGATCTCTACGCGGGTGCCGTGCTCCAGCTCCCACTCGATCTCGGCTTCCTGCTTGACGGCCGGGCGATTCTTCTGCGTGTCGATCGCGATCTCGAAGCGGTGCGCGGGTTTCTTCGCCGAGATCCGGGAGACTACGTGGACCGGATGGCCGGTCGTGAGGAGGCCGTACATGCCGGCCGCGCTCACGCCGATCCCCTGCTGGCCGCGGCTCATCTTGAGCCGATGGAACTTCGAACCGAAGAGCAGCTTTCCGAATACGGAGGGCACGTTGCGTGCCACGATGCCCGGTCCCTGGTCGGTACAGATCACGCGGAAGCGGTCCTCGGCGAGCTGATCGATCTGGATCTCGATCTCGGCCGGGAGGCGCGCCTCGTCCGAGGCGTCGAGCGCGTTGTCCACCAGCTCCTTTACGGTGGTGAGGAGCGCCTTGGCGGGATTGTCGAACCCCAGAAGGTGGCGGTTCTTGGCGAAGAACTCCGAGACCGAGATGTCCCGCTGGCGCTGGGCCATCTGCTCGGCGGAGGAACTTGGGGAAGCTCCGGATCCCCGGCCCCGCTTTCCGGCCGAGCGGGCCGGTCGGGTGGGCTTGCGGCTCGCGGCGGAGCCCTTCCTGCGGGAACCCTTCGCGGCGGTTTTGCGGCCGCGGCCGGCCCGGGTCGAAGTGCGCGGTGGCGCCGCCGGCTCCAGGGGTAGCGACCTCTGGCTCTCTGACATGCTTCCTCCACCCCCGTGCAAGGGGTGCAAGTTAGCGTCAGTGGGTGGTGACGTCCGCTCCGCGGAAGTTGCCAACCAGCCGTATGCGGCCCGAATTGATCAGGTGGCTCACCGTGGCGATCACCTCGGCCTCGGTTTCCGAGTGGTCCGCGACCGCCGCGACCAGCTCCAGTAGCGTGGTCGTCGGGGCAGGGTTCGGGGGCGACGCGACGGTTTCGAGTATCCTTGCTCCCTCGGCCATCTCTCCATACTCCTTTGAGACCTCTAGGGTCCTGGGCATAGGGGAAGCATTTGCCGTGCCAACTTGGGCAGGATCTTGTCGGAGCTGACAAGTGTCCGATTCTGAGACGGATTGGAGGCCTGCTGAGTGGCCCCGGGCGTCTCCCGGTGGACGCGCGACGCCGGCCGGCTGACGCTGGCCGTCAAGCCACTGGCGGCTCCTGCGAACGCTGGCGGCATTTCGTTCCATACTCGGTAGACGGAGGGTTCAGGAGTGGCATTCGAGCGCGTCGCGAGTCTTTCCAATCTTCCCACGCGGGGGGGGCTCCGGGTCACCGTCGGGGGCCGGGAAATCGGCCTGTGGCAGGTCGGGGACCGCGTCTACGCGATGGAGAACCTGTGCCCGCATGCAGGTTCTCCGCTGCATGAGGGGGAGCTGGACGGCACCTTCGTGGTCTGCGCCGCCCACGGCTGGGCCTTCGATCTCGAGACCGGGCTCGCGCCCGGTGAGGTCGACGAGGAGCCGCTCCGCCGCTGGCGGGTACGCGTCGACGGCGACGAAATCCTGATCGACCCCGAACTCCCGCTCTGATGCGGGTCTCTGCGGTATTCGATGGGCCGGCCTCCCGAGTTCGCTAGAAGCGGTCTTTCATGGCTCTCACGTGGCCCAGGATCTCGACGGGGTCGGAGCTGGCATTCGGATGTGCCCTGCGGACGCTCTCGAGGATCTCGGGAGAGTCGACCCGCATGAACGGATTGGTCTCGCGTTCCTCTCCGATCGTGGACGGAATGGTCATTTCCTCGGGCGCCGCGAGGTGCCAGTCGGCTGCCGCCTTCGCGCGGCGCTCCTCGGCCCACGCGAGCTTCTCTCGAACGCGCTCGCACCCAGGCTCCACCGACGTCGCAAAGCGCAGGTTGCTCTCCGTATATTCGTGTCCGCAAAACACGCGGGTCTCGTCGGGAAGGCGCGCCAGCTTTTCGTTGAGCGCACGGTGCATCATGGCCGGGTCTCCCTCGAACAGCCGTCCGCAGCCGGCTGCGAACAGGGTGTCACCAGAGAACACCGCGTCGGGGAAGACGTAGGCGATGTGACCGCGCGTGTGCGCCGGGATGAACAAAATTTCCGCTTCGAGGCCGCCCACCGAGATCCGGTCTCCCTCTTCGAGACCGTTCGTAAAGCCCGGGATGCGCGCCGCGTCCGAGTGGTGTCCGTAGACGGGGCAGCCGAAGTGCTCCGCCAGGGTGGGATTCGCCATGCTGTGGTCGGGGTGATGGTGGGTGGAGAGCACGTGCGTGACCCTGACCGCCAGGTGCTCGACCCGTTTGACCACGGGCTCCGCCTCGGGAGCGTCGACCACCGCCGCTTCGTTGGAGTCCTCGTCGATGATCAGGTAGCTGTAGTTGTCGCGAAGCGTCGGGATTCTTTCTACGCGCATGCGGGCCTCCCTCGCGCGCAGTCTATCAAGCGAGCCGCGACCCGGGCTCCGAGCCCGAGATCGGCGGGCCTCCTCGGCTAACGAAAGCGTACGTCGAGGTCGCGGCAGACCAGCTTGCGCAGACGCTCGCTGAGCACGGGACGCTCACCCTCGGGTCCTTCGAAAGCGATCCAGACTTCGAGCCCGCGCACGCGGACCAGTTCGGCCGCGCTCCCGGGCGGGAGAGTTGGGAGAATCCGGCTCTTGAGCGCCGCTTCGATCCGGCGCTCCGTCTCGTTCTGGCACCGGTACTCGTTCTCGGTTCGCAGGCCGGCCGCGAACGGCGTGTCGTTCAGGTCGGCCAGAATCTCGAGGACCTCGGGGTGGCAGGTCTCGCACGCGCTGCCGGCCCCCGTCTCGCGTTGCACGGTGGCCAGGTCACGGTCCGCGACGCCCCCGAGCGCGGAGCAGGCTTCGACGATGCGCAGGCTCGAGACCCCGATGCAGCGGCACACTAGCCGTGGGGGTCCGCCCGGGGCTCTCTCGCTGGGCGCCATCTTCGCGCTATCGGCAGGCCCCGTACCGAGGTGGAGGCCGGGCGGCGATCCCGCTAGATCAGCCTCAGCTGAGACTCGGGCCCCGGGGTCGAGTCGGAATCGGGTCCGGGCTCTGCCGGGCCGCTCGCTGCGGGTTCGGCGGCGGTGCCCGGGCGCGCAGCTTCGGCAGGCGGCAGGCCCGAGGACGCCTCCTTCGGAAGCTTGGCGTCCGGACAGACGTCCCGGTAATCGCACCACTCGCAAAGCCGCGACGGCTTTGCCGGGTACTCGCTGGCGGTCTCGATTTCCTCGATGCGGGCCATCGTTTGGGTCTGGAGCGCGTCCAGTTGCTCCGGGCTGCGACGGCTGCGGATCGTGCGGTTGAAGTGCAGGTAGTGCCAGACCAGTTCGACGCGTTCGACATCCGGGTAGGCCCGTTCGAGCCCGATCTGGTACAGGGCGAGCTGACGGTCGGTTTCGAAGCGCGCGGCCGGCGGCAGATACCTGCCCGTCTTGTAGTCGTGTACCTCGTAGGCGCCGGGACCGGTGCGTGCGATGCGGTCGATGATTCCGCGCATGCGATAGCGGCCCGCGGGATCGAGCGGGAACTGGACCGTGTGCTCGACGGCCACGGTCTCTTCCTGGTCGAACGGATACTGGCTGCGGTAGTAGTTCTCGAGGCAGGTCCTGCCTTGCGCCTGGTAGTGATCCGTGTCGAACTCCTTCCGGACGATCTCGATCTTGTCGTGCCAGAGGATCCCCCAGTCTTTGTTGAAGCGCTCCAGAACCTGACGCAGGCTCGGCGGTCTCGCGTGGCGCCTCAGGTGATGGTAGAGGCGTTCCAGAACCTCGTGTACACGTTTGCCCACGAAGGCCTCGATGCCCTCACGCTCGGTCTCGAGCTTCTGGACGTACCGATACTCGAACTGCCTCGGGCAGTTCTCGTAGGACGAGAGTCGGGAATGGCTGTAGACGGCCACCGGGTCCTCGAGAGTCCATTGGGAGGGGCGCGGTGGGGGGTGCGGGCAGTATGGGGCGGGTTTCGCGAGTGCGTCAACCGGGTCCACCGGGAGCGCGTTCCTGCCCGATTCCAAACGTGGTTTTGAAATTTTTTGGTCGGCCCCTTACCCTGATTGGATGTCCGGGAGTGATCGACCGAGTTCTGTGACCGCCCAGCATCTGCGCGCCCAACGCGATCAGCGGGACCCCGTGAGCCAGGCGCGCGCCGAGCGGGTTCCCGAGCGGGACGACGTGATCGAAGTGCTGGCGCGCTTGCGCGAAATCCTGCTGGACCGCTCCCCCAGCGAGGCGCTTTCGAGTGATCTCGAGGTGGTCCACGGTCTGCTCTCGCGCCTGACCCGAGAGCGCTCGGCCTCGTCCCTGCTGGAAACCCTGCCCGAGATTCGACACTGCCTCGGGATGGACGTCGAGGCGGCCTACCACGGAGACCCTGCCTCCCAGAGTTACGCTGAAATCATCGAGGCCTACCCCTCGATCCTCGCGATTTCCACCTACCGGATCGCGCACTCGCTCTACCAACTGCGCGAGCCGGTGGTGGCGCGCGTCATGTCGGAGTGGGCGCACGGCCGGACCGGGATCGACATCCACCCGGGGGCTTCGATCGGATGCCACTTCTTCATCGACCATGGGACCGGCGTCGTGATCGGCGAGACCACCGTGATCGGGAACCGCGTGAAGCTCTACCACGGGGTGACCCTGGGTGCTTTTTCGAATCGCAAGGGTCGCGAGGACGCCGGCAAGAAGCGTCATCCGACGCTCGAGGATGACGTCACGATTTACCCCAACTCCACGATTCTGGGAGGGGAGACCGTGATCGGGGCGGGTTCCACGGTCGGGGGCAACGCCTGGCTGACCCACAGTGTGGCAGCCGGGACACGCGTCGTGATCGAGGCGCCGCGCCTGGTCCAGTCCGCGGACGACGATCTCGAAGGCGGCGAGCAGACGAGGAACTACAACATCTAGGCGCCGCTTCTGGGGTTCGCTCGGAGGGGTTTCTCGCTCCTGGTTTCCGCCCGGCGTGCTGGGGGCGTGGCCTCGGACGCCTTCCGCGCGGCGAGCAGCGCGTACGCGTAAGTGAGCGCGAGCGCGCGGTGAGGGCGCCAGCCCTCCGATAGCCGCCGCATGGTCTGCTCGGAGGCCGGCTGCGCCCGACCCAGCAGGCCCTGCGCCAGGTATTTCACGACGCCGAGGTCGCCGGCCGGGAAGGCATCGGGCCGCCCCAGTCCGCGCATCAATGTCGTCTCGGCCGTCCAGCGTCCGATGCCCTTGATCTCGACCAGCCGTTCGACGACCTCCTCGTCGGAGAGTGTGCGCAGTTCAGCGTCGGAGAGGTCACCTGCTCGGAAGGCGCGCGCCAGCCGCAGCAGCGTCGTGGCTTTGGCCGACGAGAGTCGGAAGCTTCGCAAGCGCGTCTCGGAAGCTCGCGCGATCCGCTCTGGCTGCGGGAACGCGAACCAGGTCTCGCCCGCGATGCGTGCGCGCCGGCCGAAGGCCTCGACCAACTCGCGCAGGATGCTGTAAGCGAAGACGAGGTTCACCTGCTGGGACAGCACGGTGCCGACCAGGGCCTCCCACGCATTCGGCGGTCCCTGTACGCGGAGGCCGCGGAAGCGCCGAATTGCTTCGCCGAGCACCGGATCCCCGGCGAGAGCGCGGTAGAAGGCCTGAACCCGTGTCGCGACCCCGAGCGAGCGCTCGAGATGCAGGCGGGCCGCCTCGCGAGACTGGGCTCGTCTCGCGCCTTCTCCCTCGAGCTGTATGCGAAGCCGAGGCCTGGAGGGAGGCGCGATCTGGGCGACCGACACTAGCAGGGGCCGCCCGGCGACGAAAAGCAACCTTCGATAGTTCCCGGCCTGGTAGCGGTCGGTTTGGTTCGGCAGCCGAGCGAGCCGCGCCGCCGTGCGCTCGAGCGAGTAGGGGGCCGGGGGCCGGAGCTCGAAGCTGCTACGCGGCATCGTGGAAGATGATGCCGAGCGCGTAGCGTGCACCCCGGCGGAGTGGGCTCAGGCCATGGCGAAGGCTGGCGCGTGCGAAACCGCGCGCGCTCCGGACCGGCCGCTCCGCGGTCGGGAACAGCACGAGGGCCCCCCGCTCGAGCGTGATGGCCGCCCCGCGCGACTGCGTGCGCGGTCGGTTCTCGACGAGCAGGAACTCGCCACCCTCGAAATCCCCGCCGGGCCGGCTCAGCAGAATCGTGGCCTGGAGCGGAAACCAGACCTCGCCGTAGAGGTCGCGATGCAGACAGTTGTAGCCGTCGGTCTGGTAGCGAAGCAGAAGTGGGGTCGGGTGCGTCTGGCCGGCAGCCCGGCAGCGTTCGAGAAACCCGCGCAGCCGGGGCGGAAAGCGCAGTTCTCTGCGGAGCGCCTCCTGAAAACGGTTCGCGATCGGGGCCAGCTTGCGGTATGCGTGAGTGCGCAGGTCTTGGACCAGCCGCGGCAGTGGGCGCGCGAAGTACTGGTACTCACCCTCGCCGAAGCTGTGGCGTTTCATGTCGACCCGCTTTCGAAAGCGCGCAGCGTCGGGATAGAGCCGGATCAGTTCGGCGCAGTCGTGGGCCGAGAGTACGGGTCGCGTCGTGGCGTAGCCCCGATCCCAGAGCGAGCGCTCGAGTTCATCCCAGTCGAGTGCGCCGAGACGCGCGGCGATGGTGGAGTTCAGCGGGGTCACGGGAATGCATCATGCCCCACCTCGAGGCGCGGGCGAAGGGGTGGTCCCTGCGCCCTGCACGGGAGCGGCTAGGGCTGCGTCGCCTCGAGTTGCGCGAGCGCCGCTTCGACCTGCTCCCTGATGCGGCCCTCCCGGCCGAGCCGGATCTGCTCGTAGCCGCGCAGTGCCTCCGCGGCGCGCGCGATGTCCAGCGCGTCTGCGTGTGCGTCGGCTCGGAGGATCAGGGTCAGACGGGCCAGGATCTCGGCGTACCAACGGGTCTGCGCGCGCTCCTGGCGGCGCGTCCGCGTATGGCCGAACGGGTCGAGCCAGCTGCCGCGGATGCTTCGAAGCGCGACCAGGAGCCAGAGCCCCGGCTCGAAACTGCGCGCGAGCGCGAGCTTTCGGCGCAGGCCGATTCGTCGCAGAAGTGGCGGGTGGAGCAGGTAACGCAACCGCAGGCGTCCATCGCTGTGGCGCTCCAGCCAGCGACGGAAGGGACCGCGCAGATGGAGCCGCGCGACCTCGTATTCGTCCTTGATGGCCGACATCCGGTAGACCTCGCGCGCCGCGATCTCGGTCAGGATCGGCGCGTGGGGATGACACGCGGCCTCGGCCTCTGCGAGTGGTCCCAGCACCGCCAGATAGCGCGCAGCATAGGCCCGGTTCTGGTAGTCGATGAGGTCGGTCGCGAAGTCGGCAGTGCGCCGCAGCAGCGTGTCCCGGACCGGAGAAGCCTCGAAGCGCGAGAGCGCCGATTCGAAGCGCGCCCAGTCCTGGTCGAGGAGTTCGCGCGCGCGGTCCGGATCTCCCGCGTCGCCGATCGAGGGCGGCCGCGCGTCTGCCAGGATTCGGTCCGCGAGTCCCGGATCGAGGGACAGCGAGCGGCCGAGGCCGAACGCGATCAGGTTGGACTCCACCGCGATGCCGCGGTCTCGGATCGCGCGTTCGAAGTTCGCGGCCGAGACCGGGAAGGCCCCGCTCTGGACGGCGACCCCGAGCAGGATCACGTTTGCGGCCAACGTCTCTCCGAACAGTGCTTCCGCCAGTTCCTCGGCCGGTGCCTCGACCAGTTCGCGCGTGTGGCGGCGGAGCGCCTCGGCAAAGGTCCGGACCTCGGGGATGTCGAGTTCCGGAGACTCGATCATCGCGGCCGTCGGCGTGATGCGGGCGTGGACGATCGCCAGGCTGCGCCGCGGGTCCAACTGGAGCAGCCCCTGTTCGTCGCTGGCCCCGATCGGGTCGAATGCGAGAACGGAATCCGCGCGGCCCCAGCCGACGCGCGGGCTACCCAGCGCCGCTTCTCGGGTCAGGATCGTGTGGGACACGACCTTTCCCCCGCGTTGTGCGAGCCCGGTCTGGTCGAGGTGAAGCGCGAAGAGTCCCTCGTGTTCTGCCGCGCGCAGGATCAAGGCGTTGGCGCTGACCACGCCCGTACTGCCGATGCCGACCATGTAGATTTCGAAGCGATCGCGCTCCCACGGCCGCTGTTCCGGTTCCGGCAGCTTGCCTGCGATCCAGCGCTCGGGGCTGGCATCCGCGACCCGCGGCGTGGTGACTTCGAGAAATGCCGGGCAGTCGCCGGAGAGACAGCTCCGGTCGTCGCTGCAGAGCGTGGCGTTTACGCGGGTCTTTCGACCGAGCGGCGTATTCACGGGGACCAGTGCGGAACAGGTCGAAAGCGAGAGGCAGTCTCCGCATCCCTCGCACACGTCGGCATTGATCTCGATGCGCTTTGCGGGTTTCGCGAGGATGCCCCGGCGCTCCAGTCTCTGTTTCTGATTCGCGCAGAGTTGGTCGTAGACCAATGCGGTGACACCGGCTTCGCGCGCGATCCTCAACTGGGCCTCCGACCAGTCCTCGCGTTCGACGCCCTCGACACGGTCGTCTGCTGCGGAGAGTTCGCGCAGTTCCGCGTCGTTGCTGACGGCGACCACCTTTCTGACGCCATCGGAGAGAAGGTCCCGCACGAGTTCAGAGACCGACTTGATTCCGACGGGGCGCTGTCCGCCAGTCATCCCTACCGCGGAGTTGTAGAGAATCTTGTAGGTGACGTTCGTGGCTGCTTCTACGGCCGCGCGTACGGCCAGCCGGCCCGAATGAAAGTAGGTTCCGTCGCCGAGATTCTGAAACAGGTGTGGCGTATCGCAGTAGGGTGCGAGGCCGATCCAGGGGGAACCCTCCGAGCCCATCGCCCCGATGAAGCGGACCTGCCGGTCCATCAGCAGCGCCATGGTATGGCAGCCGATGCCGCCTCCCGCGACCGTGCCCTCGGGGAGCCGGGTCGAGTTGCTGTGCGGGCACCCGCTGCAGAAATGAGGAGCGCGGGCGAGGCTGATTTCGCGTTCGGTCGCCCGCGTACGAGCCTGCAACCGGGCTGCCCGCTCGCCGAGTTCAGGACTTGCCTGCCGCTCCGCCAGGTAATGCCCGAGGTCGATCGCGAGCGTTTCGGCCGTCACCTCCCGGTGTCGAGCCAGCCAGGGCGCTCCCGTCTCGCGGAACTGGCCCAGGACGCGCGGGTGGTCGATCTCGTTGAAGAGGACGGCGCGCAGTTGCTCCTCGAGAAACCCCCGGCGCTCGTCGACGACCACGAGTTCGTCGAGCCCGTCCGCGAACTCTCGGAGGCGCCGTGGCTCGAGCGGCCACGTCGCCCGAATCGACATCAGACGGATGCCTCGCTCGCGGAGCGCGAAGTCGTCGAGCCCAAGCCGCTCGAGCGCCGTGCGGAGTTCGCGGATGAGCCGTCCGGAAGCGACCAGGCCGATCCCGTCGCGCGGGCCCCGGACCTCGATCCGGTCGATCTCGTTGGCGTAGACGTACCGCCGCGCGGCTTCGAGCCGTTCGTAGAAGAGGGCGCGTTCGATTTCGTTTACGTGTGGGGGCAGCAGGCGTGGGTCGAAGCGCTTCTGGAAGGCGTGGCCGCTTTCGGGGTCGCCGATCCTGAATTTCGGGAGCGCCGGCTCGGGGCGGATTTCGGGCAACTCGAAAATCCCACCGCCGTCGGCGATGTCGGTGGTGATCTTGAGCGCGACCCAGAGACCCGCGTAGCGCGAGAGCCCGAATGCGAGCCGCCCGAGTTCAAGCGCATCGAGCGCGTCCGAGGGCGCGAAGAGCGGCATCATCGCGTGGGCGACCGCGTGCTCGGAGTGACTTGGGATCGACGAACTCTTGCACGAAGGGTCGTCGCCCACGATCGCGAGCGCGGCTCCGAAACGCGAGGTCCCCATGAAGTTCGCGTGCCGAATCGCATCGAGCGCACGGTCGAGGCCCGGCGCCTTCCCGAACCAGATCCCGAGAACCCCGTCGTAGCGGGAGTGGGGGAAGAGGTCGAGTAGCTGGGTCCCGCCCACGATACCGGCCGCAAGTTCTTCGTTGAGTCCGTGTTCGAGCCGGACATCGTGACGTTCGAGCAGGGGACGCAGCGCGTCGAGCGTCCGGTCCAGGCCCGCCACGGGTGAACCCGGGTAGCCGGAGATCAGGGCGGCGACACGCCGGCCCGCGGCGCGATCGGCCCGCACCTGCTCGATCGGCAGGCGCACCAGGGCCTCGAGGCCCGTCAGGTGGACCCGCCCCCCTTCCTGCGTGTAACGGGTCCAGAGGGCAGGCTCTTCCAACCCGGAGTGCGACATGCCCTGCTTAACGGCTCGTGGGGGCGCTGGAGCTTAGCCGGAATCCGTGTTCTAATCCGTCGCCGCGGTGAAGGTCCCGGCGCAGCCGGTTCGGATTTGTGCTGCAGTTCAGGCGAGAGAAGTCGCGCCTGTCGCTGGACCTTCCCGGATGTCGGGAAGAGGACAGCATCGTGACACAAGACGCGGCTCCCGAAGAGATCCTGAGCGCCCGCTTCAAGCTCGAATTCGATTACACGCGCTCGGTCGGGCCCGTCGTTGGACGCTTCTTGATGGGGCTGCTGAAGCGGCGGATCGAGGGGATTCGCATGAGCGACGGGCGCGTCCTCGTCCCGCCGACGGAATACGATCCGCTGACCAGCGAAAGCCTCGAGGAGTTCGTCGAGGTCGGTGACGCCGGTGAGGTCGTCAGTTGGTCCTGGGTCCATGTTCCGCGCGAGAAGCACCCGCTCGACCGCCCCTTTGCCTGGGCCCTGATCCGGCTCGACGGGGCCGATGTTCCGATGCTGCATGCCGTCGACGCGGGAAGCGAGTCGAAGCTGCAAAGCGGCGCGCGCGTCAAGGCTCGTTGGCGAGCGGAGCGCGTGGGACACATCCGAGACATCGAGTGCTTTGAGCCGGAGGAGGCATCGTGACCGAGAAGCTTCCGGACAAGATCGAGACGATCATCACGCCGGTCTCGCTCGAGTACGAGTACACGCCCGGGCGCGCCAGTACGATCTTCCTGCGCGGCATGAAGCAGGGACGCATCCTGGGTCAGCGCTGTCCGGTCTCCGGGGCGGTGTACGTGCCGCCGCGTGGATCGAGCCCGACGCACGGCGTCCCGACCGAAGGAGAGATCGAGGTTTCGGACCACGGCACGCTGCTGAGCTTTACCGTTGTGCACTTGCCGATCCCAGGGTCCGAGGTCTCCCCTCCCTTCGTAGCGGCCATCATCCTGCTCGACGGCGCCGATCAGACCTGCCTGCACGTGGTGTCGGGCTGCGAGCCGGCCGAGGTTCGCATGGGGATACGCGTGCGCGCGGTCTGGAAGGATCGGGCGGACTGGGACTACTCGTTCGAGAACATCCGTTACTTCGAGCCGTCGGGGGAGCCCGATGTGCCGATCGAGTCCCTCCGGAGAGAATCCAGTGCGTGAGGTCGCGGTCGTTTCCTTCGCGCAGTCGGCGGCTCGTCAGGAGCGCGCCCGCAACGAGGTCGAGATCCTGATGCCGGTCGTGACGCAGGCCGTCGAAGAATCGGGAATTCCGCGCCACGAGATCGGGTTCACGTGCTCCGGAAGCTGCGACTACCTCGCCGGTCAGGCCTTCTCATTCGTCTCCGCCATCGATGCGCTCGGTGCCTGGCCCCCGATCGCCGAGTCGCACGTCGAGATGGATGCCGCATGGGCCCTCTACGAAG
This sequence comes from Myxococcota bacterium, assembly GCA_036337215.1. Lineage (GTDB taxonomy): Bacteria > Myxococcota_A > UBA9160 > SZUA-336 > SZUA-336 > JABSQV01. Next base: position 7,643 of record JAYZEO010000008.1, on the reverse strand, counting down.
CGTGGGCCAAGATCCAGTGCGGCATGGCCGATTCCGCGCTCGTCTTCGGTTTTGGCAAGTCCTCTCCGGGCGAAATCCGGGACGTGCTGACACTACAACTCGATCCCTACTATCTGGCGCCGCTCTGGCCCGACACGGTCAGCCTCGCGGCGATCCAGGCGCGTGTTCTTCTCGAGAGCGGCAAGGCCAGCGAGCGCGATCTGGCCGAGGTTGCGGCGAGAAGTCGCCGAGATGCCGCCGCGAACCCGAGCGCGCACCAGCGGGACCCTGCCGGGGTCGACGAACTGCTCGCCCGGGACTACCTGGTCTCTCCGCTTCGCGTGCACGATTGCGCGCCGATCTCCGACGGAGCCGCCGCGGTCGTACTCGCGGCCGGGGATCTCGCTCGCAAGGTTTGCGATCGACCGGCCTGGATCCGGGGCATCGACCACCGCATCGAGCCGCACGCGCTCGGCCTTCGCGACCTGGCGACGTCTCCGTCGACCCGGCTGGCGGCGGAGAAGGCAGGGCTCGGGAGTGTCCCGCCCGAGGTTGCGGAACTCCACGCCCCGTTCACGTCGCAGGAACTGATCCTGCGCGAAGCGCTGTCGCTGGACGCGGGAGTCAGGGTCAACCCTTCGGGTGGCGCCCTCGGAGCCAACGTGGTGATGGCCGCCGGGTTGGTACGGATTGGCGAGGCGGCGCGGAGCATCCGTGACGGGGAGGCATCGCGCGCCCTGGCGCACGCGACCTCGGGCCCCTGTTTGCAGCAGAACCTGGTCTGCCTGCTGGAGGCGGAGTGATGGCCGAACTCTGCGGAGTCATCGGGATCGGACAGACCCGCTACGCGGCGAAGCGCGGAGATCTTTCGCTTGCGGGGCTGGTCCGCGAGGCCGCGTTGCGTGCGCTCGAGGATTCTGGCCTCGAGTGGAAGGACATCGATGCGGTCGTGCTCGGAAAAGCGCCCGACATGTTCGAGGGCGTGATGATGCCCGAGATCTACCTTGCGGATGCGCTAGGGGCCGTCGGAAAACCGATCTTGCGCGTACATACCGCGGGCAGCGTCGGCGGAGCGACAGCGATCGTCGCGGCTTCTCTGGTGCAGGGAGGGATCCACGAACGGGTCCTCACGGTCTCGTTCGAGAAGCAGTCCGAGTCGAACGCGATGTGGGCACTTTCGCTGAAGCAACCCTTTCAGGTACACGCGAACGCCGGAGCGGGCGGGTATTTCGCGCCGCACATCCGCGAGTACATCCATCGTTCGAAGGCGCCTGACAACATCGGAATCCTGGTGGCCTACAAGGATCGCCTGAACGCGCTCAAGAATCCGTACGCGCATCTGCAGATTCCGGGCGTCACGCTCGAGCAGATCGAGCAGTCTCCGATGCTCTGGGAACCGGTCCGCTTCCTGGAGAGTTGCCCGTCCTCCGACGGCGCCTGTGCGATGGTGCTCACAGACGAGCGCAATGCCGCACATTCCGGTCGCTCCGTGGCCTGGGTGCGCGGGACCGCGATGCGGTCCGAGCCCACCATGTTTGCGGGTCGCGACGAAGTGAATCCACGCGCGGGGCGCGACTGCGCACGCGACCTCTACGCCCAGGCCGGGATCACGGATCCGCGGCGCGACTTCGACATGGCCGAGATTTACGTTCCCTTTAGCTGGTTCGAACCCATGTGGATGGAAAACCTGGGCTTTGCCGAGGAGGGGACAGGCTGGCAGATGGTGGAGTCGGGCGCGACCATGCTGGAGGGGGACATGCCCGTAAACTGTTCGGGCGGCGTGCTCTCGTCGAACGCGATCGGGGCTTCCGGCATGGTTCGCTTCGCCGAGGCCGCGATGCAGGTGCGCGGGGACGCGGGCGAACACCAGATCGACGGCGCTCGTCTCGCGCTCGGACATGCCTACGGCGGCGGTTCCCAGTTCTTCTCGATGTGGGCCGTCTCGAGCGAGAAACCCTGAACCTCGGAGTCGCGCCCGAATCCTGCGCGTGGGAATCTTGCCTCCGGGAATCCAGGGTGTTCTACTCCTGCCCCTGGGAGGCTCGAGAACCATGATGGATTACCGACACCACGTTTCTTCATTGCGGGAACTCTGAGGGATGCTGGGCGCACTGCTTCGCCAGACCGGGGAGAAGCTCGAGATTCGTGACGACCTTGAAGCGGTTGGGCCCGGCCCCGACCAGGTTCGGGTGCGGATCCGGGCGACCGGCATTTGTCACTCCGATCTCTCGTTTCAGAACGGGACGATTCCGGTGCCGCTGCCGAGCGTGCTCGGACACGAGGGCGCCGGCGAGGTGGTCGCTGTTGGAGACGGGGTGACGAACGTGTCCGAAGGGGACCACGTCGTGGTGGCCTGGTCGCCTCCCTGCGGTGGCTGTCCCTTCTGCCTGGGCAGGCAGCCGAACCTGTGTGGGACCGGTCCGATGCAGGCCGCGATGAATCCCTCACTCCGGCTCGATGGGAATCCCGTGTTCGGAAACGCCGGGACCCCCACCTTCGTTGAAGAGACGGTGATTCCGGCCATCGCGACGGTTCCGATTGCCCAGGACGTTCCGATGGACGTGGCGTCCCTGATCGGCTGTGGGATCACCACCGGGGTTGGAGCTGCGCTCAACACCGCGCAGGTCGAGGCAGGTTCGTCGGTCGTGGTCTTCGGCTGCGGCGGTGTGGGCCTGTCAATCATCCAGGGCGCCAGAATTGCGGGCGCGTCCGTGATCGTGGCAGTCGATCGACTCGACTCCAAGCTCGAGATCGCGCGCCGTTTCGGGGCGACGCACGCGGTCAAGCCCGAGGACCTGCAGGATGCAAAGACGACGCTCACCGCGCGCGACGGATTCGACTATGCGTTCGAAGCGATCGGTCTTGCGCAGACGATGCGGGCCACATACGACGCGGCCCGGCGCGGCGGCAAGGCCATCATCGTGGGCGTTGCGCGAGCCGACGAGATGGTGCAATTCTCGGGCTTCGAACTCTTCTTTCAGGAGAAGGCCCTGATCGGCAGCTTCTACGGATCTGCCGACGTTCGCACCGAGTTCAAGCGCCTGCTCGACTTCTGGCGCGCGGGACAACTCGATCTCGAGGCCATGATCAGCCAGCGGATCTCACTCGATCAGGTCAACGACGCGCTCGCGCAACTCGAGGCCGGCGAGGTGATCCGCAGCGTGATCGAGTTCGACTGAGCCGCGATCCGTTTGGTGGCGCCGTGCGCCGGAGACGCCGGGTCCGCTGGGCGGGGCCCGGACTGCTGAAGCGCCAGCTCTCGATCCGGAGCGCCTGGCGCGGGCACAGCCGCACCGCGTCCTCGAGCTTCTCTCGTAGCTGCTCCGGGACCTCTTCCTGGAGTACGTTGAGGTTGTCCTCGTCATCCACTTCGAAGATCTCGGGCGCCTGCTGCATGCAGACGGCGTTTGCTTCGCAGAGGTCGTAATCGACAATCACCTTCATGCTTGCTCTCCTTCAGCGCGCCCGTTCCGGCGCGCCCCCCGCCTCGCTGGATCGGCGCTGTTCCGGCCGAGCCGAGACCGACGCGTAGCCTACCACGGCCGCTGGACACAGCCACAGCCCGGCCAGCATAATTCGGGATTAGAACACGTTTCAATCCCGGCAGAGCCACGAGGACAGCGAATGCGCATCGATCTGTCTCCCGATCAGCAGAAGTTTTCGAGCCAGGTGCGCGAGTACTTCGGCAAGATTATGACGCCCGAGTTTCGGTCCGAGATGAAGGGCAGCGAGGGAGGCGGCCCGCTCTACTGGGAGGCCCTGCGCAGGATGGGAGAGGACGGCTGGCTCGCGGCAGCCTGGCCCAAGGAGTACGGGGGCCGCGGGTTGACCGCGATCGAGAACTACATCTTCGCCGACGAGGCCCAGGCAGCCGGGTTTCCGTTTCCGTTCCTGACCATGAACACCGTGGGACCCACCCTGCGAGATTTCGGGAGCGAGGAGGTCAGGAAGGAATTCCTGCCCCGGGTGCTGCGGGGCGAAATCAACTTCGCGATTGGCTACTCCGAGCCGGGGGCCGGAACCGATCTCGCCTCGCTGACCACGCGCGCGGTTCGGGACGGTGACGAGTGGGTGATCAACGGCCAGAAGATCTGGACCAGCTTGGCCAATTACTGCCAGTACGTGTGGCTCGCGGCGCGTACCGATCCGGAATCCCGAAAGCACCGCGGGATTTCGATTTTCATGGTGCCGACCGATGACCCCGGCTTCTCGATCTCGCCGATTCAGACCATGGGAGGGGTGCGGACCAACGCCACCTTCTATGAAGACGTGCGGGTTCCGGCCAGTTGGCTGGTGGGCGAGGAGGGCCAGGGCTGGAGTCTGATCACAAATCAACTCAACCACGAGCGGGTCTCGCTCAACTCTGCCGGACCTTGCCGAAAACTAGTCGACGACGTCCGCGATTGGGCACGTGAGACGCGGCGCGCAGACGGCAGCCGCGTGATCGACCAGGAGTGGGTCCAGATGAGTCTGGCGCGGGCGCGCGCACAGGTCGAAGTTCTTCGCATCATGAACTGGCGGATTGCGTGGGGCAGCCAGAACGGGCGGCTCCACCCCTCAGCCGCTTCATCGGTCAAGGTCTTCGGAAGCGAGGCCTTCGTCGAGATCTACCAGTCATTGATGGAGGTCGTGGGGACCGAGGCGAGCCTGCGCGCGGGTTCGGCCGGGGAGGTGCTGCAGTCGCGCCTCGACTCGAGTTACAAGAACGCCCTGATCCTGACCTTCGGGGGCGGGACCAACGAAGTGCAGCGCGACATCATCGCGATGGCGGGCCTCGGTATGCCCCATTACAAGAGCTAGGAGTTTTCCCAAGGTGGATTTTGCATATTCGGAAGATCAGGAAGCGCTGCGCGAGCTCGCGCGCAAGATCCTCGAACAGTTCACGGGGGATCGGCTAAGAGAACTCGAGCGCGAACCGGACTCGTTCGACCGGAAAGTCTGGCGGGATCTCGCGGAGGCGAACTTGCTGGGAGCTTCGCTCGGCGAGGACGTAGGTGGGAGTGGTCTCGGGATCTGGGAGCTCTCGATCCTGCTCTACGAGGTGGGCCGCAGCGTTGCCCCGCTGCCGCTCTTGCCGACGCTGGCACTGGGCGCGCTACCGATCGAGCGCTTCGGAAGCGAGGCACAGCGCCGCCGCTATCTGCCCGGGGTCGCAAGCGGCGAGCAGATCCTGACGGGGGCGTTTTCGGAGCCGCAGAGCGACGACCCCGGCCGGCCGTCGACGACGGCCCGGCGCGACGGCGCGAGCTGGCGGATCGATGGCATCAAAACCTGTGTGCCCGCGGTCCAGATAGCGGACGCGGTTCTGGTTCCGGCCTCGATCGGAGATGGGAACGCCGGGCTCTTCGTGGTTGCGCCCACTGCCGCCGGTGTCTCCGTAGAGCAGCAGGTCGCGACCAGCGGCGAGTTGCAGGGGCGTCTCGAATTCTCGGGTGCCGAAGCAATGGACCTAATCGGCGAGGTGGATCAGGCTTCCGCGGCCGTACACTGGTCTGTACAGCTGGCGACGCTGGCCTATTGCTCGCTGCAGCACGGAGTGCTCGACCGCATGGTGCACATGACGGCCCAGTACACGACGGAGCGGCGCCAGTTCGAACGGCCGATTGGGAGCTTTCAGGCCGTACATCAGCGGGCAGCCGATGCCTTCATCAATGTGCAGGCGCTGGAGCTCGCACTACTCGAGGCAATCTATCGTTTCGAGCAGGGGCTCGATGCCCGCGAGGCGATCCTGATCGCCAAGTACTGGGCCTCCAAGCCCGCCTACCAGGTTGCCTACGCCTGCACCCACCTGCACGGAGGGATCGGCATCGACGTGGACTATCCGCTCCACCGTTACTACCAGTGGGCCAAGCAGGTCGAACTCTGTCTCGGCTCCGGGCCGGTCCAGCTCCGAGCACTCGGTGCACTGATGACTGCGGAAGCTTCGGCGGCGCAGGCCTGAGCTGCTTGGGCAGGTCCGTGAGACCGGATCCCGGAGGGCTCGCCCCCGCGCCGTCACCCGACTGTTAGCGCTCGCCGCGGGCGGACCGGCTCACTCTCAGCGGGCCGCGACCGCCTTCTCCATGCGCTCGAGTAGCTCTGTCAGAATCGGTCGCGGGGTCGCGAAGTTCACGCGTACCGCGCCTTCGCCTCCGGGACCGAAGCGTGCACCGTCGGAGAGGGCCACGCGCGCGTTCTCTAGGAAGAACGCGTAGGGGCCGCCGGGAAGTTCGAGGGCGCGGCAGTCGAGCCACGCGAGGTAGGTGGCCTCGGGCGGGAAATGCACGATGCCCGGAAGGTGCCGGGCGACGCGCTCCGCGAGGAAGTCGCGGTTTTCTCGAAGATAGACGAGCGTACGATCGAGCCAGGGCTGCGAGTGCTTCCAGGCGGCGGCCGTGGTGGAGAGCCCGAGGCTCCCGACCCCACCGCGCAGGTGGCGCGGGATCGACAGGAACCGCTCGTGTAGGTCGCGGCTTCCAAAGGCCCCGACCGCGCAGCGCAGGCCGGCGATGTTGAAGGCCTTGGTCGCGGAATTCAGCGTGACGGTCCGCGCCTCGATCTCGGGCCCGAGCGAAGCGAAGGGAAGGTGCGTGTGGCCCGGATAGACCAGGTCTGCGTGGATCTCGTCCGAGATCACGATCAGGTCGTGCCGAAGCGCGAGGTCGGCCAGACGCTGGAGTTCCTCGCGCGAGAAGGCGCGGCCGCTGGGGTTGTGCGGGTGCGAGAGCAGGAGCATCCGGGTTCCGCTGTCGATTCGTGCCGCGAGTTCGTCGAAATCGACCTCGAAACCGCGCGCGTCTTGCCGCAGGGTGGAGTAGACGAGGCGTCGCCCGGTCTCTTCGACCGCGGACAGGAAGGGTGGATAGATGGGGGTAAGCGTGCAGATGCCGTCTCCCGGAGCGCTGAGGGAGAGCAGGGCCGCGTAGATTCCCTGGACGACGTCGGTCAGCACTTCGCAGCGGGCAGGGTCTGGCTCCCAGGCGAAGCGATCGCGCATTCTCTCGCTGAACAGCTTCGGCAGGTCTCGCGGCCGTGGGTTTACGGGATAGCCAAGGTCATGGGTTCCAACAGCCGCCCGAAGCACTCGCTGGATCGGCTCGGCGACCGGAATGTCCATGTCGGCAACCCAGGCTGGCAGGACGTCGGCAGGGTAGGTTCGCCACTTCTCTCCCTGCCGTGCGCGCAGGGTGTCGACGTCGAAGACCTCGAGGTCCAGGGGAGGATTGCGCATGGCCGCTTCGAGTTCTGGCAGGAGTGGTCTCAGTGCGTCGGGAGCGAAGGCTGCCAACTCCAAACCGGCCCGGGAGAGGCAGCCCACGAGGTCGCGTTCTAGTAGCGAGAGCGTCCACGCGATCGGATCCAACCCGGGTTCGATGCGGTTTACCTCGTTGCGGCCGGCCGGATCGAAGTGATAGTGAGGCCCCCGCTCGAAGCAGTCGAAGCGCAGCCGTTCACGTCCGCCCTCCGACTCCAGCACCCGCAGGGTGGGACCGCGATCGGACCCGGTCTTGCGGTGCTCCACGGTGAAGCGGAGGGGTGCGAAATCGAGGCTCGTCATCGAGGCCCATTGTAGCGCCCGGAAACCGGTATGCTCTGGCGCAGATTTCCCCAGAGTGGGGTGCTCGAAGCCGGGAGCATTGGAGCTTCCGAGCAAGAGTAGAGGGACGGTTTTGGTGTCGATCGTT
>JAYZEO010000007.1:0-14176 GCA_036337215.1 Myxococcota bacterium | reverse complement strand
GCCGCACACCGACCGGGCCGCGCGCCGAGAGTTCGCGGCCCCGGAACATCAGCCAGGCTGCGACCCAACCCGCCATCAGGCCCCCGATGTGCGCTCCGCGATCGATCGCCGGCAGCAGCCACTCCGAAACAACCTCGGCCGCCGCCAGGCCGATCCCCCACGCGGCCGGGATCCAGAGTCCCGCGGGCAACTCGGACCGTCGGAAGAGATTCAGGTAGGCCAGCGCCCCCACCAGACCGAACACCGACGTCGAGAATCCGACCGACAGGGGGGCTTCGGCGAGCAGCGCCGAACTGCCCGCACCCGCAATCCCAGACCCGATGACCAGGATCGCAAAGCGGTCCCCGCCCGCGAGCCGCTCCAGCATGTAGCCAAGCCCGACGAGTAACACGCCGTTCAGCACCAGGTGCTCGGGACTGAAGTGGAGCAGATTGGCCGTGACCAACCGAAACCACTCACCGTAGGCGACCAGCAGCCCCGAGTTGGCGCCCGCCCGGACCATGTGCTCGAAGTACACGTCCCAGCCGGCCGCGCGCAGCAGCGCGAAGACCACGACCAGCAGCCCGAGCATGGCCCAAGTAAGCCACGGCGTGCCCGTGAAGGCCACGGCCGATACCCGCGCCCTCAGGTCGAGCGCCCGGAGGCGTTCGGGTCCATCCGCAAGCAACCCGATGCGGTCACGGATTTCGATGCTGAGACGTTCCGCTCCGTCCGGCGTCTCGAAGTCGTCGACGCGAAAGATAATCGGGAAACGTCCCCGCATCCCCAGCACCAGGCGCCCCCGCGTCATGCCCCCCATGAAGTGCAGGTCGAAAATCTCCGTATACCCGACCCGGACGGGACGGCGTCGGTACGGGGACCGCGGCAACAAAACGGCGGTCTCCAGGAAGCGGATCGGTGGCAGCGAGCGCGGCATCAGCAACACGCGCGCCCCCGCTACAGCCGCAAACACGCACGCCGACCAGAGCAGCAGTGGCAGCGAGCCCAACGCACCGTACGGGTCGAGCGCGGCGACCATGATCACCATCAGAGAGCCCCCCACGATCAGCCAGAGCGCGTGTCCGATCAGGCGGAGTGCTGGGGGCGGGTGCCGAAACCGGATTGGAGCGGACTCGCTCAGGATCGCGAACTCACACGAACCACTGCGAAGAACTCGCAGCCCGCGCGCAGGGCCTCGACTCCGCAGACGTGCCGGGAGGCCCGAGTCAGGCGCGTATCCAGGGACCCGAGAACCCCTAACTCGAACCGGCAAGAGCCTTCCACGGCAGGAGTTTACGTGACCTCCCCCACGCTGCCCACCCGACCCGGCGCCCGTGTAAGATGCAAGCGTCGTACTGGAGGACTCGATGGATCGCTGGGAAGTCGGAGGGCTCCGGGTCTCGCGCCTGGTCGAACTCGAAACCACCTCGATCGGCAGCTTCGTACTACCGGATGCCGTCGCCGAAAACGTTCGAGCACGAGACTGGCTCAGACCTCACTTCGCCGATGCCGACGGCAACATGATCATGAGCATCCATGCGCTGCTGATCGAAGCCGGCGACCGGCGGATCATCGTGGATACCTGCCTGGGAAACGACAAACAACGACCGATCCCGGACTGGAACATGCGCAAGGGGCCCTTCCTCGAGGATCTGGCGGCTGCAGGCTTCCCGCCCGAGTCGATCGACACCGTGGTATGTACCCATCTGCACGTGGATCACGTCGGCTGGAACACGATGCTCGTGGACGGGCGCTGGGTCCCGACCTTCCCGAACGCCCGCTACCTGATCGGCCGCAGCGAATGGGACTACTGGAACAAGGAAGAGGACGGACAGTTCGGTGAAATCATGGGGGACTCGGTACGACCCGTGATCGAGGCCGGACTCGCGGACCTGGTGGAGCCCGGCCTGGAAATCACGCCCGGGGTCCGCCTGATTTCGACCCCGGGGCACACGCCCGGGCACATGAGCGTTTTCATCTCTTCGCGGGGCAGCGAGGCCGTGATCACGGGCGACCTGATTCACCACCCGGTTCAATGTTCCGATCCCGAGTGGGCTTCAGCCTTCGATTTCGATCCGGAGCAGGCCCGAAAGACGCGCCGGGAGTTTCTGGAACGTTATGCGGATACGGAAGTGCGTGTCATCGGCACTCACTTCGCGTCGCCCACGATCGGCAAGATCGTGCGCCACGGGGAAAGTTGGAGATTCCTTCCCTGACGACCTGGACTACGATCGGCGGCGTCGCGCCATCCCGAACGTCTACGCGGGAAGCGCTCCAGGAGGTCGCGTGACCATGGGACCAGACCCAATGCGGTTTCGTTCCGGGCCGAAGCTCCGCGGGCTCGCGGCTTTCGTCGCTGCGCTGCTGTTCGTCGCGTGCGGAGAAGCGCCGGTCCAGCGCGAGTCGGCATTCGAGCAGCCGCTGATCCTCGAAGGGGTCGGCTTCGAACGTCCCGTGGCCGCGTTCTACGACTCGAGGGGCGACAGCTACCTGATCGCGAATCTCGGAGACCCCAACGCGCCCGAGCGCTATGGCTTCATCTCTCGCGTCTCGCCGCGCGGCAAGGTCTCCGACCTCAACTGGATCGATGGACGAGCCGCCGGAACCACACTGCACACTCCGACCGGACTCGAGGTCCAGGGCGACACACTGTACGTGGCCGATGCCGGGTCGGTGCGCCTGTTCCAGCGAATCTCCGGATCGACGCGCGGCGCGCTCGAGGTCGAGAGCGCAATCGCGCTCCGGGACCTCACCCTCGGGCCGGGCTCGATGATCTACGTGACCGACGCTGCGCTGGTCTCCGTCGACGGGAAGCTCGAGGCGCGCGGGATCGGCAGCATCTTCCAGATCGGACCGGACGGGCGCCCGAAACCCTACCTCAAGCGCCGCTACCTGCAGAATCCGACCGGGATCGCGACCACCCCCGGAGGCCTCGCCGTCCTCTCCTACTCGAAGGGAGAGCTGTTCCTGATCGAGCAGCGCCGAACACCGAACGATCCGGTGCGTCTGCCCGCTGCGCAGGCCCAGGGACTCGTCGCAATTCGAGGCGGCCAGTTTCTGGCATCGAGCGCGGCTGCAGGCGGGGTCTACCGGATTCTTAGCGACGGAGAAGTCCGGGCCGAGATCGAGGGCCTCGAACAGCCTGCCGGAATCGGCTTCGATTCCCGGCGCCACCGGGTGCTGATCACGATCCCGTCGAAGAACCGGGTCGAGATCCATCCTCAAAAGCGCGACTCCGGGTGATAGAGTCGCCCTCTGTTCCGCCCCCTTCGACGCCGCCGTCGGAATTTTGAGGCTCTGGCGCTCGCTGACGAGGCGGACAGGGCGGGATCTGGAGACGCCATGGCAATTCGGCCGATCTTTGAAGCCGTAGAAGCGGCGAAGCAGAAGATCGAGAACCTGAGCGTCGAGCAGTTCCGCAAGGAAGCCGAGAGCAACCCGGAGCTCTTGCTGCTCGACATCCGCGAACTGCAGGAGCGCGTCGATCTTGGAACGATTCCGGGCGCCAAGCACGTCCCGCGGGGCATGCTGGAGTTCTGGGCGGACCCTACCAGCCCCTACGCGCGCGACTATTTTCGGGAGGACCGCCGCACGGTCCTCTTCTGCGCGGCAGGGGGGCGTTCCGCGCTGGCCGCGCTGGCGCTCGCAGAGATGGGCTTCAGCGACGTCGCGCACCTGGAAACCGGCTTCGCGGGCTGGAAGAAGGCGGGTGCGCCGCTCGAGGACGTCAGCCGCACCAGCCGCTGGGTTCGGCGCAGCAAGCCGGACGAGAGCGGCGCCGCAGGCTGAACCAGGCCCGGGACCCGGAGACGCGCACCACGGCTTTCGGCTCAGTGCGAGTCGAGCAGCTCGCGAACCCTTGCGATGTGGGCGGGGCGCGTGAAGCAGCAGCCACCGACCCGCGTCGCACCCGCCTCGACCCAGCGCATCACGGCCGATGCGTAGGCTTCCGGTTCGAGTGCCGTGTAGGCGACGGGCTTGGATCCCGGCACCGCGTCCGCCGCGTTCGCGTAGCCGCCGATCGGAGCGTCGGTCAGCGCGCGCAGGTCCGGCAGCGCCTGCTCGACGAAGTTGGCGCCGCAGCAGTTCACCAGATAGGCCGAGGCGCCGCAGTCGCGGGCGGCCGCGAAGGCTTCCGCAACGCTTTCGCCGCTCGGGAGGTGCCCGGGGCGGCTTCCCTGAAGCGTCCAGCTCAGCCAGAACTCGCACCCCGTCCCGGCCGCGGCCGCCGCCGCGGCCACCGCTTCGCGCGAACTCGAGAGCGTCTCGCACAGCAGAAGGTCCACGCGGGGCGCCAGCAGCTCCGCAATCCGTCGGTAATCGGCGCGCAGCACCTCGTCTTCGCCCACGAGATCGGCGCGGTAACTGGTGTCGAGCGGCGGGAGTGAGCCCGCGATCCGCACCGGTCGGCCCGAGGCATCGCGTGCGCGGCACGCCAACTCCACGGCCTGGAGTGTCAGCTCTTCGAGGCGGTCCTCGATCCCCTCCCGCGCAAGCAGCGGCGGCGTGACCGCGTAGTTATTGGCCGTGATCACGTCGGCGCCCGCGGCGATGTAATCCGCGTGGACCCTTACAACCGCGTCGGGATCAGCAAACAGCGCGCGTGCGGACCAGATGGACGTGATGTGCGACGGGACCTCGATCCCACGCATGCGCAGTTCGGTCCCGGTTCCCCCGTCCAGGAGCGTCGTCACGGCGCGACTCACTCCCCGGCCCCAGCTCCGATTGAAACTCCACCCAGTTCCGGCCCCTCCTGACTCACCATCTTAGTCCCCGGCCTGCAGTCGCGTCCCGCCGGTCGACTGCGAGCCGTCCGCCCCCGCGCATGGGGTCAACCGGAAGCCAGGTACGGGTACCCGAGCCAGACACAGCCGATCAGGATCGACGCAATCGAAACCGCCGAGAGCACGCGGCGGAACACGCGGGGCTGGTCGCCCGAGCCGAGCGTGGCCGAGAGACCGAAGATGAGCGACGCGCAGATCATGCTCCCAATGGTCCCCAGCGCGAAACCAGCCAGGTAGCTCGCGGCATCGAGCCAGGAGGGCATGGCAAGGGCCGGAAGCACGCCCAGCACGCCCGCACTTCCGGCGAGCCCGTGAAGCACACCCACGGCCATCGCCCAACCCGTGTGCACGTGTAGCTGCTCGGCGCGGTCCGTGGAAAGCTCGGGGCGGGACCGGTGCGCGAGTCCCCAGATTCCGATGCCAATCAGAAACACCCCGATCAGGCGCTCGCCCCAGAACGACACGAACTCGAGGCGGGCGAGGTCGACCAGGGCGTAGGCGACCAAGCCGACCGCAAGCACCCCGGCGGCGTGTCCGAGTCCCCAGCGCAGGCCAATGCGCCAGGCTCGACGCCGCGCGTCGACCGACAACGGGCCAACCGCGGCCAGGTGATCCGGCCCCAGAAGGACATGCCAGGCGCCGAACGTAAAGCCGGCGAAGAACGCACCAAACATGGGGGCGCAGGGTAGCGCTCCGTCACCTGGAAGCGTTCGCTCGAGAGGCCGCGGCGCGACGCGAGCCTATCTTGACATTTTTGTACAGTAATCTAGGCTGCCGCTATGCACCTGTCTTCGCAGGAGGAATACGGCCTGCGCTGCCTGATCCAGGTCGCGCGTGCCCCGGGCCCGGCGCCGCTTACGATTCACCAGATCGCGGAGGCCGAGGGCCTCTCTCCCGAGTATTCGGCCAAGCTGATGCGGCTGTTGCGCCAGCGTCGCTTCGTCACCAGCACGCGCGGCGCCGCGGGCGGCTACCGGTTGTCCCGACCCGCGGGCGAGATTCAGGTCTGGGAGGTACTGGAGGCGCTGGGTGGGCCCGTGTTCTCCGAAGAGTTCTGTGATTCGCACCCGGGACAGCTCGATGCGTGTGTCCACACCGGCGACTGCTCGATCCGACCGCTGTGGCGCGCGATCGAGGGGACGCTCGAGCGGTTGCTCCGTTCGGTGAGCCTCGCCGACCTCTGCGGGCACGAAAGCGACATTCAAAACGTGATCGAGCGATCGGAAGAACGCATCGACCGGCAGCTGCCAGTCGTCCTCTGACGCCCACCCGGCGCAAGGATCCCCATCATGTCCCGTCCGGAATCCCCCGCAACGCCCGCCGCCATCGAGCGGGCCACCAGCGGGGAGTACAAGTACGGATTCGTCACCGAGATCGAATCGGACACGGTCGCCCCGGGGCTCGACGCAGACGTCGTTCGGCTGATTTCGTCCAGGAAGAACGAGCCCGCGTGGCTGCTCAAGTGGCGGCTCCGCGCGCTGGAACGCTGGGAACAACTCGCACGTGAGCAGGGTGAACCGCGCTGGGCCCAGCTCCGCTTTCCGGAAATCGACTTCCAGGCGATCAGCTACTACTCGGCCCCAAAGCCGAGGGCGAACCTCGAGAGCATGGACGAAGTCGATCCCGAGCTGCGCGAGGCCTTCGACAAGCTCGGGATTCCGCTCGCGGAACAGGAGCGCTTGAGCGGGGTCGCGGTAGACGCGGTGTTCGACAGCGTCTCGGTCGCGACCACCTTCAAGGGCAAGCTCGCCGAGTTGGGCATCATCTTCTGTTCCTTCTCGGAAGCGGTCCAGAATCACCCGGACCTGGTCCGGAAGTACCTGGGTTCAGTGGTTCCGCCGGCCGACAACTTCTACGCCGCACTCAACTCGACCGTCTTCTCCGACGGCTCCTTCGCCTACATCCCCAAAGGCACCCGCTGCCCGATGGAGCTTTCGACCTACTTCCGGATCAACGCCGCCAACACCGGGCAGTTCGAACGGACCCTGGTCGTCGCCGACGAGGGAAGCTACGTGAGCTACCTGGAGGGCTGCACGGCCCCGATGCGGGACGAAAACCAGTTGCACGCGGCCGTCGTCGAACTGGTGGCTCTGGACGATGCCCAGATCAAGTACTCGACAGTTCAGAACTGGTATCCGGGCAACAAGGAGGGCCGCGGGGGCATCTTCAACTTCGTGACCAAGCGCGGAGCGTGCCGTGGCCGGCGCTCGAAGATTTCGTGGACCCAGGTCGAGACCGGATCCGCCATCACCTGGAAGTATCCGAGCTGCATCCTGCAGGGAGACGATTCGGTAGGCGAATTCTACTCGGTGGCGGTCACCAACAATCTGCAGCAGGCCGACACCGGGACCAAGATGATCCACATCGGAAAGAACACGCGCAGCACCATCATTTCGAAGGGAATCTCGGCCGGTCAGGGCCAGAACACCTACCGCGGGCAGGTGATGATCCAGAGGAAAGCGGAAAACGCACGCAACTTCTCTCAGTGTGACTCGCTGCTGATCGGGGACGCATGCGGCGCACATACCTTCCCCTACATCGACGTACGCAATAGTTCCGCGATCGTCGAACACGAGGCGTCCACCACCAAGATCGGGGAAGACCAGCTCTTCTATCTGAACCAGCGCGGGCTCGGCCTCGAAGACGCCTCATCGCTGATCGTGAACGGCTTCTGCAAGGAGGTCTTCCGCGAACTGCCGATGGAATTCGCCGTCGAAGCGCAGAAGCTGCTCTCGGTCACGCTCGAGGGGAGCGTGGGCTGATGAGCAAACAGCCACTGCTCGAGATCCGCGACCTCCACGCACGGGTAGACGGAAAAGAGATCCTGCGGGGCGTCAACCTTTGCATCGAAGAGGGCGAGACCCACGCCGTCATGGGACCGAACGGATCGGGCAAGAGCACCCTCGCCAATGTCATCGCCGGGCGCGACGGCTACGAACTCGACGGAGAAGTGCTGTATCGAGGCCGGGATCTACTCGAACTCCCGCCCGAACAGCGGGCCCGCGAGGGGGTGTTCATGGCCTTCCAGTACCCGGTCGAAATTCCCGGTGTGACGAATTCTTACTTCCTGAAGGCCGCGCTCAACGAAATCCGCAAGCATCGCGGGGAGCAGGAACTCGACGCGATAGAATTCCTGGGCCTGGTGCGCGAACAGGCGAAGCTTCTCGAGATGGACGAAAGCTTCCTCAACCGGCCGCTCAACGAGGGCTTCTCGGGCGGCGAGAAGAAGCGAAACGAAGTCCTGCAGATGGCGGTCCTCGACCCCGCGCTCGCGATCCTCGACGAGACGGACTCCGGCCTCGACATCGACGCGCTCCAGACCGTCGCCGCCGGAATCAACACCCTGCGCCGGCGCGACCACTCCGTGATCGTGATCACGCACTACGAGCGTCTGCTCAGATTCCTGGTTCCGGACTTCACGCACGTGCTGGTCGACGGCCGCATCCTGCGCTCGGGCGACCGCCGGCTCGCAGAGGAGCTGGAGGAGCGCGGCTACGGCTGGCTCGAAGACGAGGGCGCATCCACGGAGAGTCCCAATCCTTGAAGGGACCGGCCTTCGAAGACGCACGGACGGAACTCCCGGGCCACGGGCTGCCGTGGCTCGACGCTCTACGCCAAACCTCGATCGAGCAGTTTCGCTCCGTCGGCATGCCCACGCCGGCGGACGAGGACTGGCGCTTTACCAACCTCGCGCCACTCCGAGCCCACGAGTTCATGCCATCGCTGCTTGCACCCTCGAGGCCACCCCCGGTCGACCTGGAAGCGGCGGCGCAGGACCGGATCGTCTTCCGCGACGGCCGTCTCGATCCGACGCACGCGACCCCGGGGACACTCCCGCCGGGCGTTTCGGTCCGGAGCCTCGCCCAGGTGCTCCGTGACGAACCCGAGCGGGTGAGCGCGCAGCTCGGACAGAGCGCAGATCCCAAGAGCCGCCCGCTCTGGGCCCTGAACACCGCATGGTTCGAGGACGGCGTACTGATCGAGGTAGAGGAAGCGACCGAGGTCGAAACTCCGATCGAGATCGAATTCATACAGAGCGGCAGTGGGTCGATGCTGGTCACACCACGTTGCCTGGTCCTAATGGGTCGCGGCAGTCGCGCCACGGTTCGGGAGCGCTACCGCTCGACGGGTACGGGGCCCTACCTGACGAATGCACTCAGTGAGGCAATCCTCGAAGGCGACGCATCGCTGCTACACCTCAGGATCCAGGAGGAGTCGGATGCGGGATTTCACCTGGGAGGGTTCGCGTCCCGCCAGGGAGCCAACAGCCGACTCCAACAGATCTCGATCGCACTGGGTTCGCAGCTTTCACGCTTCGAGATCTCCGCACTGCTCGAAGGGGAGGGAGCCGACTGCGCACTCGACGGCCTCTACCTCGCCAAGCGCCACCAGCACGTCGATCACCACACCACGATCGACCACGCGGTCGGGCACTGCACGAGCCGGGAACTCTACAAGGGGATCCTGGCCGACCACGCCCACGCGGTCTTTCACGGACGAATCCAGGTCCGGCCCCATGCGCAGAAGACGAGCGCCGCGCAGACGAACCGAAACCTCGTCATCTCACCCGCAGCACGGGTCAACACCAAGCCACAACTCGAGATCTTTGCCGACGACGTTCGCTGCACCCACGGCTCCACGATCGGCCGGATCGAAGACGACGCGCTCTTCTACCTGCAATCGCGCGGCATCGGACGCGAGGCAGCGCGCGCTCTCTTGACCTACGCGTTCGCGAGCGAGGTGGCCGAGCGGATTCCGGATGGGGCCACCCGTGACTGGTTGCGGGATTACGTCGACCGCTGGCTCCGAGAGCCCGGGCAATGAGAACGGGTGACGTCGATGCCCGGCGCAGCGCCGTCGAGTGGCAACGGATCCGCAGCGACTTCCCGATCCTGGATCGGCGGATCCACGGCAAGCCGCTGACCTACCTCGACAGCGCGTCAACCTCTCAGAAGCCCCGTTGCGTGCTCGAGGCACTTCGCCGCTACTACGAACGGTCCAACGCGAACGTCCACCGCGCGATCCACCTGCTCGCAGAAGAGGCCACCTTCGAATACGAAAAGGCGCGCGGAAAGGTCAAACGACTGCTCGGCGTCGAGGATCCGCGCGAAATCGTGTTCACGAGTGGTACCACCGCGGCGATCAACCTGGTGGCACAGAGCTACGTCCGGCCCATGCTGCAGGAAGGAGACGAGATCCTGATCACGCACATGGAGCACCACTCGAACATCGTCCCCTGGCAGCTGGTCTGCGAGCAGACCGGGGCGCGGCTCCGGGTGGCTCCCATAGACGACCGCGGCGTGCTCGACCTTGACGAGTTCCAGCGCCTGCTCGGACCGCGCACGCGCTTCGCTTCCTTCGCGCACGTCTCGAACGTGCTCGGGACCGTCAACCCGGTTCGAGAAATGACCGACCTCGCCCACCGCAACGAGGTGCGCGTGCTGATCGATGGAGCACAGGCGGTTCAGCACGGGGCCGTCGACCTCGCCGAGATCGGGGCAGATTTCTACGCCTTCTCTGGCCACAAGCTCTACGGCCCCACCGGCATCGGGGCCCTGTATGCGCGCGGCGATCTCCTCCACCAGATGCCCCCCTGGCAGGGCGGCGGAGAGATGATCGAATCGGTCAGCTTCGAGAAGACCGTCTACCACGCTCCGCCACACAAGTTCGAGGCCGGAACCCCGAACATCGCCGGAGCGATCGGGCTCGGGGCCGCGATCGATTACCTGCTCGAGATCGGGCTCGAGCAGGTCGCGAGGCACGAAGCAGAGGTGCTCGAGTACGGCATGCAGGTGCTGGGTGAGCTAGAGGGAGTCCGCCTGATCGGAACGGCCCCCGGGAAGGCGAGCGTGATTTCGTTCGCGATGGAGGCCGCGCACCCGCACGACGTGGCGACGATCCTGGATCGGGAAGGCGTTGCAGCCCGCGCCGGGCATCACTGCGCGCAGCCTCTGATGGAGCGCTTCGGGCTTCCGGCCACCACCCGGGCCTCTCTCGCGGTATTCAACACGCGCGCAGACTTCGACCGACTCGCCGGGGGACTTCGTAAAGTGAACGAGATCTTCGGCTGATGTCGGACCTTCGCGACCTGTACCAGGAGGTCATCCTCGACCACAACAAGCATCCGCGGAACTTCGGTATGCTGGAACAGTCGACCTCCAGCGCGGAGGGCTACAACCCGATCTGCGGCGACCGCTTCCGGGTATCCGTGGAACTCGACGGGGACATCCTGCGTGACGTGCGCTTCGAAGGGTCGGGCTGCGCCATCTCGACGGCCTCCGCCTCGCTCATGACCGACGCGATCAAGGGCAAGACCCTGGCTGAAATCGAGAAGCTCCACGGAGACTTCCGGAGACTTGTGACTGCCGCCCCGGGGTCAAAACTCGATCCGGGCCAACTCGGAAAGCTGGCCGTGATGGGCGGCGTCTGCGAGTACCCGATGCGCGTCAAGTGCGCCACGCTCGCCTGGCACACGCTCCAGGCAGCTGCGCGCCAGCAGGAAGACACAGTCACCACGGAGTGAGGCATTCATGACTTCCCCGGAGGAACTCAAGAACGAGGTGATCGAAGCGCTGAAGACCGTCTACGATCCCGAAATCCCCGTCGACCGCTACGAACTCGGCCTGATCTACGAGGTCGCGGTTGACGAGGACCGAAAAGTCCGGATCCGGATGACGCTCACCTCTCCCATGTGCCCGGTCGCCGAGAGCCTGCCGGGCGAAGTGGAAGCCAAAGCCGCAGCGGTCACGGGTGTCGAGTCCGCCGAGATCGACCTCGTATGGGAACCGGCATGGGAGCCCGGGATGATGTCGGAGGCCGCCAAGCTCACGCTCGGCTTCTGAATCCGACCGCAATTTCAGCGGGCGCGCTTCGCTTCAGCGATCCGGCAGCAGGCAGCTGTGGATCGACTCCTCCTCGGGAATCTCCCGGGCCAACACCTGGATCGCACGTTCGGCCTCGCGGAGCGCGAAGTCGTGCGTGTGCATTTTCTCGAACGGCACGCGTCCCGACTCGAGCAGGCGGATCGCTTCTGCGTAGCCGGTCTGCGTCACCCCGATCGCCCCGCGAATCGTGATCTCCTTCAACACGATCTTGTCGGAAATGAACTTCGGAATCTCCTTGAAGCCCTTGACGCCGGCGAGCACGACCGTACCACCCGGCTTCACATAGTCGATCGACTCCGCGACGGGTTCGGTGGCGTAGGAGGAGACGTCGACGACTACGTCCGCACCGCGGCCATCCGTGATCTCGCGAATGCGCTGCTTCGCATTCTGGTTCTCCACATCGATGGTGTGGTCGGCCCCGAACTCCGACGCGAGATCGAGCTTGGCGCGGTCGCTCTCGAGCCCCGTGACGATGATCTCTCCGACCCCGACCTCGCGGCACGCGACGACGCTCGCGAGCCCGCGCTGGCCGGGTCCCAGGATCACCACGGTGTCGCCGGGCTGCGTATTCGGAATCTCTACCGCCCAGCGAAAGCCCGCACCAAGCGGGTTGAAGATGACGGCGATCTCGGGCGGAAGGGTCCGGTCCATCTTGTGCACGATCGCTCGCGGGTCGAGGTACATGTACTCGGCGTAGGCGCCCCAGAGCCCCGGCTTCTGATCGAGCGGAATGTAGGAATAGATCTGGCGTTGCCTGCAGAGGTGGTAGCGGCCGTTCAGACACTCGTCGCAGTAACGGCAGGGCAGCATCGTCTCGACCGCGACGCGGTCGCCCACGTCCACGCCCCAGCGCTGCGCCGCACGATCCCCGATCTTCTCCACGATCCCGAGCGGCTCGTGCCCGGGAATCACCGGCATGGGCGTGCGCAGCACGCCCTCGTACTGTTCGTAGTCACTGCCGCAGATTCCGCAGGCCTCGATCCGCAGCAGGCCCGAGTCCTCGTCGATCTCGGGGAGCGGCAAATCACGCGCCTCGAGTTCCCGGATCCCGGTCTGCACCATCGCCAGCGTAGTCTTCGGCACAGGGCGACTCTACATCTCCGGGACCACGACCGGGGCCGCCGTCATCAGGGCCAGAATGATCAGGATCAGGCCCGGAATCTGTGCGAGCACGCAGATCGCGACCGCACGGCCCGTGGTCACGTCGAGCGCCTGCCGCGCCGCGATCACCCAGGCGAAGATCCCGAGCACCAGGACCGTGAGCACCAGCAGCGGAGCCAGCGGGCCGAGCGGAAACACCCCGAGGATGTAGAGCAGCTGCGGCGCCGAGGCGAAGCCGAGGGTCCGAAGCAGTTCCTGAAAATCCGAGCTGTGTTGAAGGATCTTCACGCCAACCAGCCAGATCACGGCGGTGCCGAAGAGCCAGCCCGCAAAGGCCCCGAGCAACTCCCCAATCACGCCGAGCTCCCCGGAGACACCTATGCCGCGGGCGAGCGCAGCCAGCGCCACCACGCCGGCTGCCTGCCCGAGCGCGTCCGGTGTGTGCTCGACCTCCTCGTAAACGCTGGCATCGAGTCGCAGCGCTCCGAGGAGACGCTCTCCGAAGGAACGACTTGGAACGGGTCCCTCTGAAAAATCGGGTCCGGTACTCATGGGCTCGGGTCTCCGAAGCCAATCTGCCGAAGCTCTTCGCGAACCGGACCTTCCGACTCGAGGAGCCTGCAGAAGGCGCGGACAGCGGGCCGGTCCCGCCGCTGCGCCGGAATCACGAAGTCGTAACACTCCTCTCGCAGCGGCCGGCAGTGCAGACCCGCGCCCGCTGCGACCGACTCGATCGCAACGCCCCAGTCGGCCCGGCCCTGGGCCACCGCAGCGGCCACCGCGTGGTGCGACCGCGGCTCCGAAGCGTAGCCCTCCGGGCGCCGCTCCGCGAGAAGCTCGTCGATCAGAATCCGCGTCCCGCTGCCGCGGTTTCTGTTGACCATGCGGAGCGTCGGGTCGGCGAACAGTTCCTGGGTGTCCCGGGTCTCTTCTGCCCTCGTCACCACGGCCTGCATCCGGCGATAGCCGCGACAGAGTTCGAGTCCGGCATCGAGGAAGGGGGCATTGTAGGCGCCCGACTTCGCATCGAACAGGTGAACGGGAGCCACGTCGCACTCGCCGCGTGCGGCGGCCTCGAGGCCTGCCTGGCTGCCCACGGCCAGGAGCTTCACGCGAACGCCCCGGCGCGAGAGCGCGCTCGCGATCACATCGAGACCCGTGCAGTGGCTGCCCACGATCACGAGATCGGCCGGCTCGAGAGAACGCCCGAGCAACCGGACCTCGATCTCGGTACCGGCCTCGACGATCTCTCGGTTTCGCTCGATCCGAATGAAACCGTCCGCACGGCTGAAGCTCGTGACACTGCCGCTGCCCTTTCCCATCGGGTAGGCGGAGAGCTGCCCATCGGTTCCCGGAACCAGACCGGTCAACAGGTACTCCAGGCGCCCGCGCTCCGAAGCGACACGCACCGCGAGGCGGGCGGTGCGT
>JAYZEO010000006.1:0-11526 GCA_036337215.1 Myxococcota bacterium | reverse complement strand
AGCGAGAGTTCCGTCCCCGGCGTACTCGCGTCGATGACGACGTCCGCGCGCAGCTTGCCGCCCGCCCAGGCCGCGCTGAGATCGCGGATCTGCAGCTTGCCGTCCTCCAGTTGGAGCGATGCACCGACATTGTGGAGTGCGAATGCCTCGCGACCCGAGATCGTCTCGGCGCGCAGTGAGAGATCGAGGTCCACATGTCGGAGCACGTCGAAATCGATCTTCTCGCTTCCCCGCCACCAGCGTTCGGCGGCGTCGCCCGGGTCGGGATCTGGGGATTTCTGGGTGGTGCCCGGCTCGATCCCGAGGTCGTCGAGCCACACCTGGGGAGACGAAAGCACCGCCTGGAAGTGCGGCCGGGCGCCCGGCGCGAAGCTCCCGTTCCAGTGGGCTTTGAGAAAGGTACGGTCGAGTTGCAGCCGTCCGCTCGAGCGAATGTCTTCGTCCGATCCCCGGATGGTTCCCGAGAACTCTATCGGCCCGATCGGGGCGAAATCCGCGTCGACGAGCTCTCCGATCACG
Source organism: Myxococcota bacterium (assembly GCA_036337215.1). Taxonomy (GTDB): domain Bacteria; phylum Myxococcota_A; class UBA9160; order SZUA-336; family SZUA-336; genus JABSQV01. Next base: position 11,007 of record JAYZEO010000006.1, on the reverse strand, counting down.
GCCAGATCGCGCGCACTGATCTTCGCATTCGCCTCGATGTCGTCGATCTCTCTCAGGTCGTCGATCGAACCTTCGAAATCGACCGACAGCAACTCCTTCCTGCCCCCCTGAAGCCGGATCGGCTCCAGTCCCAGGCTGCCGTCCCGATCGGTCAGCGTGCTCGATCCCGTCACCGGCCCGATGTTGGGGAGTGGCCGTTCGAAGTACGCCTCGAACAGGCTCAGGTTCTCGGCTCCGAACTCGGCCCGAAGCTCGACCCCCTCGACCCGCTCGAGGTCCCGGACCGATCCCCTGACTAGAACCCAGGTAGCGTCCCGGCTTCCGGCGCTGGCTTCGAGCGCGTCGATTCCGATCCGCCGCTCCTGGTCGCGCAGTTGGGCTCGCAGTGTGATCGGTCGGAGAGGCGGGAGAGGTCGCTCCAGGCCCAACCACTTGCCGAGGGAGGCGAGGTCCCGGGCTTCTCCACGAATGGCGACGTCGAGGCCAGCGAGGCCGTGCAGGTCACGGTGCTTCCCCTCGACCTCGATGCGGCCCAGCCCGTCCGGTAGCAAGAGTTGCACCCGGCCGCTCAGCTCGAGGCCGCCATCGACATCGGAGAGTTGGAGCTTCGCGTCGAGCGACTGCAGCGCCGGCAGGGGCCGGTCGACCAGGGGACCGAGGAAGCTCAGGTCTCGGGCCTCGAGTTCGACCTCGAGTGCGACCTTGCGGAATCCTGCCAGGTCCCCGATCGAACCGGTGACGGACCCTCGCAGCGGCTCACTCGTCCCGGTCCTGATGCTGAGGTCCTCGATCGCAACGGGGCCGTCGCTTCGTACCAGCCGCCCCTTGAACGCGATCGGGCCCGTTTTGGGAATGCGCTCGTCGGGCTCGCGAAATGTCGCGTAGAGGCCGGCCAGATTCGGCAGATCGCCCGAGATTGCCAGATCCAGCCCGCGCAACTGCTTCGGCTGGGCCGCGGTCCCCCGGATCTTGAAGTTCGCGTCCAATAGCTCGCCGGACAGTTCGATCAGGTAGGGCGCTCCGGCGCCCGAAAGTTTGGAGAGCGCCCCGAACTTTCCCGTGAGGTCGAACTGGTGTCCGGCGAACTCGCCCCGGCTCGCGAGGTGAAGCGGCTCCCCGCTTCCGTCCGTCTCGATGCTCAGCGTTGCGAGTCGTCCCGAGCGAAGCGTCTCGGCATCGCCGGGCTGATAGTGAAGCTCCAGTTCAGAGATTTCGAGACTCTGGATATCGAAGCGGAGCTGACGAGATTCCGGTTCTTTTTCCCGCGTCGTCGCTGCCGCCGCCACGCCGAGGTGCGCGTTGGGGTCGCTCTCGATCCAGATGCGCACCTGCTCGAGTTCGAGTGCGTCGATCTCGAGTTGACCTCGGAGCAGTCCCAGGTACGAGATCTCGAGTTCGAGCATCCCAATTTCTGCCAGGTGAGGCGAAGGCCGCCCGGGTAGATTCGCCACGGTCACGTCTCTGGCCTCGAACTGAAGCTCCGGGAAGAACTGCAGTTCGATGCCGCCCGTGATCCCCACCTCGAGCCCGAGCGCGGCCGAGGCCCGGTGCGCCACGATCCTGCTCCGATCCTTCCAGCTCAGTCCCACGGTCAACAGCGCTCCGGCCGCGACCAGGACTGCCGCCAGCGCCAGGATCCCAAGGCCTCTGCGGACGAACCTACTCACTCGAACGGTGATTCCGGCGACCCGGCCTGTGTCACAATGGCGCCCCCGCTGAAGGGGCCGCATGTTGAAGGGCGTTCCGCGCCTCCGTCAAGCGCAGACGATTGCGTCCTGAAGAGTGGGTCGACGTAAACCTGGGACAGGGAGGAACTAAGGATGCGGACAAGGATGATGACTTCGTTCGTGCTCGTCGCGGTGCTGGCACTGCTGCCGGCCTGCGTGACCAAGGGCCGGTACGAGAAGCTCCGGGCGTCGCGCGATGCGCTGGCGCTTCAGAACTCCGAACTCACGGTACAGACGCGCAGGATGGCGGCCGTGGGCGCCAAGATGGGCTTCGCGCTCGAACTGCAGGACATGGAACTCTCAAAACTGCGCCAGACCGAGACAGACCTTCGTGAGGAACTCCAAGACGAGATCCTGGCGGGCAACGTCCGAATCGCCGTGATGCGTAACGGCCTCCACGTGGTGCTCACCAACGCCGTGCTCTTTCCTGTGGGCTCTGCCGAACTCGGCGAGGCTGGGCGTGAGGTCGCGCTCAAGCTGGTCGACGACTTCCAACGAATTCAAGCCCAGATCGTGGTGCTCGGCTACACCGACAACGTGCCGATCGGTGGCAAGCTGGCGAAGGAGTTTCCGTCGAACTGGGAACTTGCGGGTGCGCGCTCCGCAGCGCTGGTGCGCGTGTTCCAGGCCGCCGGGATCGATTCCGGGCGCCTCCTCTCCGCGTCGCTGGGCGAAAACGATCCGATCGCCTCGAACGACACCCCGGAAGGGCGGGCCCAGAACCGGCGCATCGAGGTCCGGCTGCGGCCCTCTCGCCCGTAGCGCCGTCCATTTGCGTGTGTGGGTCGGCGGCAGCGTGCCGTCGGCCCGCAGGCGCGGTCGGGTCCTAGGCGTGCGGGTCCGGGTGCACGCTACCGGAGAGCCAACGTGTACGAAGAGATTCGCTACGAGGTCGAGGAACCGGTTGCAACGATCACATTCGATCGGCCAGAGCGCCTGAACGCGCTCACCAACCGCACCGTCCAGGAATTGCGTCACGCGCTGGCGGAGGCCGAGCGCGACCGGCGCGTCGTCGGGATCATTCTGACCGGTGCGGGCCGCGGCTTCAGTGCCGGAATGGACATGGAGAACCTGAGTCGCACCGCCTCGGGGACCGGGCGCCCGAGCAGTGTGAGTGCGCTCGAGGCGAACCCGGGAGATCCCGAGATGGGTTCCGACTTCCAGGTGACCTTCGCGTACCTGCTCTCGATCCGGAAACCGTTGATCGCGGCGGTCAACGGTCCCTGCGCGGGGCTCGGCTTTTCGATCGCGTTGCTCTGCGATCTGCGCTTCGTCTCGGAGAAGGCGATCTTTACGGCCGCATACTCCAAGCGCGGGCTGATCGCCGAGCACGGCACGAGTTGGATCCTGCCGCGCGTGGTCGGCCCGAGTCGCGCGCTCGACCTGTTGTGGAGTTCGCGGAAGCTCGACGGTGTCGAGGCCGAGAGGCTCGGTGTCGCGAATCGCGTTTTCGCGCACGAGCGACTCCTGCCCGAAACGCGTGCCTATCTCGAAGACCTGGCTCGGAACGCGTCGCCGACCTCGATCCGTATCATGAAGCAGCAGGTCTACCGTCACCTGATGCTGCCGCTCGGGGCGGCCATGCAGGACGCGAACCAGTTGATGGCCGAGAGCCTGACGCGGCCCGACTTCAAGGAGGGGGTCGCGAGCTTTCAGGAACGACGGCCGCCGCGATTCGGGCGCGTCGGCGAGTAGCGCGCGCATCCGGGTGACGCTGCGCTCGAGCCGCAGCTGAATCGAGATCGCCTGGGCGTCGGGCGGGTTGCTGGCCTGCCGTTCAGGCCGGGAGGCCTTCGCTCTCGATCGGCTCGACCGAAGCGTCCGTCGGGGTGTGGCCGGTGCGCGGATCCATGCGGAACAGCCAGCCGTTTCCGATCCCGCTCGCGCTTCCGTCCAGGTACTTCTTGCTGATCGCGGCGCCGACCTCTTCGAGGAGTTTCGGGTCGGTCACGCGAACCGCGTGCACCGGATAGCGCTTCCCGTCGATTCGCAGCACGGCCCGCCCGTCTTCGAGGGCCTCGTGGGGCCACTGTTTCCAGAGCCTGAACTCGGGGACCCCGCACGGGACGTACAGTTCGCCGTCGCGAACCACCACCCAGACGGTCCGCGAGCGCGCGGGGTCGACAAGCTGGAACTCGATGGTGTCGATGTCGCGCGCGACGGACCAATCGACTTTGGAGTCCGGAACCAGTTTCCCCTCACGCAGGGCTCCGCCCGCGAAGGGGCCGATCGGCCCGTCCGAGAGCCGGGCCACGAGTCCGATGCCAACGAGTACGACCGCGAGCGCCCCGATTCCCTTGGCCAACCAGCGTAGAACTCTCACCGTCCCCTCCCATTCTGTCGTTCTTGGCTAGATCGGCTTGCCGCAGTGCGGGCAGTTGTGGTCGCCACGTGTCACTTGCTCGACGAACGCCGACCCGAGTATTCCCGCGGGAAGCGCGAACAGCCCGAGCCCGAGAATCGCCACGAATGCCGCGCAGAAGCGTCCGAGCGGCGTGATGGGGGCGAGATCGCCGTAGCCCACCGTGGTGAGCGTGACGATTCCCCACCAGGCCGCCTCGGGAATGCTGCCGAAGTGGTCCGGCTGTACCTCGCGTTCGGCGTAGTAAAGCGCGGAGGAAGCCAGGATCAGCACGATTGCGAGCGCCATGCCCGTGACGGCCAACTCCGGGGCCCGGGCCGAGAAGGCACGACCCAGGCTCCGGACTGCGTCCGAGTAGCGCGCGAGTTTGAGGATGCGCAGGATCCGCAGCAGTCGAACCGCGCGCAGCAGGCGCAGGTCCGGCCCGAACACCAGGGGCAACAACGCCGGAGCGAACGCCAGCAGGTCGATGATCGCGAACGGCGTGAACGCCCAACGAATCCGCCCGAGCAGCGGGCGGTGGTAGCGCGGATTGCTGGTGCAGGAAGCCAGCCGAAGCAGGTACTCGACCGCGAACACGGTCACCGAAAAAACTTCGAAGGCACCCAGGAGGGTCGCGAAGCGCACCCAAATCGCGTCGACCGTGGACGCGATCACGGCCAGCACGTTGAGAACGATCAGGATCTGGATCGAGGCGCCGGTCGCGGTTTGAGTTCGCGTGCCATCCGGACCCTCGAGCAGCCGATAGATCTTGTCGAGCATCCCCCCCCCCTTGCCTGGGTCCGGTGCGGTTGGTCGTTCCTCGAAGCGATGCCCGCCCGGACTCGCACCCCATTGTATGCTCTGAGCCGAACCCCGAAGGGAGGCAGCCGTGGGAACCATCGTCGAAACCGGCTCCGGAAGGATCGAAGGAGTCGAAGAGAACGGAGTCCAGGTCTTTCGCGGGATTCCCTATGCGCGGGCCCCGCAGGGGGAGCTGCGCTTCGGGGCGCCCCGGGATCCCGAGTCCTGGGCGGGCGTGCGCGACTGCAGCGGCTACGGGCCGTCCTCGCTGCAGATCGAACCGCAAGTGCGAATCCTTCCCGGGACCGACGTCGGGCCGATGTCCGAGGACTGTCTCTTCCTGAATCTGTGGACGCCGGCTGCGGACGCGCGCCGGCGACCGGTGCTGGTCTGGATTCACGGCGGCGGCTTCGTCGGTGGCGCGGGCTCGCGCCCGCTCTACACCGATTCCCCGCTGGTTGCGCGCGGAGACGCGGTGCTCGTCACGATCAACTACCGGCTCGGCGTACTGGGGTTTACGGATTTTGGCGCGCTTGCACGCGAACGGATCGGGGCGGTCTCGAATGCCGGGCTTCGGGATCAGCTGGCCGCGCTCGGGTGGGTGCGCGAGAACATCGCGGCGTTCGGGGGCGATCCCGCAAACGTCACGATCTTCGGCGAGTCGGCCGGGGGGATGAGTGTCGGGACCCTGCTCGGAACCCCCGCGGCCCGCGGTCTGTTTGCCAAGTCTGTGGCCCAGAGCGGAGCTGCGCACAATGTGCACACCGCCGAGAGCGCCGCGCGTGTCGCGCGCGAACTGCTGGAGGCGCTCGAGATTCCGGCGGAAGCGCCCGAGCGCTTGCTCGACGTTCCCGCCGAGCGCTTGCTCGAGCTTCAGGGCCGGTTGATCGAGCGGCAGCGGGGTGGCGAAAACCTGCTGCCCTTTCAGCCGGTGGTAGACGGTGAACTGCTCCCGGAGGCCCCGCTCCAGGCGCTTCGCTCGGGGCTCTCGGCCGAGGTTCCGACCCTGGTCGGGACCACGCGCGACGAGTGGAAGCTGTTCGCGATGATGGATCCGCGTTCGGGCCAACTCGACGATGCGGGGCTGCGCAAGCGGGTCGAGGCCCGGGTTGGAGAAGCGGCGAGCCGGATCATCGAGGGCTACCGGGAGATCCGTTCCGCACGCGGCGACTCGACCGAAGCGCACGAATTGTTCTCCGCGATCGAGACCGACCGTGTCTTTCGGATTCCGGCGATCCGGCTTGCCGAGGCGCAGGCCGCGCAGCAACAACGGTGCTACGCGTATCTCTTCGACTGGACCTCTCCAGCACTCGGCGGGCGGCTCGGATCCTGCCACGCGCTCGAGGTGCCGTTCGTGTTCGGGACGCTCGGCATGCCCGGCCTGGAGGCCTTCGTGGGAGCGGGACCCGAAGCGAACCGGCTTTCGGAACAGATGCAGGAGAGCTGGCTGGCATTCGCGCGTTCGGGTGAGCCCGGGCATTCCGGGGTGGGCGATTGGGGTCGCTACGACGAGGCCCGGCGAGAGACGATGGTCCTCGGCCCGAACTGCGGAAGCTGCACGCAGCCATTCGATGCCGAGCGCAGCCTCTGGACCGGCGTGATCGACTGAGGTTCGGGCGTTCGTCTGGACCTGGCCGAAGATTGGCCCCGGGGCCAGGTTCGGGTCAGCGCTGGGGTCCGGGCTGCGGGTCACCGGGGCGGGCCAGCAGCGCCTCGCTTCCTGAGTTTAGAAGCAGCCTCGGGAGTCGCGCGAGCCCTCCGAGGTCGAGTTGATCCCAGGCGCGTCGCGGCCACGGCGCCGGTCGCCGCATCCAATCCGAGAGCGCCTGCGGATCGAGTCGGTGCGGGTCGACGAGATCGACCAGGCCCAGTGCCTCGAGCCGTTCGGCCCGGATCCGTCGCTCGAGCGGACGCGCGCCGCCCGTGACGATCAGGGTTCGCTTTCCGAGGCCGAGGAGTTCCGTGACCGTGGTGTAGCCGCCCACGGAGATCACGCGGCGAGCGCGCTGGATCAGCAGGGCCGGCTCCGTCACGGAATCGACCATGCGCAGGTCGCTGCGGGCCGCGACCTGTCGCCGCAGTTGGTCGCGTTGCGCGGGCGGCAAGAATGGTCCCGCCAGCAGGACCCCCACCGGTCCGGGAGGGAGTTCGGCGCGACAGAAGGCGCGACCGAGTTGGAAGCCCCCGTAACCGCCGCCGAGAGTGCAGAGTACGAATGCTTCGCGCGGTACGTCGGCCTCCGCTGCTGGAAGCGAACTCTCGTCTGGCCCGGTGTTCGGGACCAGGTAGCCGGTGTACCGCGTGCGGGCTTCGAGGTCGGCCGGAAAGCGGTCTTCGCGAAGCCGGTCGTGTACGGCGCGGTCTCCGTACACCAGGATCTGGTCGAAGGATTTGCGACTCGCGTCGGCGTGTCCGGCGTCAGCCCACGCGCGGCGTGCCGCGTCGGGATCGGGAGCGATGTCTCCGAGACCCAGGACGCAACGGGTGCCGGGACGGGCGCGCATGCTGTGCAGTGCGGCATCGAGTTCGTGTCCGCTGCCACTCGGAAACTCGTGGACCAGGAACAGTTCGGGCCGCATTTCGTCGACGGCGGTGGCGATGATCCGGCTCCGCAGAGCGGAACCCGCCGCCGCATCCGGGTCCCACCCGGGTGGCTCCTGGTTCTCGGGACCCCGGGGTTCGGGTACCGGAAGCGTCAGGAAATCCACGCCGGGCGGGACCGACAGTCCATTCGTGGTCGGCGTTCCCGAGATCACGAGCACCCGCGCTTCCAGCGGCGGGGCCGCCAGCGCGCTCGCGATTCTCAGGCTTCTCCGCAGTTCGCCCAGTCCCTTCGAGCCGCGGGCGTAGATCGCGATTCGAGATCTACGTCGCGCCACGGTGGGATCCGAAGCCGCCCGACCCATCGGATGTGTTCTCATGGGCGAAAGAGGAGCAAAGGGCATGCCACGCCGGAGCGCACGCGCGTAGCCCGGAGAGCGCGTGCGCGCCCGCACCTCTTGTGAATTGCGACAGCGCCCGGCGTCGATCGCGATTCCGTGCCTGGCGCGCTCGTGTCTCCGGATTCGAGCTTGGAGTAGACTCGGGCTCCGACGCGCCTGATGGGAGTCCGCATGGTCCAACCGATCGATCTGTCCGATCCCGAGAGCTTCGAGCGCGGGTTCCCGCACGAGCACTTCCGAGCACTCCGGCGCGAGGCCCCGGTTGCCTGGCACGAGGGCGAGACGGTTGCGCCCGACTACCCTGCGGAGCCCGGCCCCGGCTACTGGGTGGTCTCGAAGTACGAGGACATCAAGTACGTCTCCAAGAATCCGGGACTGTTTGCCTCGACGCCCAGCATCGTGATCGTGGATCCGCCCCAGGCCGAGGCGCAGTTGGCCCCGCCGAGCATGATCGGGATGGACCCGCCCGATCACGCCCGCTACCGCAAGCTGGTGAGCGGTGGCTTCACGCCGAGCGCGATCGCGGCGCAGGAGCCGCGCCACCGGGCGATCGTCGACGCGATTCTGGACCCGGTCGCCCAGAAGGGCGAATGCGACTTCGTGACCGAGATCGCGGCCGAACTCCCGCTGCGCGTGATCTGCGAGTTCCTGGGGGTTCCCGAAGAGGACCGCCACCAGGTGTTCGAGTGGAGCAACCGCATGCTGGGCGGGGAAGATCCCGAGTACAAGCTCCCGATGGACGAGGGGATCCGGGTTGCGCTCGAGATGTTCGTCTACGCGAACGGGCTTGCCGAGAAGCGTCGCGACGCACCGAGCGATGACCTGATCAGCGCGATGATCCACGGCAAGGTCGACGGGGAGCAGCTCTCGATCCCCGAGTTCGACTCGTTCTTCCTGCTGCTCGCCGTCGCCGGAAACGAGACCACCAGAAACCTGATCTCACACGGCATGCTTCAGTTGATCGAGCACCCCGAGGCCTATGACCGGCTGGTTCGCCAGCCCGAACTCATTCCGTCGGCGGTCGAGGAGATGCTCCGGTACCGCCCGCCCGTGATGTACTTCCGCCGCACCGCGACCCGCGATACGGAAATTCGTGGACAGAAGATTCGCAAGGGCGAGAAGGTCACGCTCTGGTACCCGTCCGCGAATCGCGACGAAGACGTGTTCCCGGATCCGGACCGTTTCGACATCGAGCGTTCCCCGAACGACCACATGGCCTTCGGGATGGGCCAGCACTTCTGTCTCGGATCGCACCTTGCCCGGCTCGAGATCCGGATCATGTTCGAGCAATTGCTGCGGCGCTTACCCGACATCGAACTCACGGGCCCGGTCGACTACCTGCGATCGCACTTCATCGATGGTGTGAAGCACATGCCGGTCCGCTTCACGCCCGAGCGCGTCTAGGCCGGAGGCGAGGCAGGGCCCGGGAGATGGCGCAGGTTCGCCAGAAGGTCCTGATTCTGTACCTCGCGAATTCCGCGCTCGATTCCCACGTGGTCTCCTGGGCCGAGTACGACGGCACGGGTGCGACCGACCCGCAACCCGGCGACGCCGACGAGCCGCCCTACCAGAGCGGGGTCGATGCGCTCCGCGACGGCTGGCGGCTGCTTCAGATCTCGCCGCTCGCCCCCCACGCGGCGGGGGAGGAGTTCACGACTTCTTATCTCAAGTACGAGTTCGTCTTCGAGAAGCTCGAGGAGTCCCGTGGCTGACCCGGCCAGCCTGCTCAGCAGCCGCCAGATGGCCGAGTTCGCGGCGCGCGGATTTCTGCGCTTCGACGGGGCCGTGCCCGACTCGATCAACCGACGTTTCTGCGAGGAAGCGCGCGAAAATGACGTTCCCGAAGTTGCAGCCGGAACGCCGCTCGAAGAGGCGTACGCGCCCGGCTCGACACTGCGCGAACTCGTCGAGCTTCCCCTGGTGCGCGGGGCGATCGAGAGCCTGGTGGGCCCGGGCAGCCGCTTCGATCACCACTTTCTGCACATCGCGCACGTCCCGGAGACGTTCGAGAAGCTCGGCCTGCGGCAGTCGTCCCAGCCGATCCACCAGGACTCGACGATCGATCCCGGGCCCGGCTTCGATGCGCAACTCTTTTACTTTCCGCACGAGGTTACGCGCGAGATGGGCGGGACCCGGCTGCTGCCCGGCAGTCACCTGCGCATCGTGAGCGAGGCCGCGGTCTCGCGCTACCAGAACCTGCGCGGGCAACAGCACGTGGTTTGTCCCGCGGGCACCCTGCTCGCCGCCCACCACGGGCTCTGGCACGCTGGCGGCCGAAATCGCTCGGACCGGCCGCGCTACATGTTCAAGATCCGGCTCAATCCGACCGTTCCGCAGCAGCGACTCTGGAACACCGACGACCTCGGGCCCGAGTACACGGCACAACGCCCGATCTTCTGGCTGCGCGAGGCACAGGATCCCGAGCACCTGCACAGCATCCTGTGCCGGCTCGAGCCCTGGTACGAGCAGGACACCGGCCGCCTCGAGATCCTGAACCGGATCCGCTTCTGGCGCTTCCTGCTCGGCGACCCGCACTTCGACGCCGACTACTGGCTCAGCCGCCTCGAGAACCGAACCGGCAGCGTCGGCAGCTGAGCCGCGGGCGCGTGCAGGCGGGCGCGGAGCCGCGACCGAACACACCTGCAGAAATCCCGGCTATGCTCGGAGCCGGTCTCATCAGGGTCCAGCGAATCGGGAGGCAGTCTGCATGAGTGAGCAGGAAATTCCGGCGTATATGCCGGATTGGATTCGGGATCATCTGCGGCGCTATCGCGAGAGCGACGGGGCGGACGGGCACATGTGGGACGCGTCGCTCGGGGGCGGCCAGGGGCTGGTGCCGACGCTGCTGCTCAGCACGACGGGCCGGCGTTCGGGCAATACACTCACGCTGCCGCTGATCTACGGCGAGACCGACGGAGGCTACGTGGTGATCGCGTCCAAGGGCGGATTCCCGACGCACCCGGCCTGGTATCAGAACCTGGCCGCGAATCCCGAAGTCGAGCTCCAGGTCGTGGCCGATCGCTTCAAGGCCCGGGCGCGCACCGCGGAGGGCGCGGAGCGGACGAAACTTTGGGACCAGATGGTCGCGCTCTACGCGCCCTACACCGAGTACCAGGCGCGCACCGAGCGCGAGATCCCGGTCGTCGTACTGGAGCGCTGAGGGCGGCTCGCGTTCGTCTCGTTCGTGGCGTTG
>JAYZEO010000005.1:0-17936 GCA_036337215.1 Myxococcota bacterium | reverse complement strand
CGCGAAGTCACGCAGGGCTTGTGAAGGCCCGGGGGCTCAGGATCGCGGTAGCGGCGGCCGTGGTCGGCCTGCTGTTGGTGGTGTACGCCAGCGGGCTCGACGACCAGCTTCGGCCGGACGCCATCCGTGCGCTCCTGCTCGGCGCCGGACCCTGGGGCCCGCCGCTGTTCTGGGCACTCTTCACGCTCGGGGAGATGGTCGCGATTCCGAGCGTGCTGTTCGTGATCGTCGCGGGAATGACCTGGCCACGAGAAGCTGCGCTCGCGATCTCGTGGGTGGGTGCGGTGTTATCCGCGACCGCGGTGTTCGTGGTTGCCCGCTATCTCGCGCGCGACGTGGTCCAGGGCCGCATGTCCCCCAGGTTGCGCTGGTTGGAGTCCTGGACCGCGTCGCGTGCGCTCCTGGGCGTGATCCTGATCCGGCTCTTCACCTTCCTGGCTCCGTGGACCCATCTGGCGCTGGCCGTGTCGCGCGTGCGCGTGCGCGACTACGTATTGGGCACCGCGATCGGCGTGATTCCGGCTATCGTCGGGCTGGTCCTGGTCGGGGAAGTGGCGAGCGACTTTCTGCCCGAGGTTCCGGGTTGGGTGTGGTTGCTGATCGGCCTGCTCGTCGTCGTGCAGATGTTCCGCGGCGGTCGCGCTGCGACCCTCGAACCCGGGTCACGATCGTCCAGACCGCTGGAATGAGCCGCGTCGGCGTGCTCTAGTCCTGTTTGGACATGCGTGAGAGGTGCTCGATCTGTCCGTCTTCGCGGCGGTGAAGCACCTCGTTGTAGTGGCGGCCGCGGTGTGGGCGCGACTCGGGGCGCGCGTAGCCGGTGACCGCGCTGATCCGGTAGCAGTCGAGGCCGTCTTCCTGGGGAGCGGGCGCCGCGTGCATGGTGTCGCCGTAATGCAGGGACACGTCTCCGGGATTCGCCGCAAAACGGGCTCCGAGGGGTGCCCGGACATGATCGGCATCGATCGGGGCACAGCCCGCCTTCCAGGAACCCGGCAGCATCCGCAGATCGCCGGTTTCGGGGGTGGACGCGGTGAGAAACACCGACGCGACCAGTGACGGGCACATGATGGCGTGGCCTCCCATCCCGCAGTCCCGGTGCCAGGGCAGGTCTCCGAGGCCTTCGCGCATCTCCGGTTGCTTGAAGATCACGCTCACGCCCTCCTCCGAAGAGGGCGGGACCCGGTGCTGGAGGGGTTCCTCGGCGAGGTCCTTGAGCGCGCGCATACGCCGATCGTTCGGGATGCTTCTGAGACCGGGCTTTGCGGCCGCCCGCGTGACGCGGCACAGGGTTGCTCGTCCCTCGCGGTCCTTGCCCCACCACGAGAGCTTGTCCCCCTGCCGGGCCTCGCGCCGGAGTTCTTCCGCTTCGGCGAGGAAGCCGGCGACCTCGTCTGCTGTGAAGACCTCGCGCACGAAGAGGTAGCCGGCCGTGTTGAGAAAGTGCGCCATGTCTTCGCGCGGGTCGCCGGGCGTAAAGGCCTGCTCGGGGTTCAGGGTCCCGTCTCCTCGGGCCGGAAGCCTCACCTCGTGCGGATCGTAGACGGGCCGTCCGTGGAACATGGCCCGCAACACTGGCTCCCAATTGAGCCAGGCGAGCGCCTTCCCGGTGGTGCAGCGTGCGCGCCCCCCGTAGAGCAGTCCGGCGGCGGCGTCCAGTTCGTTCACGATGTTTTGCCAGATTTCGTCGCTGAGTTCGATCACCGTGTCGGCGTCATCGCCCGGTAAGATCTCGATCCCGGTCTCGCAGGGACGGTAGGTATACGCGCCACCTTCCTGACGCCGGAAGGCGAGACTGCCGAGGTGGCGTGCGCCCGCGGCCGCGAGGGGTCCGTTTCCGGAGCGGAGCCGGTTGGGCAGCGCCTCTCTATGGAAGTGCTCGAAATCCAGGGGCTCGAAGCGTGCCGTCATCGGGTGTCCAGACCTTGCCGAACTCTACCCGGAAAGTGGGACGGATCCAAGCAGGCCGGAAGACTCGGTCAGGCCCGTAGCGTCCCGGTGCGGCGGACCGGGGCGAACAGATGCGCGCCCCCGAGTGGCCGGAGCGTCCCGGGGGCGCGCGAAGTGTTCTGCCGAGTGGCGCTATTCGCTGTACGCCGACTCGCTGTGTTCGGAGAGATCGATGCCGGTGGTCTCGTCCTCGTCGCTCACCCGGAGGTCCCCCAGGATCGCGCGGAGTACGTAGAGGATGATCGTGGTGGCCACGATCGCGAACACGGCCGTGAAGGCGATACTCACGATCTGGGTGGTGATCTGGCCGCCCCAGGTCACGCCGTCCGGGAGTTCCCAGATGAAGAGACCGGTGGCGAGGGCTCCCCAGGCGCCGCCGACTCCGTGCACCCCGAAGACGTCGAGAGAGTCGTCGTAGCCCGCGCCGGGTTTGAGCATGGTCACGGCCAGGTAGCAGAAGATGGCCGCTCCGAGACCGACCAGGATCGAGCCTCCCGGACTCACGAACGCGCACGCGGGCGTGATCGCGACGAGTCCCGCGACTGCGGCGGTGGCGCCTCCCAGCACCGTCGGCTTGCCGCGGTGCATCCACTCGATCAGCAGCCAGGCCAGCACGGCCGTGGCGGTCGCAGTCTGGGTGGTGAGAAAAGCCAGTCCGGCGATGCCGTCGGCCGCGAGTTCGCTTCCGGCGTTGAATCCGAACCAGCCGACCCAGAGCAGCGATGCGCCGATCACGGTCAGCGGCAGGCTGTGGGGTGCCATCTGCTCGGTCCCGAAACCGCGGCGCTTTCCGAGAATGATCGCCGCAGCCAGTGCCGAGAAGCCGCTCGACATGTGCACCACCAGGCCGCCCGCGAAGTCGAGTGCGCCCGACGCACCGATCCAGCCTCCGCCCCAGACCATATGTGCGAGCGGGCAGTAGACGACGAGGACCCAGATTGCGATGAAGCACATGTAAGCACTGAAACGCATGCGCTCGGCGAAGGCGCCCAGCATCAGGGCCGGCGTGATGATCGCGAACATGCCCTGGAACATCACGAACACGTACGACGGAATCGTTCCGCTTAGCGACTCGGGGGTCATGCCACCGAGCAGGAACTCGTCGAGGTTTCCGACGAAGGGGCCGTCGCCGCTGAATGCAAGCGAGTAGCCGACCACCACCCAGAGCACGCCGATGAGCCCGGCCGATACCAAGCACTGCACGAGTACCGAGAGCACGTTCTTGGAACGCACGAGGCCGCCGTAGAACAGCGCGAGCCCCGGTAGTGTCATCAGCAGGACCAGCGCCGAACTCGTGAGCATCCAGGCGGTATCGCCCGAGTCCAGCAGCACCTCCGGTTCGTCCATTCCCTGTCCGAATGCCGTGCTCGCGGTTGCAAGCAGTAGCGGCAGCACGGCCGCGAAAAGGCCCATGCCTGATCGTCCGCTGCTCAGGAAAGTCACTTTCTCTCGCATGATTGCGCTCTCTCCCTCCCCCGTGGCGACCTCGTTGCACGCCCGATGGTACTCGCCGCTCCGAGGGTCCCCCGGCGATCGGAGAGGGTCGTAGCGCAACGCGGTACGATGACGCATCCCCCCTCTCCGCGACAGAACTCCCCGCAACCGCTGCCGCCCTGCGTGACCCGGCATCTTATGGTGCGGGGGTACCGGAAAGTCAACAGAGAATTGCGCATCCGAGGGACACAGCGAGGCGTCGTTTCGGCTCCGTGGGTTCGACGCATAGCGAAGAGACAGGCCCCCGCCGTCTCCTGGGTCCTGGCAACCCTCAGACGGGTGCCCGCGTTATCATGGTCCGGGATGCCCTTCTCGATTCTGATGCTGAAGCCCGGGAGTCGGGTAGCATGACCAGCATCCCCGTCAACTTCCAGCGCGGCTACATCGTCGGGCCCCGGAGCGATCTGTGCTGGTTCCTGTTCCTACCGTTCGTAGCGGTGGCGGCCGCTCTGCTGGCACAGCAGCACCTGCCGGTGCTCGGTCTGGTCCTGGTGATCTTCGCGGTGACGGTACCGCACCACGGCGTGACCTGGCTTCGCGTGTACGGCTCACCTGCCGAATTTGGGCGCTGGCGCGGGCGCCTGATCGCGGGGCCGCTGCTCTTCATTCCCGCGGCCTTCCTGCTCCTCAAGTTCGCCCCGATCAGCCTGATCCTGTTGGTGGCACTGTGGGACCACCAACACAGCATCATGCAGCAGTACGGGTTCGGCCGCATCTACGACTTCAAGGCTGCGACCGGCAGCCCGGCCACGCGCCGCTTCGACTTATATCTGCACTGGACGCTGTTCGTGAACCTGCTTCTGGTTTCGCCGGTCTTCACCATCTACTGGGTACGGATGCTCCACATGTGGCACCTCCCGGTTTCGAGTGGCGCGATCGAGACCGTGCACCTGGTTTCGTGGAGCGTGACGGGTCTCTACGGGCTGGTCTACCTGGGACACCTGCTGTGGTGTGTGCGGCGCGGGACCGCGCTCAATCCCTCGAAGTACCTGTTCCTGGTCGCGAGTTACTTCCTCTGGTATTTCACGGCCTTCGCCACGACCTCGCTGTTGGTTTGGTCGATCGCACACAGGATCATGCACGGCGGGCAGTACCTGGTCATGGTGTTCTGCTACAACCGCAACAATGTGGCGCGGAGCGGGGGAGATTCGGCACTGTTGCGCTACCTGGGCGCGCTGGGTCCGCTGCACGTCGCCGCATTCCTGTTGTTTGGTGTGGGCTACGCGCTGGTCTTCTGGCAACTGAGTTCGGTACGCTCCCTCTCGGCCGACTTCGACCTGCTGAGCGCGTCCCTGATCAGTTCCTTCGCGCTGCTTCACTACTACTTCGACTCGTTCATATGGAAGGTGAGGACCCCCCGGTTGCAGCGGAACCTGTAACGTGCGCACTGCGGAACGGCTGAGCGGTTGGCTCCGTTATCTGGGACTGCCGATCTTGCTGCTCACGGTCGCTGCCGGGCTTACCTGGGTCGAGCGGGGCTGGCTAGTGTCGTACGGGCATCTCCGGCCAGCGACCGAGCCCGGGGCGCTCCCCGAGCTCCGGGCCGAGATGCTCGATGCCCTGGCCAGTGTCCTGCTGGAGGTCTACCCGGACCGGGCCGAGTCGAGTCGCTATGCCGGGGTCTCTTCCGCGGAGCGAGGAGAACTCGAGCGGGCGCGCCGGCATTTCGCACGCGCGGTCGAGATCGATCCTCGCGATGGGCGGCTGCTGTTCTGGTACGGGCAGGTATTGATCCTGCTCGACGAGGACCCTGCCGAACTGCGCCGGATCGGGCGGATCCTGGCCCGCCACTTCCCGGCTCAGTTCGATGCGCTCGAGGCGTTCGAGATTTCGCGACTCCAGCGCGCCGGCTCTGCGAAGTAGCGGGCCGCGTCTCTACTCGGCGGTGTGCACGCGTCCTTACCCGACCGCGGAAAGGGATTCCTGCAACGCAGCCAGGGCGAGCTTGCGCAGGCTGCGCTTGGTAGCGTGGTGCGCTTTTACGTCAAGTGCCGCGAGCGCACTCGCACGCGCAAACGCTTCCTGCGGCAGTTCTTCCGCCGGTACGACCTGGTCCAGGAAGCCGGCGGCTACCGCCCCGGCCGGGCCAAAGATCTCGGCGTTCAAGGTCGCACGCGTAAGGTGTGTGGGTGCCAGGCGTTCGCGTGTCAGAATCAGCGCGAAGTCCGGAAGTGTCATTCCGATCGCGGTCTCGTTCAGCCCGATCTTGAAGTCCCCGGAGGCCGAGATGCGTTCGTCTACCGCGAGTAGCAGCACGGCACCCATCGCGAGCGCGTGTCCCGTGACGGCTGCCACCACCGGGAGTGGGAAGGAGTAGAGGCGCAGCGCCAGTTCCGCGCCGCCGCGCACCATTCGAACCACCTCGTCGCCACCCGCGCGCATGACAGCGAGATCGAAGCCGGCCGAGAACCGGCCCGAGCGGCCCGCCAGCACCACCGCGCGTGCCTCCTTCTCGGCACGGTCGAGGCCCGCGTGGAGGGCAGCCTGGGCGGTGGGTCCGATCACGTTCGCCTTGCCGTCGTCGAAGCCCAACAGCGCCACCGAGTCCCGCAGTTCGTAGCTCACGAGTTCGTTGCTCATGTCGCGAGTCTACCAGAAGCTCCCCGCGCCTCTGCTATAGTGCGCGGACCCAGACACCGACGAGGGAGGGGCCGATGCTAGCGCTGATCGCGAAGATGAAGGTCAAGGAAGGTCAGGAGGCCAATTTCGAGAAGTTCGCGGTCGAACTCGCGGCCCAGGTCGAAGCCAACGAGCCCGGAAACAAGCTCTACAAGCTCTGCAAGGATCCCGGTGGCGAGTACGTATTCGTCGAACTCTACGAGGATCAGGCCGCCCTCGGCGCCCATCAACAGACCCCGCACTTCAAGGCCGCGGGTCCCAAGTTTGCCGAGGCCTTGGACGGGCGCCCCGACATCAAGGTGCTCACTGTGGTCGGCGACTAACTGCAAGGATCGCAACTCGCGGTGTAGACGGTTCGTTTCGTCGAGTCGCACCGGTTGGGAGAGGCGGGAAGCTCCCGAAACCGGGGCTCAGGCGTTGGGCCGTAGCGGCGCAGCGTTCCGGGAACCGGGAGCGGCGCCCGGTTTGGCAGTGGCGTTTCTTCTGACCGCTTCGTCGTAGAGCGCCCTGATTGCAAGACCTGAAAGTGCCCAGAAGGGGATGCTGGTCTGGTGCGAACGGAGGGCCTCCATCGTGAGACACATCGCGCCCGTGCCCGCGAGAACCGCCAGGAAGGTGACACCGAGGTCGCGCTCGGGCCCCTTCCCCGCAACCAGGCTACGGCCGGTCCCGATCAGGACCCACGCGAACCAGCCCAGTACTGCGAGCCCGATCAGTCCGTCCTCGGCAGTGGTGCGAGCGTAGAGGCTGTGCGCTGAGACTCCGCCGGTCCAGTTCCGGTGGCGTCCCCGGAGCAGACCGTACCTGTGGCCGTACTCTGCGCTGAGCGGGTAGAAGCTACGAAATCCGTGGCCCCAGACCGGGCTGTCTAACCACATATCCCCGGCGACACGGAGTATGACCACGCGTACCTGTGCGGATGAATCCAGGCCGCCGGTGAGATCCGACGCCCGGAACAGGCTCGAGCCCGGTTTTAGCGTCTGTTCGACCCTCTCGGAGATGGCCCTGGGAGTGAGCCCGGCCGCGAGGATTGAGGCCACCATCAGAGCGATGACGATCACCGCCGGAACAAATAGCCGTCGGTTCACGTAGAACAGCCAGACCAGGTGTCCGACGACGTAGGCAATCCAAGCCCCGCGCGATTGCGTGAGAACCACCGCCGTGACCGCGGTTACGTAGACCATCAGCGAGAAGATCCTCAACGCCGGCGAGGTCTTTTGTCGAAAGATCGCGCTGAGGGGAATCACGCTGAAAATTGCAAGAAAGCTCCCGAGCGCGTTCGGGTTCTGGTACAGGAATCCCGTGAGCCGCTGCGGGGACACGAAGTCGGCCCTACCGGCCGGCCAGATGAAGGAACTCACCGCAGCCACCAGCACCGCAATCGTCATAGCGAAGAGCAACCTGCGACGCTGCTGTTCGTCGGGGGCCAGCCCAAAGAACAGAAATAGGCCGAGAGTCGGCCAGAGTTCGCTCTTGAGGGGCAACGCGATCTCCCAGAGCCGAACGCCCAAGCTCCCGGGTATCGGGAGCGAGGTCGCCGCAATCAACGCAGCCAGCAGCATGACTGCCAGGAATGCCAGATACGGGGCCAGGAAAGCCGGGGGCGGGAGGGCGGGACGAGCGCGCATCGCCAGCGAGAACAGCGCAGCCGTGTAGAGCGCTGTTTCCGCGTTGAGCCCGGGACCGGCTCTTGGGGTGGCGACTTGCAGCAGCGGGGAAATGGCTACAAGCGCCGGCATCCCCCAGCGAGGTGCGACTAGGAGCAGAACAAAGGTGACGATAGCGCCCGCGAGGGCCAGGTAGTTGATGGCATCCATGAGGCCGAACCGGAATTTCGCGCGGTGTTCGGGTCGGCGCAAGACCGGGGCCGCCGGCCGAACTGGTTGCCAAGCAGTTGGGCCCCGGTATGGTCGGATCATGGCGGCCCGCGCGCGGAAGTTGTTGATGCTGATTACCGGCCTCGAGCGCGGCGGCGCCGAAGTTCAGGTCTGCGCGCTTGCGGGCGAACTGTCGCGACGGGGATGGAAGGTGTCGGTGATCTCGATGCGCAAGGCGGGGCCGCTGGCGGCTCGCTTGCGTGCTTGCGGCATCGCAGTCGCCGACCTGGGGATGTCCCCGGGGAGGCCATCGCTTCGGGGATTCCTGGCCTATCACCGTGCTGTCTCGCGCTTCGGGCCGGAGTTGATTCACAGTCATCTGGTGCACGCAAATCTGCTCGCTCGCGCGGGTCGCGCGCTGGGTCTGAGGACTCCCTTGATCAATTCAGCTCACGGCGAACCCGAGGCGGTGCGCTGGTTCGGCTGGGCATACCGTTACTCGGACCGTTGGTGTGATCGTTTTCACGCCGTCTCGGAGCGTGCGCTCGCGGCCTTCCGGCGGGATGGCTGGGTGTCTGCCGAAAAGCTCTTCAGCCTTCCGAACGGGGTCGTCTGTGATCGCGAGCCATCTCCCGATGTGCGCGCGCGAATCCGCAATGCGCTCGGACTGGCCGATCGGTTCACTTTTCTGCATGCGGGCCGTCTCGATGCTGAAAAGGATCAGCAGACCCTGCTGCGGGGATTCGCGGCGGTGCGCGGAGACCGTCCTGCCCAACTGTTGATTGCGGGCGATGGACCGCTTCGGGGGCAACTCGAGGCCCTGTGTCGCGAACTCGAGCCGTCGAACCCGGTCGTGTTCCTGGGGGCTCGCGACGACGTTCCCGATCTTCTCGCAGCCGCGGATGCGTTCGTGCTGTCGTCTGTGACCGAGGGCCTGCCGGTCGCGCTGCTCGAGGCGGGAGCGGCGGGCCTGCCCGTCGTCGCGACTGAGGTGGGTGACGTGCCCCGGCTGCTCGTGCCCGGGTGCTCGGCGGGTCTCGTTCCGGCAGGTGATCCGGCGGCGCTGGGGCGTGAGCTGGAGGGCCTGCTGGCGCTCGCCCCGGCGGAGCGCGAACGGCTGGGTCAGGCGCTTCGCGCGCGGGTCCACGAGCACTTCAGCCTGGGACGCATCGTAGATCGCTGGGAAGACGTCTACTGCGACTTGATTGAGGCGGGCGGCTAGCGGAGTGCTCTCCGCGTTCGGCTTCGCGCTCTGCTAGTTTTCGTTGGGGACGGGGGCCTGGTTTAGACGATGCGCATCGCCTACGTGATCGACAGCCTCGGAAGCGGTGGAGCGCAGCGTCAGGCGGTCGAGTTGGCCGCCACACTCGCGGAGCGCGGGGACATTCGCGCGCGCTTTTGCGTGTATCACGGCGAGGATTTCTTCAGCCCGCGTCTGCGTGAGGCCGGCATCGAAGTCGACCGCATTCCGAAGCTCGCGAAACTGGATCCGGTTTTTCCTCGCCGCCTCCGAGCCTGGCTCCGACGCCACCCGGCCGATCTGGTACATGCGCTGCTGCTGCCCCCTTCGGTCTGGAGTCGGCTTGCGGTGCGTGGCCTCCCGCGGCGGAATCGGCCAGCCCTGCTGGTATCCAAACGCGACAGCCTGATTGCGATATCGCCAGCGCACAGGCTGCTCGAGACCTTTGCCTACCGCGGTGCCGATGCGGTCACCGCCAACGCGGCCGCGGTCGCACTGGGAATCGAACGCGAGTTGCGTCTTCCTGCGGGTCGGGTTCACTACATTCCGAATGGGATCGATCTCGCCGCGTGGGATCGCCAGATGCTTGGAATCCCGCGCATCGAGATGGCCCCCGACGCCTTCCACGTTGCGCAGATTGGTCGTCTCGTGCCGTTGAAGAACCCTCACTCGTTGCTCCGGGCACTGACTCGGATTCCCTCCGAGTTGCGAGCGCGGGTTCGAGTCTGGCTGATTGGCCGGCACGAACCAGCGGCCCTGACCGAACTCAGGCGCGAGATCTCGGACCGTGGGCTCTCTGCGATCGTGCGCATCGAGTCCCCTCAACGTGAGATTGCGGCGATCATGGGGCGGCTTGGAGCCCTGGTGCTCCCCTCCAGTCACGAGGGCTTTCCGAACGTGGTGCTCGAAGCGATGGCCGCGCGTAAACCTGTGATCGCGACCCCGGTCGGAGACGTGCCGAATCTGATCGAGGAGGGAAAGACGGGGTTGATGGTGCCGGTCGGCAACGACGAGGCGCTCGCGGGCGCGCTGCTCACGCTTCTGCGCGCGAGTGAGGCGGAACGTCTGGCGATGGGCGCGGCCGCCAGGCGGGTGGTAGAGGCGAAGTTCCAGTTGTCATCGATCGCCGACCGCTATCTCTCGCTGTATCGTTCGCTGATCTCGACTTAGAACAGGCATCACGATCGGCGTGCTCGCTGCGGTTGTGCCCGACCCGGTGGACTCTCTGAGCCGCTGGGCGTTCCTGTCGATCTCGCCCGTCCTCGGCTCTGCTGCGATGCGTCTCCGCATTCGATCCCTAAGGCAAGCTTGAGAAAATCTCGACCAACTGATCCATGTGCGCGGCTCGCTCCGCTTTCTCGAGCACGATTCGGCGACCGCCAGCACCGATGCGTCTTCGCAACTCGGGGTCCGTGATTACCCGCTCGAGGCTTCCAGCGAGGGCTTCGGGATCGCCCGGAGGAAACAGCAAACCCTCGCGCCCGTGGCGAATCCATGAGCGATTTGCGGCGATGTCGCTCACCACGACCGGGGTGGCGGAGCAGAGCGCCTCCAGCAGTGAGCTGCTGGTGCCGTCGTGGAGTGAGGCCGACACGTATGCGTCGCAGCCCGTGAGCAGTGCCGGGAGTTCATTCTGGTGGTAGCCTGGGACGAAGCGCACTTGATCCGCTAGGCCGAGGCGTTCGGCGGCATTGCGGGTGGCTTCTACGCCCGGGCCGGCGTGGGCGAACGTCACCCGGGCTCGAACGCCCCGACTCTGAAGCCGGAGCAGTGCCTCGAGGATGGTCTGCTGATCGTGGGTCCGGCCGTGCCCGCGCGTGACCAGCAGTTCGCCCTCCGCTGGCCGTTGTTCAAAACGGATTTCGGGCAGGCGCGTGCTGTCGATACCCAACGGGCACACGAAGACTTTCGATTTCGGAATGTGCATCTCATCCACGAGAATTTTACGAAGCGGCTCCGAGACTGCGTGTACGCGCACGGATCCTCTCGCCATCCAGCGGAATACCCTCGGCCACGGGAATTTTCCGCGGTGGAGATAGACGTCGCTGCCGCGCGCGCTGATGATCGTGCGCGGGTGGTCTGCGAGTCGAGCGATCAGTCCTGCCGAGTTCAGATACAGCCCGAAGAGCAGGTCGGGCCGGAAAGCTCGGATTTCCCTGCGCGCCCGCGGCACGGCCGCGAGGTAGTGGATTCGCGCCGAGGTTTCGAGTGGTCGGAAGCCGGCCGGAACAACGATCCGAACTTCGACGTCTTCGATCTCGAGCGGTTGATCCTCGAGGGAAAGGAACTGGACCTGGTGGCCGCGGTCGCGGAAGCTGCGGGCATAGATCTCGGAGAAGCGGTTGCTGCTGTGAGATAGGATCGAGATCCTCATTCAAGTCACGCTAGCCGGGGGCGTTGTAAAGCGGAAGTCCGGTCCGAGCGGGGGGTCACGCTGCGCCGCTTCGGGTTTCGGCTGGACCGGCGGCCGAGGCCGGGACAGCGATGCCGCCGGGCTCGATGCTTCGGCGCGCGGTTTCTCGTGGGCTACCTGCTGAGTTCAGTGCCCGGGTCTGCGGCGTGCGGGGGAAAGCGGATTCCGATGTCTGCGCCACCTCGGCCGGCACCGCGAAGCGGGCTCTCCGGGGCAAGGCGATACGCGTCGAGCCAGAACGGGGGGCCGTCCGGATCCGGTTTGCCGCGGCTGCCTCGGTCCCGATCCGTGACAAAGGCCGGGTCCTCCACGATGCGCGTGTGTCGGTCGTTTCCGGTTTCTTGCTGCCAGCGGGCTAGCCCGTCCGCATTCCGGTACACGCGGAGGCCCGCAGGCCGACGCTCCGAGCCCAGGCGAAACAGGAAGTGGTGCTGGTCGTAGGGTTGAAAGTAGAAGCGGTTGAAGTCGGACCGGAGCTCCGGATCATTCTGGGCGGCGATCAGGTGTCCGGAACTGTGGCTCTTGGCCGCTCCGGCGCTGGTGGAGATGGAATTTTCGAGGGTGAGTCTGGCGCCCTTTCGGTAGAGGTACACGTCGCTGTAGATGCCCACGTCGAAGACCGAGTGCCGAATGTCGAGGTTACCGAAGAACCAGGTAACGGCGCGCCAGTTCTGGAGGAACGCGGAGTCCTCTACGCTCGCCTGGTTGGTCGAGTTGTAGAGTGTCCGGACGCCGCCCGTCCACCCCCGCCTCCCGTCGAAGAAGCAGTACCGAAACTTGATGTCCTCGTTCATGTCCTCGAGCAGGATCTGGCCGCTGGACTGGTCGTGGTGGTCCCGGAAGTGGAATCCCTGAAAGGTCATGTGCCTGTGACCGCGCAACTGCAACGCGAAGCGGCGCATTCGGTTCGACCCGGAGAGGATGACGGGCTGCCACGACGCCGAGCGATACAGGATGCGCCGCCCGGCTGTGGCGCCGCCGCTCAGCGGCACGAGCGCTTCTTCGTAGACTCCAGGCTCGATCACGATCTCGTCGCCGGGTCGCGCCTCCTGCGAGGCTTTGAACAGAGATTTCCATGCGGTCTCTGCACGGCGTCCATCTGCGGTGTCGTCTCCCTGCAGGGAGACGTAGAGGGTGCGTCCGGGGGGAGGCGTCTTCCGGGTTCGAAACTCGAGCATGCGGGAGATCCCGGTGGTCGCGCCCTTGCGCTCCAGTCGCTCGAGGTGCGGCGCGATCTCGCGGAAGTCTCGGAGCGGCGCGACGTCGGTCTCGAGCGGGGCGGCGGGCAGGTCGGGGTGCCGCCAGTCGGTTGCGACCCTCAAGTAGTAAACCGTGTCGGGCTCGAGGTCCGGGAGCGTGGCGCTGTGGAAGGGGCCCGTCGTCCCGGAGATCTTCCTTGCAAGCGCTGGGTCCTCGCCATACCACACCATGGTGCGGCCGCTGTGGCGCGGGGTTTCCCAGGTGACGACGGCGGCGTGGGCCCCGATCCAGGGAATCTCGAGGTTTTCGAGCTTCGGAGCGGGGGCTTCGAGGCGAAGTTCCCCGGGTCCGATCGAGGTGGCCAGCCAGCCGGCCCCGGCCAGCATGGAGCCCGGTGCGACGTCGAAGTCCCCGCGTTCCGCATCCGAGAATTCGAAACTGCCCGCGATGGATTCCGTATCCTGCCGGGTCAGCGCCTGCCACGTCTCGAGTTCGGCCGCGGAGCGGGAACCCCAGCGGCCCAGAAGCGCGTCCTCGGGAACGTCGTAGGCGTTGCTCTGAAAGTAGCTGTCGGAGAGGCTGGTCTCGGCGACTGCGGCCTGCGCTCCCTGGTTGCGGGCGAAGGCCGTGTTGCTGATCTGCCAGCCAGGCGAATCCGCGCCGAGTTCCAGGCCGGCGCGACGGTTCTCGATCAGGAGTGCGTGATCGACCCGGCCCCTCGGGCTTCGCGTGGCCGAGATCCCGACTTCGCTGTCCCGGGCGACGCTTCGACTGAACGAGAACGCTGGCGAGTCTCGCAGCGTGATCGCGGGTCCTTGCACACCGCGTACCTCGATTCCCTCGATCTCCACGTGGGGCGCATGGTCGATCACGATCCCGGTCGCCCCCTGCGTCGCGATCACCACCCGCCCTCGACCGTAGGCGCGGATTGTGATCGGTCTCCGGGGGGTGCCTGCGTGCTTCACGATGAGAGGCTCGCGGTACACGCCCGGCAGCAGGTACAGGGTCTGGCCCGACTCGAGTTCGCGTGTCGCCCGGGCCAGCGTCAGCCATGCCTGCCGCTGGCTGGTTCCCTGGTTCGAGTCTGAGCCCCCGGGACTCACGTAAACGACCGCATCCTCGTAGGGGAAGGCGCCGAGCCCTTCGGGACCCGTGGAGCGCGCGCGGAATGGCGAGTCGGACTGCAGGCGGTAGTCGTGATACGCCGGGTCGGCGAAGCGTGTTTGCGCCTCATCCTCGGCATTGACGATCAGATCGCGCGGCGAGAGATTCAGGGGATTCGCGACTCGGACCAGCGTATTCGCGCCGCTGGAGGGCGGGTTCGGGGCGGTCCGGCCGAAGGTGCCGCCTCCGACGACCACGTTGTGATCGGGCATTCCGAGCAGCCCACCGCTCTTGAAGAAGAGGGGGTTGCGCGTGCGAACGACCAGGTTGCGCACGAAGCGGGTCCCGGCCGAGCCGGTTCCGCCGTACGCGCGAATTCCGTCCTGTCGCGCGTCGTGGACATAGTTGTCTTCGGCGAGCGAGTCGCGCGTCGTACCCTTGAACATGATCGCGGCGGCTTCCTGGGACTTCTGGAAATAGGTGGCCCAGACTTCGCAGCCGCGAACCGTGGTGTTGAGGCTGCGCCAGAGTTCCAGGCCGTAACCGGACTGCAGTGCCTGACAGTCCTCGATCCGGAAGTGCTCGGCCGGCATCGCGCTCACGCCGGCGTGGCCGTAATTCTTGAATGCCAGCCCGCGGACAGTGACGTATCGTGGGGGCTCTCTGTTTCCGCGAGGACCGAGGATCTGAAGCCCGTAGGGTTCGAAGGCAACCTCGACCACGTGCCGCTCCGGGGGCAGGCCCGTCGAGGTGCGGAGATAGAGCTTGCGGCTGGCGGTGTCGAACGCCCAGCATCCCAGCCGCCGTTCGCAGTCGTGAGGCTGCATGCTCTGATGCAGGACGCGACGCGTATCGGCCTCGGAGCAGAGGAGCACTGGCTGGTCGCCCGGCACCGTGCTCCACCAGGTGTGTCGCATCCCGGGCGCGCGCTGCCAGTTCGCAATGCGGGTGCCACCGTCGAATACTGCGCGGCCGGGATGCTGCGCCTGGATCACGATGGGTGCGTCTTCACGACCCTGTAGCCTGACGCGGCCACCCCAGACATAGCGGCCGTCACCGAAGCTGAGCGTGTCGCCGGGGCCCAGGACTTCGAAGGCGTGCTGCGGCGTTCGCCATGCCTGTGCCCACGAGGACCCATCCGCGCCATCGTCGCCATCGATTGACACGAAGAGGTCGCGAGCTTCCGCCGCGGTCGGGAGCGCGGATATGAACGCCAGCAGCAATACGCAGGTCGTGGATCGCTTCACTTTCAGGGGAGGCTACCGCCCACCGCCGGGAATGCGAGTCGGCCAGTTTGCCCCGAGTTGTCCTCCGGGACGCCCTGCAGCTCGGGGCAGTCAGAACATCTCGAGATGCGAGGGGCCGAGAAAAGCGCGCCCGTTCGAGGCCCCGTTTGGAGAGAGGCGTCCCCTAGCGTAGGGGTGTCCAGGACACGATCCGTTCGCCCCTTGCAAACTTGAGTAGCGCGACCAGCGCCGCGAGATTAGCCAGCACGAAGTAATACGGTTTGCTGAGCGGACCAACCGGCAGGCCCAGGGTAAGCCCCAGGTGAATGGTCAGTGCGCTCAGGTAGAAGATG
The DNA here is from genome assembly GCA_036337215.1 of Myxococcota bacterium. Taxonomy (GTDB): domain Bacteria; phylum Myxococcota_A; class UBA9160; order SZUA-336; family SZUA-336; genus JABSQV01. The sequence goes on along the minus strand of JAYZEO010000005.1, from coordinate 2,520 downwards.
GACTGAAGGAAAAGTACGCAGGCGTAGAGAGGATCGCCGATCAGCGAAACGTTCACGACCACCAGGCCCAGCAGAAACAGCGGGACCGCGTAGCGCAGCAGCTTGTGCGAGATCAGCTGCACCGAGAAGAGCCCGTGGCGGAGCGGGTTCAGTAGTCGACGGTTGTTCCACAGGGCCCAGTAAGATCGTAGTGCGACTCGTACGCGCATGCCGAACTCGCGGCGAGGGTCTTCCATGGCTTGCTCGTAGGAGAGTACCGACTGGTCGTAGATAACCCGATAGCCTGCCTCGTAGGTATTCAACGCAACCACGAAGTCGCTGATCAGCTCCGGATCGATTTCCCGGTAGACGCTCTTGCGCACTGCATAGAAACATCCAGTCGCCCCGGTAAGAGAGCCGATCCCGCTCTCCCACTGTTTGATCAGCCGTTCGTATTTCCAGTAGCTTGTCGCCCCGGAACCCACCCCGCGCGAATCCTGAGGCACGTAGGAGAGGTGGCCAAGGGCGCAGCCCACGGCCGGGTCTGCGAAATTGCACGCGACGTTGCGGATCGCGCCCGGATCGAGGCGAGTCGTCGCATCCGTAAACACGAGGAGTTCGCCGTGGGCTTCGCGGACGGCCCGGTTCTGAGTTTCGGTCTTTCCCACCCGGCCCGGGACCCGAAGCAGTCGGACCCCCCGGTCCGCGAAACTGCGGACGATCTCTTCGGTCCCATCCCAAGAGCCGTCGGAGGCGACCAAGATATCCAACTGAGGAGCCGGGTAGTCCTGCGCCAGCAGACCTTCCAACTTGCGGCCGATCGACTTTTCCTCGTTGAATGCGGTGACGATGACCGTCAGATCCGGCGTGAAGTCGGCCCGGTGAATGGCCCGCGGCCGGAGGCGCGCCAGGCACCACAGAAGTAGAGGATAGCCCGCGTAGGTGTAGGCGATTCCGCCTACCAGGAGCCAGAACAGGAGTTCCCGAACTCCTACCACCCCGCGCAGCCTCGTAGGGTCGGGCGTCGAAGATGCATCTCGGACTTCACCCCCACCTTCCTCAGTTCCCCGACGCTCGCCCGCCCAGGCGCTTTCCTTTCCCCGGGAAAGCTCGGGACCGCGACGATCGTAGGATAAGGAACGGGTAGCGGATCCGACAATGATGCAGGCTCCGTCGCGTGCCCGAGCCTCGATCGACCCATAAGTTCAACGCCTAGGCTACGACCTCGTGCAAGATCACAAGGTTGGGTGACTTCCCCAAAGCTGCGATCGTGTTGACTGCGACCTGCCTCGATCGGGCAGCGCTAATCAAGTCGACGACAATCTTGCGGAGACTCGGATGCTGGGATCGTTCGAGGCGGCCTGGGTAGAGGCCGGGTGCCTTCCCGGGATCGACGGCGGCAGGGTCGGGCTCAGTCGAGGATCAGGGACCAATCCAGGGGGGTGCCGCGTTGGATCTTCCGGGCCGCCCGCTTTCCGAGGACTTTTGGAAGGTCTCTGGGCGGGAGTCCGAAGCCCGGCCGGATGGAACGCACGTTCTCGGGGGTGAAGGGTGCCCCGGCCTCGACGTCTTCCAGAACGTAGAGAGAACGGCGAAATACCAGTGAACCCTGCTCCGCATTGATCGGGCCGAGTTGCGGGCTTCCGAGGGAAGCCCAGGCAGTGCGACAGGCCGAGACGAGTTCGGCCATTTCGTCCGGCTCGAGCGAAAAGGCGCTGTCGACGCCTCCGGCGGCCCGATCGAGCGTAAAGTGCTTTTCGACGAAGCAGCCACCCATCGAAACTGCAGCAACCGCGACGGTGGAACCGAGCGTGTGGTCGGAGAGGCCGACGAGTGTTTCGAATTGCTCTTCGAGCGCGTTCATGGCCCGCAGGTTGGCTGCCTCTGGAGGCGCGGGATAGGCACTGGTGCATTTGAGCAGGATGAGATCCTCGCAGCCGTTATCCCGGAGGGTCGAAACCGCCTGCTCCAGTTCTTCCAGAGTCGCCATCCCGGTCGAGAGAATGACCGGCTTTCGCGTCTGCGCGACCCGGCCGAGGAGTTCGAGATCCACGTTCTCGAACGACGCGATCTTGTAGGCTGGAACTTCCAGGTCCTCGAGCAAGCGAATGGCGCTCTCGTCGAATGGAGTGCTGAAGCACAGCAGTCCCCGCTCTCTGCACCGGTTCATGATGGGGGCGTGCCAGTCCCAGGGGGTGTGTGCCTCTTCGTAGAGGGCATACAGGGTCTTCCCGAACCAGAGCGAGTCTGGATCGTCGATCCGAAAGCCGGGCCCTTCGTGATCGATCGTCATCGTGTCGGCCGTGTAGGTCTGAAGTTTGACGGCATCGACCCCGGTCTCGGCGGCGGCGTCCACGATTGCCAGCGCCTTGTCGAGAGAACCGTCGTGGTTCCCGGACATCTCGGCCACGATGAAGGGCGGATGTTCGGGCCCGATGATTCTGTCGCCGATCGATGTGCTGGGGGGTGCGGCCATGTCTGTCACCTCGTCCTGTGGGTGTACACGGCCCTTACTGTGCTACCGGACCCTAAGTTTTCGGT
>JAYZEO010000004.1:0-21343 GCA_036337215.1 Myxococcota bacterium | reverse complement strand
AACAGATCGCGGACCCGGCGCGCAGCGGGGTCCGAATCTGCCCGGAGTCCCCAGCGCTCGACCTCGCTTCGGACGCTGCGGCGCAGTTCATCGAGGCCCGGCAGCTCCACGATCAGTTCGGAGACGCCGGACGCGAGTTCGTCCAGGCCGCGCAGAATCCGGATCCAGGGAGACCGGGGGCTATTCACGCCGTGCCTCCGCTGGCCGGAGCTGCTCCGCCGGGCCTGTGCAGCCGAAGAGCTTGCGCGCGAGGCCCGCGAGCGCCTCGAGCGAGTGAATCTCCTCGGCCTCGAGCGGGATTCGGCAAATCTCCTCTACCGGGACCTGTGCGGTGGCAGCGAGCGTTGCGACTGCGCACTCGTCGCGTCGCGCGAGTTGCACCTGGCGCCTCGCCTGCTGGAACAGGATGTGCGCGCTCTCCTTCGGGTTCGAAACCGAGGGCTCCGCGTCCAGGGCCGCCGCCAGCCGGGCTTCGTCCGTCTCCCAGCGGGGATCCTCCAGCTGCGGACAGGGCTCGGGCGCGGGCCAGCTTCTGAGGCGGTTCATCACGATGCCCACCAGGTCGACCTGCTCCGCGGCCAGCCGCTCGCGGAGCCTGGCGGCGTCAGCCGGCTGACCGGGCCCGGGCCCCGCCACCAGCACGACCCCGCAGGCCGGGCTCGAGAGCAGCCGCCGCACCTCGTGCGCGCGTGCCGCAAAGCCGTCCACCAGACCCTCGAAGGCAACCAGGAACTCGGAAATCGCCCGCAGAAATTCGAACCCCGAGACGCGTTCGAGCGCGCGCAGCGCGTGCTCGGACCCGAGCCGGAACCAGTGGAGGCCGGTCCGCCCGGCCGCGAGCGCGGGGCGGACCAGCAGGCGCGAGAGCGGGCTCTCCAGGAATCCGATCAGGCGGCGCGGAGCATCCAGAAAATCGAGTGCGTGTCGCGCTGGAGGCGTGTCGAGCACGATCAGATCGTACTCCGCCTCGCTGTGGAGCCGAAGGAGTTCCTCGCTGGCGGCGTATTCGCGGCTTCCGGCGAGCGCGTCGGTGAGCGTCTGGTAGATCGAGTTTTCGAAGATCCGATCGCGCGAAGCGCGGTCGGGCGCGAAGCGTTCGACCAGCGCGTCGAAGCTGCGCTTGGTGTCCAGCATCATGGCGTGGAGCGTTCCCGGAGCGCGGCCGTCCAGGGCCCTGGAGATCCGCGCCGGGGGGATCGCGCGCGGGACGTTCCCGAGCGGGACGACTCCGAAGGCGTCGGCGAGCCGACGCGCGGGGTCGATGGTCACCACCAGGACCCGTTTGCCGCGGCGCGCGGCTTCCAGTCCGATGGTGGCGGCCAGCGTCGTCTTGCCCACGCCGCCGGTGCCCACGCAGATCAGGATCTGCCGCTCGAGCCAGTCCACGGGCCTCACGGCCGCGACTCCCGCCGTGCAAACGCCTTTTCGAGCTGGTGAGCCAGCTCCACCACCTCGCCGAAGCTCTCGATCCCGGTCGCCAGGTACGGAAGCTCGACGACGGGTGCGAGCTTCAGGCCCTCGAGTTCGCGCAGGCAGCGCCGCTGCTCGGCCGCCCGTTGGACCGCGTGCTCCCACGAGGCTCGGAGCGAGGCGGGGCTGACCAGATCGAGGGACGCGCGTTCCAGCTGTACGGAGTCCGGGTCGACGCCTGCGTCCGGTGCGTCCTCGACCGCGTTCACCAGAATCGGGCCGAATGTGAGGCCGAGTTCGCCGAGTTTCTGGCAGAGCGAGGCGGTCTCCCGCACCGGCAGCTCTTCCGCAAGCGTGACCGGCACAACCCGTGTGCGCGCGGGATCCCTGAGAAGCGCCTGGACCCGGTCGGTGTGGAGCCGAAGTCGACCCCGCCGCACCGTGTCGATCACCACACCGGGAGTCGCAAGTAGAGCCAGCCCCTGACCGGTGGCCGGCGCGTCGACGATCAAGAGTTCGGGCTCGGGCCCGGTACCCGAGCGTCCGCCGCCGCTCTGCAGGTGCCAGATCTTGCCGAGCGTGATGAGTTCGCGCCAGCCGGGTGCCGCCTCGAGCAGCTGGCGGATCCCGGCACGCTCGACGATGAAACGCGCGAGGGGCCGAAGCGGTAGTTGGAGTTCGAGGTACTCGATCAGAGCGGTCCGTGGGGCGCTCGAGAGCGCCGAGAGGCCGGGCCCGAGCCGCACCGGCTGGCGCCCGTCCTGCGCCGGGAGCTTTGCGGGTTCAGCGGCCAGCAGTTCCGGCAGGCGCTGCTCGCCCGAGACCTCCACCACGACGCACTCGCAGCCGCGGCTTGCGGCAAGCATGCCCAGCGCCGCCACCACTGCAGTCTTCCCGGTTCCTCCCTTTCCCGAGATGATCAGCAGGCGGTGCCCGAACAGTTCGCCAAGCCCCTCGGTCACCGAGCCGCCTCAAGGCGAGCACCGACTGCGCCGACGCGAGAACTGGGGCAATTTGCGCGTCCCACGGTCTCCAGATGGTCATCACCTGCGAAAAGTGCCACACCCGGTTTCGCGTCGACGAGCAACAGGTCCCGTCGGCGGGCGTGCGCGTGCGTTGTTCGCAGTGTCAGCATCGCTTCTTCATCGAGCCTTCCAGCCTCCCCGTGCCGTCCGACGAGCCCGCGTTGGCTCTTGCGGAGGATAGCCGTCCTGCCGGCGTCGGAATCGCTCCCGGGCCGGACGACATCGACTTCGACAATCCCGAGTTCCTTTACGACCCCGAGGAGGAGGAGGGGTCCCTCGCGGACGACTCGGATGCCTCGGAAACTAAATCTGATCGGGTCGTCGAGGCCGAGTCCGGAGTCGCTTTCGAACTCGACCTCGGCGCGGGGTCGGGACCCCGGATCGAGGTCGGGAGCCAGGGCCAGGATCTGGCAGAATCCGACGACTCCGAGCTCGGTTTGGAGTACGACCTTGAAATTCCGGGTTTCGAGGGGCCGGATCCCGCCCCCGATGTCGCAGAAGCGCCCTCCGACGGCTACAGCCTCGACCCGCTGCTAGAGCCACCGACCCCGGAGGCGGCCCGGGGTGCCGGGCCCCTGGCAGACGACGAGCCGCCCGCCGCGCGCGCGGGGCCCGAGCTCGCGGAGGGTGTGGCTACGCAGCCGGTCCTGGACGTGTCGGAAAACGACCTTCTGGGCTGGGAGCAGGATCTGGCCGAGTTCGACGAGAAGCCCGAACCGGGGTCGCAGGCCCATGCGGCCGGCGAGGTGGTTGCGACGTCGGCAAAAGCGGGTTCGTTCGAGGTGGCTCGCGCGCGTCGGCCCGGGTCGCGGGGCTGGCTGGCGGGATCCCTTGCGCGGACGCGCCCCGCGCTCGCGGTGGCCTTCGCGCTGGGCCTGGCCCTGGCTGGGATCGGCGGCTGGCGCGCGGTGACCTTCGGGTCGGGGCCGCTTCCTGGACCTGCGCTCGTCGAATCGCATGGCTGGGTGGCCAGTGGCTTCGAGGTGTTCCACTGGCGGAGCCCGTTGGGCGCGCGGTTCCTGGTGATCCGTGGAGACCTCTATGCAGTCGGTCCGCAAGCTGTGCCCGGGGTCCGTGTGACGCTGGTCGGTTCGGAAGGAAAGGCCGTCGCCGAGCCGGTCTGGGCGCGGCTCGAGCGGCCGCGCAATCTCGAACCTTTGCAGGGAGCCGGAAGCGCCTCGCCGGGGACCCGGGAGTACTCGCGCGAGAATTCCCCGTCCTGGGCAGCCACGGGCTTCTCTCTCTGGATTCCGGATCCTCCGAAAACTGCCCGGCGCTTCCGCCTGGACCTGGTCCCGGCGCCCGGAGTCTCGGCCCGGCTGCCCAGGCAGCCCCGCGCCTGTAGGCCGCTGCCGGCGCGTTGACTTGCCGTAGTAGCTGGCCGATCCTGCTGACATGTTTGGTCTGGGTGTTCCCGAACTCCTGATCATCCTCGTGATCGTGGTCGTGCTGTTTGGGGCAACCCGACTGCCGCAGATCGGTGAGGGCCTCGGGAAGGGGATCCGCGCCTTCCGCACCGGGATCAAGGATCCACCCGAGATCGACGTCACCCCGGCCAAGGACTCCGAGTCGGATCCGGACTCGGGGAATCGGAGAGACGGGTAGCTTCGCGAGCGTGCCTTGAACAGCTCGATCTTCAAGGCGTACGACATCCGCGGGGTGTTTCCGGACGACCTCGATGCGGATGCAGCACGCGCGATCGGGATCGGGGTGGCCCGTTTGCTGGGAGCTGGCTCTGTCTCGGTCGGTGTGGACATGCGCGAGAGCGGCCGCTTGCTTTACGAGGCGCTGGTGGCGGGCCTCTGCGGCGAGGGTCGCGAGGTCATCGGGGTCGGGCGGGTGTCGACGCCCATGCTCTACTTTGCCTCGACCGTCCTCGAGGCTGCGGGCGGCGTCATGATCACGGCTTCGCACAATCCGGGCCGCTACAACGGCTTCAAGGTGTGCGGCCCACGCGCGCGCCCGGTTGGCATCGAGACCGGACTGGCCGAGATCCAGGCGGTTGCCGAACAGGTCCTCGAGGCCCCACCTGCGCCGGCGCGCGGATCGGTACGCCGGGAATCCGTTGCGCGGGACTACGTCCGCAGTCTGCTCGACTTGTTTCCGGCGCGGCCGCATCTGCGCGTGGTGCTCGATGCCGGAAACGGGATTGCCGGAGAGGCGATCGAGGGGTTGCTCTCCGCACTGCCTCTGGACGTCGAGCGGCTCTTCTTCGAGCCCGATGGATCGTTCCCAAATCACGAAGCGGATCCGCTCAAACCCGAGAACCTGGTTGATCTACAGAACGCGGTCCGCGAATGCGGGGCCGACCTGGGGGTTGCCTTCGATGGAGATGGGGACCGGGCTGTCTTCGTCGACGAGAGTGGCACTGCGGTCCCGGCGGATCTGACGACGGCGCTGTTCGTGGGCAGCATTCTCGAACACGGCCTGCTCGGTGCGAAGCAGGGGGATCCGGTCGTCTACGACCTCCGATCGAGCCGCGTGGTCGCCGAGACCGTGAGCCAGCACGGCAGCAAAGCGGTTCGCTGTCGCGTCGGCCACGCCTTCATGAAGGCGCGCATGCGGGAGCAGAATGCGCCGTTCGGGGGTGAACTCTCCGGCCACTACTACTTTCGGTTTCCGTACGGCTACGTGGCGGACGACGGCGCGGCCGCGTTCATGCTGATGCTGGAGACCCTAGACCGCAGCGGTCGCCCGCTGTCGGAACTTTGCCGACCGTTTCGCGTCTATTCGCAGAGTGGCGAAGTGAACCGGCGGGTTTCCGATCTTCCCGGGACCCTGGCCCGTGTGCGCGACGCCTTTCCTGACGGCGAGGTGGACGAACTCGACGGGCTGACGGTCCAGTTCGCGGACTGGTGGTTCAACCTGCGCCCGTCCAACACCGAGCCACTACTCCGGCTCAACGTCGAGGCGCCGAGCGAGCGCGAGATGCTCGAGCGCCGGGATCAGGTGCTGTCGCTGATCGAGGAATAGGGTTGACCTCGCCGCGGAGTCGCGGCCTCCTGGCCGGCGTCGCGTTGTTGCCACGCGCACTCCGGATGCTCCGCCAGGAGCGCGGCCTCTGGGCCTGGTGTGTGCTTCCGTTCTGTCTCAACCTGCTGGCCTTCGCGGCCGCGACCTTCCTCCTGGTGTCGCAGATCGGTGTCGTCGCCGAGGCGATCTCGGAATGGCTTCGCATGCCCGATCCGGGTGCATGGTACGAGTGGATTTGGATCGGCCCGCTGCGCCTCGCCACTGCGATCGTGCGTTGGATCCTGCTCGCGCTTCTGGCAGTGCTTGTCTATTTCAGCTTTACGCTGGTCGGCGGCATCCTGGCATAACCGCTTCTGGAGTTGCTGTCGAGACGGGTCGAAGAAATCGCCACCGGGGCCGAAGCGCCAGCCCCGGGCTTCGGGGCCAGTTTCCGCGTTGCCCTCGAGGAACTGAAGCGTGGCCTGTGCTTCCTCGGCGTGGAGGTTTTGATTCTGGGGCTCGCACTGGTTCCAGGCTTGCAACCGCTGGCAGCCGCGGCCGCCGTCGCGTTTGCGGTGCTGTTCCTGCCGCTCAACTACGCCGGCTACGCGCTCGATCGCCGCGAACTGAGCTTCGCCGCACGGCGTGCCTGGCTTCGCCGCGAGCCTGCGGTCGTGGCAGGATTCGGCGTGGGGGCGTTCGCCACCTTCCTGATTCCGGGCCTCAACTTTCTGTGCCTTCCTTGGCTGGTGACGGCCGGGACGCTGCTGGTTCTCGAGGCCGGGCCTCGAGTGGATTGCGCAGCCTGAAGCGCCGCGGGAGCTCCCGCGCCAGGCGCTCGGGCGCGGTCGCCTCAGCCGAGTTCAGTGGTTCCGGGCTGCCGGCCGCGCGGCGCAGAAGTCTCCGGGATCAGACAAGCGATCAGCCGCTCGAGGCTTCGGGCGGATGCCGCCGTCGGATCGAGCTGCGTCAATGGGATCCCCTGCAACAGCGAGCGGAAGCTCGCGCGGTCGCGATCGAGGCTCCCGGCGAACTCCAGTTCGAGCCGGAACTCGCTGCGTGCCCAGGCGGCCAGACGCGCGAAGAGCGCGCGGCCGGACTTCGGGTCGGCGGCCGACAGCACCACACCGACGATCCTTAGCGACCGAGCCGCCTCCGCCAACTCGCGCAGTGTCGCGCGCGCTTCTGCGATGCCCCACTCGGCGGCTTCGATCGGAAGCAGCAGCGCGTCGAAGTCGGCGGTCCCGTCGTGCCGCGGCTGCTCGAGCCATGCCGCGATTCGGGCCGCGCGCTCGATTGCGACGAGCGAGCAGCCGGGCGGGACCTCGCTCAGCGCCCGATCGAGTTCCCGCGGGTCTGTACCGGAATGCCACACGACCGCGGCGGCGGGTTCGAACGGCGCCGAGAAGGGTGCGACCACGTGAACCCGGCGATCGAATTGCGCGAGGGCTACGGCCAGGTCGCGCACCAGGGCGCCCGAGAGCGGCCGCTCGGGATTTGCCGCGATGCACCAGCGTACCGCGGGCGCGGCGGACCCCGACTGTTCGGAGCGCGCGCGGATCTCGCGCTGCTCCTCCTCCGAGATGAAGAAGTGAAAGACCTCGTCGAGACCCCTGCGGCGTGCCAACCGATCCCCGCTCCGGCACCGCCCCGAAGCGCGGCGCTCAGCTGATGATCAGCACAGAGTTTACACCGCCGGCGGGTCCCTCGACCCTTCTCGGGTTACTCGGGTCGGGTTTCCACTCTCCGTCAACGAAGTAGCGGTACTGGTAGACGCCGGGTCCGAGCTGGATCACCTTTTCCCAGGTGCCGTCCGGTGCCTGGCGGGAATCGACGTTCTTGTCGGGTACCCAGTCGTTGAAATCGCCCGCGAGTTGGACGCTGCGCGCGACCGGGCTGCGGTAGGTCAGCACGACCCCCTTCTCGCCGCCGGACGCGCCCTTTTCCAGTTCGAACTCGGGCGCGATTTCCTCTTCCTCGACCAGTTCCTGGTCGTCGAAGAGGAGCTCCAACGCCAGGGACATGTAGTCGATGAAGCCGTAGGCGCGCCGGTCGAGTTTCGAGATGGGCTGGCCACGCTGGGCGGCTTCGCGGAGCCGGACATTCTGACGGATCACGGTGTCGAAGACGAGGTCCTTGTAGGTTTCTCGGATTTCGATCAGGGCGCGTTTTGCGAAGCGCGTCCGGCCGTCGAACATCGTGGGCAGCAGCCGGATCCGCAGTTCGTGCCCGATTCGATCCTCGAGCAGCCCGACCGTCTCCAGCAGCCGCGACACCCCCTGCATGGCGAAGTAGCTGGTCTCGAGCGGCACGATCACCTCCGTCGCGGCGCGGAGGGCGTTGAAGGTCAGAATTCCCACGTTCGGCGGGCAGTCGATCAAGACGAAGTCGTAGGGTTTCGAGAGCGACTTGATCGCGTCTCCAAGGCGCTCGGTTCGGCCCGCCGCCCCCTCCGAGGCGAGCTTTTGCTCGAGGGCCGACAGGATCACACCAGACGGAGCCACGTCCAGGCAATCGCCGGCCGGGACCGTCACCTCATCGAGGCCGACCGACTGCGGTGCCGGATCTGCCAGGACCTCGTACAGGTTTTCGTCCAGGACTTCCGGGTCGATGCCGAGCCCGATCGTGGCGTGGGCCTGCGGGTCCATGTCGATCACCAGGACGCTGTGGTTCTCCTGGGCGAGGCAGCCGGCCAGATTCACGACCGAGGTCGTCTTCCCGCAGCCGCCCTTCTGGTTGACGACCGCGATCGTCCTCATCGCTGCTCCGATCCGAGCAGGGAACCCTCGGCCCGGGCTCGTCGGAGCAGCGCGATTCCGACGCCGGCCGACCTCTCTGCTACGGTGCCGAGGATGCGTCGGGTCAGTGGACCGGGTTCCCAGGTCGTGGGGTAGCGGGCGTCGAGCAAGCGAGCACCCCCGCACTCGAAGCGCGTAGGACGCACCGAACTCAGTTCGGTCACGTTCACCCCCCCCTAAACCCAAGCGCCCGCGCATAAGGGTAACAACACGGAAACTCGGCGGTCAACTCTCGCAAGATGGCAAGAAGCGCTCAGCAACACCCAGGACTTCGCAGAGTTGCCGTGATCGACGCCGGCAGCAACACGCTGCTGCTGTTGGTGTTGGAGGCGACCGGCCGGGTGGTGCTGGAGCGGGCTGCGATCGCGCGGCTCGGGGAGGGTGTCTTTGCCACCGGCCGCCTGCTGGCGGACGCCCGAGTTCGGACGCGCCGGATCATCGGGGATTTCGTGCGGCTGGCGCGCGAGGCCGGAGCCCGGAGCATCGTCGTGGTCGGGACCGCGGCGCTGCGACGCGCGGCCGACGGCGCGGATTTCCTGGGTTTGTTGCGGGACGAGTTTGGGATCGACGAGGCGCGTCTGCTCTCGCCCGTAGAAGAGGCCGAGATGGCGCTCGAGGCGGCGCGCCGGAACCTGGACACGGAAGCTCCATCCCGGGCGCTGGTGGTGGTCGATGTCGGGGGCGGGAGCACCGAGGTGGCCTGGGCCGCGTCTGCGGGGGCCGCAGCGCCCGCCTATCGGAGCTTCGAAATCGGCTCGGTCTCTCTGACCGAGGCCTGGCTCCGCGGCGATCCGCCGCCTCCGTCTCAGATCGGCGCGCTCCGCTCGGAGATCGATCGCGTCCTCTCGCCACTCCGAAGCGCCGGGATTCCGCCGAGCCCCGATCTGGTGGCGGTCGCCGGGACCGCGACGACGCTCGCGGCGATGGAACTCTCGCTCGCGGACTACGACGCCGAGCGGGTCGAGGGCATGCGGCTCGGAGCGGTCCTGCTCGCGCGCTGGATCGAACGCCTCGCGCCGCTTTCGAGGGAGGCGCGCTGCCGCGTCCCGGGGCTCGAATCGGGCCGAGCCGACGTGATCGTGGCTGGCCTGTGTGTCCTCGAACGGGTACTCGAGGTTGCGGGTGTCCGCGAGTTCCGGGTAAGTGGCCGCGGGGTTCGTTTCGGCGTGGCGCTCCGGCTTCTCGATGCACAGCGAGGCGTTTGATACGATCTCGGGTTCGTGGCAGACGAAACTCTCTCCGTAGTTACCGCCGAGGGTCCGCGGCCGTTCATGCGCGGCATCCTCGTGCAATCGCTCGTTTCGCGGGGCGTTCCCTTCGAAGTGGCGTTCGAAGCGGCGACAGAAATACGCGCCCGTCTCGAGCCCGAAAAGCAGGTTGGAACTTCCGAAATCGCGAGACTCATCGATGCCCTGCTCGCGGACCGTTACGACCTGGAACGCCCGCCCGTTCAACTCGGGGTCGAGCCGCCGCGGGTCCGAGAGAGCGACAGTTCTTCGAGCCCCTTCTCGAAGGGGATCCTGGCGGTGTCGCTCCAGGGCGCCGGGCTCGAGGTCAGCGAGGCCTATGATGTGGCGCGGGAACTCGAGGGGCGCTTGCTCCGGGAAGGTCGCAATGAAATCGATCGCAACGTCCTGCGCGACCTCGCATTCGAGACCATCGAGCGCGCGCACGGATCGGCCGCCGGGGAGCGCTACCGTGTCTGGCGGCGCGCGCTCGCTGATGTTCGTCCGATCTTCATTCTGCTCGGAGGATCGACCGGTGTGGGAAAGACTTCAATCGCGGTGGAGGTGGCGCGGCGGCTCGAGATCTCGCGCGTGATCGGCACCGATTCGATCCGCCAGATCATGCGGCTCATGTTCTCCTCGGATCTCATGCCCGAGATCCACGGATCGACCTTCGATGCTTACCGGCATTTGCAGCCCGACCCGGAACCGAAGCCGCCGGAGGAGGGTACGTCGCCGGGACGATATGACGTGATCACCGGCTTCCGCGAGCAGGCTCAAAAGATCGCGGTCGGAGTTCGGGCTTTGTTGGAGCGCGGCCTCGCAGAGAACACCAGCATGATCGTGGAGGGTGTGAACCTGCTTCCGAGTCAACTCGATGTGAGGGACTTCGAGGACCGCGCACACGTGGCTTTTCTGGCAATTGCGACCGTTGACGCCGACGCGCTTCCTCAACGCTTCGCCATGCGGGCAGCCAAGGCGCGGGGGCGTCAGTCCGAGCGCTACATGCAGAACCTAGACCAGATCAGGGCGATCCAGAGTCACATCCTGTCCGAGGCGGATCACTACGGCCTTCAGATCATCGACAACAAGCAGTTCGACGATGCTGTCTGCTCGGTGGTCCGCTCGGTGATTGCCAAGCTCAAGGAGTCGGTGGGCTCCGGCGGTGACGAGACCCGCTTCTGATGCGTCGAGTTGCCTGTTTCACCCGATTCCCTTCCCTCGAATCCCGGGTTTTGCCGCTGCTGGGGCTGCTGCTGCTGCTGGTCGGCTGCGGAACCCTATCGCCCGAAGCGGAGGAGCAAATCGGGCACCAGGCGCAGCGCGAGGTCCGGCAATCCCACCAGTTGATGCGGGACCGGGTGGTCGTGAACTACGTCCGCGCGATGGGAAAGAAGTTGGTCGCCGCCTCTGCTCCCACCGACTTCGATATCCGCTTCTATGTCGTCGAGGAGCCGGACATCAACGCCTTCACGCTCCCCGGTGGCGCGATCTACATCACCACCGGCACGATTCTGGCGGCCGAGAATGCAGCCCAGCTCGCGGGCGTCGTCGCACACGAGATCGCACACGTGACGGAACGGCACTTTGCCGAGAACTACCGCTCCAATCGAAACACCGGCCTAGCCGTGAACGTCGTCAGCCTGGCGGCCGCGGTATTGACTGGAAATCCGATGATTGCGAACAGTGCAAACGTCGCATCGTCGGTGGCAGCCACTGCTTACACGACCAGTTACGGCCGCGAGGCCGAGCGGGAGGCGGACCAGCGCGCAGTCGAGGCGATGATTCGCGCAGGCTACGATCCTCAACAGTTCATTCGCTTCTTCGAGATTCTCCAGGCCGAGCACGCGAGCGCCTTCTACGTGCCCCAGTTTCTGCGAAGTCACCCCGTCGAGGGAGAGAGAATGGAGTTGGCCAAGGCCCGGATCCGCGAGTTGGAGCCTTCATCCGGGCTAAAGAAGGACGACGGAGGCAAGCTCGAGATCATCCAGCGTCGGATCGAACTCGTTGCGGGCACGGATACCGACGACTCCTGATGGCACGGAGGTAACACACTGTCCCCCCCGAACAGACCCAGCACGCTGCGCGAACTGCGCGAATCCGGTTGGCGCAGTCGCAGCGTTCGAGATGAACTTCGCCAGAACCTGGTTGACGGAATTCGAAACGGACGCTCGCTCTTTCCCGGGATGGTTGGCTACGAGGAAAGCGTGGTTCCAGCGGCCGAGAATGCGCTGCTCGCGGGTCACGACATGATCTTCCTCGGCGAGCGCGGGCAGGGAAAGTCGCGCATGATCCGCGCGCTGATCGGATTGCTCGACGAAGAAGTCCCGGCGATCGAAGGAAGCGACGTCAACGACGACCCGCATAACCCGATCAGCAAGTTCGGGCAGCAACGCGTCGCGGAATGCGGCGACAGTACGCCGATCGCCTGGATCTCGCGTGAGCAACGCTACGGCGAGAAGCTAGCGACTCCGGACGTGACCATGGCCGATCTGATCGGGGAGATCGATCCCATCAAGGTCGCCGAAGGACACTATCTCGCCGACGAGGCCACGATTCACTTCGGGCTGATTCCGCGCACGAACCGCGGGATCTTTTGCATCAACGAACTTCCGGATCTGGCGGAGAAGGTGCAGGTCGGTCTCTTCAATGTGCTCGAGGAGCGCGACCTTCAGGTCAAGGGTTTCAAGGTGCGCCTTCCGCTCGACATCCTGGTCGTCGCGAGTGCCAACCCCGAGGACTATACGCGGCGGGGGCGCATCATCACGCCGCTCAAGGACCGATACCAGGCGCAGATCCGCACACACTACCCGGCGTCGCGGAGCCTCGAGATCCAGGTGATGGAACAGGAACATCGCGCGACCGGCGGCTCGGGGGTCGATGTCGAGGTCCCCACCTTCGTCAAGGAATTGATCGCCGAACTCACGGTGCAGGCCCGGCAGAGCCCGGACGTGAGCGCGACCTCGGGAGTCTCAGTGCGTGTATCAATCGCCAACTACGAGACGCTGATCGCGGCCGCGGAGCGCCGCGCACTCCGGCTCGGCGAGAAGACGGCGGTGCCGCGCATCTCGGACCTGGGCGCCCTGCTCACGCCGACGGCCGGGAAGATCGAACTCGAATACGGTGGGAGCGAGGTGGGCGAGACAGCCGTGGTCGAAGGGCTGTTGCTGCGTGCGATCAAGGTCGTCTTCGACGAGTGCTTCGAATTGGAGGAACTGGCACCCGTGGTCGGATCGTTCGGATCCGGCTGGAAGGTCGAAGTCGGGGACGAGATGGCGTCGGCCGATTATCTGAGTGGGCTCGATCAGATCGAGGGTCTACGCGCGGCGGTCGAGAAGCTCGGTGGAACCCGCAGCCCGGACCACGTCGCATCTGCGATCGAGTTCATCCTCGAGGGGCTGCACCTTTCGAACCAGCTCAACAAGGACCTGCAGGGGCGCCGCGTTCTGTATAGATAGCCTCCGCTGGAGCAGAGGATCGAGGCTTGCAAATCCGTTACAGCAGCTGGGACGGAACCCAGCACCAGTTCACACTCGACGCCGAGGATGCACTCGACGAACTCTCCCAGTACCTGATGGAGGGAATGGACCTCGAGCAGTCGCTCGACTGGATGAGAGCGCAGGGATTCGAACTCGCCGGGATGGAGTTCCGGGTCATGGGCCTCGAGGAACTCCTCGCGCAGCTTCGCCAGCAGGCGCGGGACGCGATGTCGAACCAGAATTTCGACCGCGCCTTCGAGGAGCCCGAACAGCGCCTCGAGGAGATCCTGGACCGCGAACAGGGAAGCGTCGAGCGGAAGCACGGCTTGGAGTCCGAGCGTTGGAACGAGTTCCGACAACGCCGGGACCAGCTCCCGGCGCGCCTCTCGGATGCGATCCAGCGATTTCGAGATTACGAGTGGTCCGATCCCGAGGCGGAATCGGATTTTCAAGAACTGCTCGAGGCGCTCGAAGACATTCGCGACCTCGAGAACTTTCATTCCCGCAACCGGCGCCACTTGAATGGGTCCGAGAGCGCATCCTTCGAGGAGGCGCTGGAGTTGATGCGGCGGATCGAGGCGCTGAGCCGGATGGCGCGGAATCTGCTCGAGGGCAACCTCGAGGACCTGGACCTCGAGCAGGCGCGCGAACTCTTCGGCGAAGAAGGCGTGCAGTCGATTCTGATTCTGCGGGACCTGGAGGGGACGCTCGAGCGCGCCGGCTACCTTCGGCCGGGCGCGGCAGGCCCCGAGTTGACGCCGCGGGCAATTCGGCGTCTCGGCGAACTGGCGCTCGACGACATCTATTCGTCGCTGCGCCGGGGAACCCCTGGTTCGCACGAGACCTCGCAGGTCGGAACGGCGCTGGTCACGCCGGAACGCACCCGGCCCTACGCATTCGGTGCGCCCGCCAACCTCGATGCGGTGGGCACCGTGCGGAACGCACTTCGGCGCTCTCAGCGCGAGGGCAATCAGCCGGAGGTGCCGGTGGCGTTGGCGCCACGGGATCTCGAGGTCTTCGACACCGAGTACACGACCGACACCACCACCGTGCTCCTGCTCGACATGAGCTGGTCGATGTCCTGGTCCGGACGCTGGCCGGCCGCCAAGCGGGTTGCAGTAGCGCTCGATCACCTGATTCGAACCCGCTACCCCCGGGACCGCTTCTTCACGGTCGGCTTCTACACACGTGCTCGGGAACTCGCGGTGCGAGAGCTGCCGGAACTCTCGTGGAACATGAGCGATCCGTTCACGAATCTGCAGGACGGCCTACGGCTGGCGCGGCGCCTGATCGATCGCAACCCGAGCCCGAATGCGCAGATCATCGTGATTACGGACGGCCAGCCTACCGCTTACTTTGTGGGCGAGGAGTTGAGGGTCGAGTGGCCGAGCGGTTTCGGTGGAATCAGTCCGCGAGCGACGCACGAGACCCTGCGCGAGGTGCGCCGCGTGACGCAGCAAGGGGCCACCATCAACACCTTCATGCTCGACGACGCTCCCGAGCTCCTGCGTTTCGTCGAGAGCATGACCCGGATCAACAAGGGCCGGGCCTTCTACACGAGTCCGAACCAGCTCGGCGAGTACATCATGGTGGACTACATGAACCGGAAGCGGCGAAAGATCCAGTGACGCGAGAGCCCGTGCTCGGGAAGAGCTCCCGGTTGCTCCGCGTCTTCCCCTCATTGCCACGAGTCCTCTGGAACCTACTCCGCGGATTGCGGGACATACTGGCCTGGCCCTTCGAGCGGCGCGTTTCGCGGGACTGGGTGGCGCTCGTTCTGGATTACGGACTGGTCGAGGCACCGGCTCCTCAGTCGTGGATCGGGCTCCTGCGTCGGCGGCCCCCGTCGTTTGCACAGACCCTGGAGGTTCTCGAATGCGCACGCAGCGATCCGGCGCTTCGGGGTGTGATCCTGCGAGTCGGCCGGGCTCCGATCGGCTGGGGGCAGCTTGCGGGACTGGTGCGCGCGATCGAGCGTCTGCGCGAGAGCGGAAAACACACTGTGGTGTATGCCAACAGTACGGGGAATGCCGGAGCCTGGCTGGGGGCGGCCGCCGCTCACTTCTGGGTCGCCCCCGAAGGTCGGGTCGATCTGCTGGGCATCCGGATCGAGAGCACTTTTCTGGGCAGGGCGCTGGAGCGTTGGCGCATCGTGCCCGAGGTCGTGAGCGCGGGTGCATTCAAGTCGGTGGGAGAGATCCTGACCCGCGATGGGATGAGCGAGCCTGCGCGGGAGGCGCTCGAAGCCGTGATCGAGAGCCTGTACGACGCCTTCGTCTCCGGGCTCGCGACCGGACGGGCGGGGGACGCCGAGACCGCGCGGCGCTGGATAGACGAGGGTCCCTATCTGGCACACGAGGCGCTCGAAGAAGGCCTGATCGATGCGTGCGTCTACGGAGACGAGGTTCCGGTGCGCTTGGCTGCACTCGACGACGCGGGAGAAGAGCCCGAGCCCGCTTCTCTGATCGAGGACGGCTCGAGGTACCGGTACCTGGCCCGTCGTCGCTTTCGCTGGGATCCAGTCTGGAGCGCGCCGCCCCGGATCGCAGTGGTGCCGATCACGGGCATCCTCCGGCCCGGATCGGGCTCTCCGGAAGGCGTGGTCGGCAGGCTCCGGAGTCTCGCGACCCAGGATTCGATCGCGGCGGTGGTGCTGCGGATCGACACGCCGGGCGGTGATGCGCTCGCCTCGGATCTGATCTGGCGCGCGGTGCGAAAGCTCGCGGAGTCGAAGCCCGTGGTCGCAAGTCTCGGGAACACGGCCGCATCCGGCGGCTACTACATCGCGATGGCGGCCCACCGGATCGTGGCGGAGGCGACCACGCTCACCGGGTCGATCGGTGTCGCGGCGCTCACTGCGCTGGGGCTGGAGGGCTTGATGGATTCGCTCGGCGTGGATCAGCAGAGCCTTCAGCGCGGCCGGCACGCGGGGATCTTCGACCTCCACCGGGCCAGGACCGAAGACGAACGCGCGCTGCTCCAGCGCCAGGTCGACCACCTCTACCGCGAGTTCGTCCGGAAGGCGGCCGAGGGACGCGGGCTTTCGGAAGAAGAGCTGGAAGCAGTCGCCCGGGGCCGCGTGTGGACCGGCCACCAGGCCCTCGAACATCGCCTGATCGATGTGCTCGGGGGTGTCGAGGATGCACTCGAGCAAGCGCGGGAGCTTGCGGGCCTCGCGCCGGGTGAGGGCGAGGCGGTGTCGGTACAGCCAGTGCAGCGCAGGTTTCTGCCTCTGCGGCGTCCGCGCCCGCTCGAATCGGAGGGCGCCCCCGGCAGCCTGCCGCTGCTCGAACTGCTCGCGGGTGGAGCCTGCTTCTGGTGTCCGGTACGCGTGCCCCTCCGCTAGCGCAACCCGAACTCGATCCGGACGACGTTCTCGTCGAGTCGGAGGCGATCCGGGAACGTGGCGTCGAGGCGGAGATCGGTGCGTCGGTTCACGTGCTCGAGATCGGGTTCGGGCGGGCCGAGGTGATCATGGAAATGGCGCGGCAACGCCCCGCGCAGCGCTTCCTGGGCGTCGAGGTCTCGCGCAAGCGTGTGCAGAAGGCTGCGCGGCGCGTGGCGCGAGCCGGCATTCCGAATCTGCGCGTGGTCCATGCGACCGCCGAGTATCTGCTCGAGCGAGTGCTTCGCCCCGAGTCCGTCTCTGAGTGTTGGATCAATTTCCCGGATCCCTGGCCCAAGAAGCGACATCATCGCAGGCGGCTGCTTCGGCGAGAGGTGCTGCCACTGCTCGCAAGGGTGCTTCGTCCCGGGGCAGTTCTGCACCTGGCGACCGACCACCTCCCGTACGCCGAGTCGATCGACGGGCTGCTGTCGGGCTCGGAACTCTTCGACAACCTGCACGCGCCCGATCCCTGGTCTAAGATCGCGCCCGAACGCTGCGAGACGGTCTACGAACAGGAGTTCCTGGCAGAGGGCCGGGCGATCGCGTATTTCGAGTACAAGAGATCGGAAGTGCCCGCGTGAGATCGATCCTGGCCCACACGCCGCAAGAACTTCGCTCGGTCTTCGGAAAGGCCGGGATCGCGCCCTTCCGTGCGGATCAGGTGTTGCACTGGATGTATGCGCGGGGCGTGCGCGATTTCGGCCGGATGTCGAACCTGTCTCGGACGCTGCGCGCCGAACTCGTCGCTGGCTATAGCACACGCGAGCTCGCGCTCGACGAGGTGGTGGTGTCCTCCGACGGCACCCGCAAACTCGTGCTGCGCACGTCCGATGCAGGCCGGATCGAGTCGGTTCTGATTCCGGAAGGGGATCGGCGCACCGTGTGCGTGTCATCTCAGCTCGGCTGTAGTCTGGACTGCGGCTTCTGCGCCACCGGGCGCATGGGCTTCGGACGGAACCTCGAAAGTGGCGAGATCGTCGATCAGGTCCTGGCGGTGACCGAGTTGCTCGCGCCCTTGGGCGAGCGCCCCACGCACCTGGTCTTCATGGGCATGGGCGAGCCGCTGCTCAACCTTTCGGCCGTACTCCGCGCGATCGAGACCCTGAGAGACCCGAGAGGCTTCGGCATTTCCCCGCGCCGTATCACGGTTTCTACGGCCGGCGTCGTGCCGCGCATGAGGGAGTTGGCGCGCGCGGGGCCGGTGCGGCTCGCGGTTTCACTGCACGCGACGACGGACGTGCTGCGCGACGAGCTCGTGCCTCTCAACAAGCGCTTCCCGCTGGCGCGCCTGATCGAAGCCTGCAGCAGCTACCCGCTCCCGCGGCGTGACCGGATCTCGTTCGAGTACGCCCTGATTGCCGGTGTGAACGACAGCGAGGCCGACGCGCGGCGGTTGGTCCGGCTGCTTCACGGGATTCCGTCGAAGGTGAACTTGATTCCCTTGAACGAGCACCCGGGTACGCACTACAGGCGGCCCACGGACGCAACCGTGGAGCACTTTGCGGAGTTGCTGGCGCGAGGCCAGCTCTCGGTGACGGTGCGGCGAAGTCGGGGAGACGACATCCTCGCCGCTTGCGGCCAGCTGGGGTCGAAGCCGCCGGCGCCCGCGGGGGTGGGCCTCCGAGGGGGTCCCGACCCGGCCGATAACGCAGCCTTATGATCTACGCGATCGGCGACATCCACGGCATGAAGCACAAGCTCGTCGATCTGATCGAGTTGCTGCCGCTGACCCCGGAAGATCGTCTGGTCTTCATCGGCGACTACATCGATCGCGGACCGGACTCCTTCGGCGTCGTCGAGTTTTTGCTGGGGCTCCAGGAGCGGCAGCCCTGCACCTTCCTGCTCGGGAACCACGAATCGATGTTTCTCTCTTTCCTGGGTTGGGAAGGCGACGCCTACTTCGGTGCGGAGGCCTTTCGCGATAACGGGGGAGAGCTGACGCTCGAGTCCTACGGCTACTCCGACGGGCCCGGGGACTTCAAGCTTTCCCCGTCGCACGAGGAGTTCTACCGCTCGCTCGAGCTCTCGTATACGGCCGATCAATACCTGTTTGTCCACGCCGGACTCTCCCGCGAGGTCCTGGCTGTTTCGGACGTCGAATACGCGAGAGTGAACACCTCGCCCCACGATCTGCTCTGGCAGCGCGACACCGCCGAGCTGCCGCACAGCCTGGGTGCGACCATCGTCTACGGCCACACGCCGCTGCCGGACTTCGGGATTCGCTGGAACATCCCCTACTCGATCGGGATCGATACGGGCGCGGTCTACGGCGGGCCGCTGACGGCGCTTCGGCTACCCGACGAGACCAGCTTTCAGGTCTGATCGCTTCGGCCCGGGTGCCGGCTCAGCTGATTCGGCCGGTGGGTGCGATGACGGGTACGGACAGCTTCCTTCCCGGCACGAGCTCGGAGAGGTCGAGTTCGGGGTTGTAGCGCTGAAGCAACCAGATCGGGACGGAGTAGGTCTGGCGTGAGAGTTCCCAGAGGTTGTCCCCGACCTGCAGGCGGTGCTCGATGGTACCCGTGATCACGAAGCTCTCGAAGAAGTCCTCCTCGATCCCCTTGTGATACTCGAGGCGTCGCTGGCGGAAGATCTCTTCCGGGGTCCGGGAAAAATCGAGTTCGATTCGCTGCCCGAGTCTCAGCAGATCCCGCCTGTCCAGGTGGTTGAGATTTCGCAGGCGTTGAGAGGAGACCCCGAGCCAGTCGGCCAAGTGTCCGAGGGTCTCGAGTGGCCCGACGTGGGTCGAGTTCCCGCGCAGTCGATGCCAGTGCGCGTTGCCTGAAATTGGTTGGAGCGTGCGCCAGGGGCCCAGGAACTCCGGCTCCGGCGCCAGCGCGGCGATCTTCTGAGTAGGGGCGGCGACCGGCCGCGGACCGCGCTCCGCGATTCTGTCCCGCGCGGTCTTCGCGGTCCTCCTGGAAGGGGGTTTCGCCTTCTGGCCCGGGCCCGGGATTTCGAGTACCTGTCCCTTTCGGATGCGGTGACGGTTGCGCAGGCCGTTCTGTGCGACGAGGGCGCTCACGCTGGTGCTGTTTCGCCGGGCGATTCTGCCCAGGGTGTCTCCGGCTCGAACGCGGTAGTAGCGAGACTTGGTCTGGCTGGTGTAGCGCCGGGTCTCGGGGACCTGCGCGAGCCAGGCCTCGGTGTCTGTGCCGACGCTGCCCGCGGGCAGCTTGAGCTCGAAGTTCCGGGGGATGCGTTTCATGCCGCGGAAGACCGGCGGCCGCAGCGACGGATTGAGCCGCTTCACGGCTTCGGGGGACACGCCTAACTCCTCTAGATCCGCCAGCGCCGCGTAGAAGGGCAGCTTCACTCGATCGACTGTGGTGGGCTTGTCTCGGACCAATGGCCCGAAGTAGGACTCGTGGCTCTGGAGAATCTCGCTCGCAGCCAGGAACTGCACGTAGAAATTGCGCGAAGCGAAGCCGAAACTCCGGCTTCGGTACTTCTCGATGATGCGGTCGATGTCGCGGGTTCCGAGACGCCGCACCGCCCGCGCCATTCCCGCGCGCCCGTGGTTGTAGGCGGTGATCGCGAGCGGCCAGCTCTCCAGCGAGTTGTGGTTCTTCCGCAGCAGGCGCGCGGCCGCGCGGGTCGCGATGATTGCGTCGAGGCGCTCGTCGACCACGTAATCGATTTTTAGGAAGCGTCGGCCCGTCGAGCGCATGAACTGCCACGGCCCCGCCGCTCCGTACTTCGAGTACGCGCTCAGGTTGAACGACGATTCCACGTAGGGGAGCGCGATCAGGCCTTCGGGCACGCCTTCCTCTAGCAGCACCTCGCGTATGGCCGCATCGAAGGCGCCGGCGCGAATCAGGCCCGCCCGGAACTCGTCGCGCTGTCCGAGTTGGAAGCGGATCCTGCGCGAAGCCCGTGCGTACTCGCGTGTCGATGGGGCGTGTCCGAGCGCCGCCTCCAGGGTCTGGGCCGCGTGATGCTGTCGTTCGTCAGAGGGCGCTTTCCCGGAAGCGAGGTGACGCAGGGCGTCCCGCCACCGGCGTTTCCGGCGCTCCACCTCCTTTTAGCGCCGGCGAGAGTTCGCAGTCTCGCAGCGCACCACTTCGTAGACGACACCCAGCTGCCGCGAGTCATGGATCAGCCCGGCGTTGGTCGTGACTTCGAGGTAGACGCGCTTCCAGAACGCGACCGCCGGGCGCAGAGCTTCCGAAGCCGGGAACGTGTCGACCACGGGCTCGACCACGGGCTCGACCACGGGCTCGACCACGGGCTCGGCTACGGGTTCGGCCGTGGCCGGCTGAATCTGGAGACACACGAGCACGAGCACGGTCAGCCACACGCTGCGTCTCCCGAGTCCCGAGCCTGAGCTCCCCGCCCAAGTCGAACGCCACACCATCCCAACCCTCACCGGTCCCTCACACGTCTGCTCCGCTTCCCCATGGGTCTTATCGCGCTGCCCCCGCCCGGCTTGAGCCGCGAGCAGCCGCGCACCGCCGCTCGATCACACGTTGAACCGGAAGTGGACGATGTCGCCGTCCTGCACCGGGTAGTCCTTGCCTTCGAGCCGCAGCAGCCCGAGCTTTCGAGCTTCGACGAGGCCCCCCTGGAGCGGCAGCAAGTCATCGAACGGAATCACCTCGGCCCGGATGAAGCCGCGCTCGATGTCCGAGTGGATACGCCCGGCGGCGCTGCGCGCCCGCGTACCGCGCGGAATTCCCCAGGCCCGGCACTCGTCCTCTCCGACTGTGAAGAAGGGGACGATGTCGCTGATCGCGAGAACCGCGCGGGTCAGCTCTCCGCCCGCCGGTGCCCCGATTCCGTATTCAGCCAGCAGCGCGGGCTGGTCCTCGGGATCGAGGTCCGCCATCTCGGCCTCGAGCGCCGCACAGATCGAGAGCACCGGGATGCCGCAGCCGGCCGCGGTGCGCTCGAGGTCCGGCGGCACCGGCTTCGAAGCCCGGTCTTCGGCGGTATTGAGCACCGCGATCAGGGGACGGTCCGTGAGCAGCGCGTAGCTTCGAAGTGCCTTGCGGGCGGCCGCGGTCATTTCTGCGCTGCGAACCGGTTGTTCGGACTCGAGGCTCTCGCGGGCAGCCTCGAGCGC
>JAYZEO010000003.1:0-18305 GCA_036337215.1 Myxococcota bacterium | reverse complement strand
GATCGCGGACGCCGAGCGCCCGGTCGCGATCGCGGGCGTGATGGGTGGGGCGGAAACCGAGGTGGGCGAGGCCACCACCGACATCCTGCTCGAGTCCGCTCACTTCGCGCCCTCGCGCGTCCGGCGCACGGCGAGGCGCCTCAAGCTACATTCCGAAGCTGCGTACCGCTTCGAGCGAGGTATCGACCCGAACGGCGTGGTGCGCGCGGTCGACCGCGCGGCGCTTCTGCTCGCAGAACTCGCTGGTGGCGCGGTCTCGCGCGGTGTCGTCGAAGCCAGCGGAGATTCCGCCCCGGTGTCGGGTCCGATCCGGCTCGATCCGGCGCTTCCGGAACGCCTGCTCGGGGCCCCGCTCCAGACCGAAGAGGTGGTCGCGATGCTGGGACGGGTCGAGGTGCGCGCCGAGCTCGCGCCCGATGGCCAGCTCGAGTGCGTTGTGCCGAGCTGGCGTAACGATCTCGGGATCCCGGAAGACCTCGTCGAGGAGGTCGGGCGCGTGCTCGGCTACGACCAGATCGAGCCCACGATGCCGATCGGCGCGGCCTCTCCCACCACCGAGCCCGCCGCCTATCGGCTTGCGGACCGGGTCCGGGACCTTCTGGCCGGAGCTGGCCTGAGCGAACTGCGAGCGTTCCCGGCCGTTCCCGTCTCGGATCTCGATGCTATGCGCCTCCCGCCGGAGGATGCGCGTCGCAACTCCGTGTGCTTGCTCAACCCGATGGTGGAGGAGGAGCCCTGTCTCCGGGCCGACCTGCTTCCCACGCTGCTGCGCGCGGCGCATCGGAACCTCTCTCACCAGGTCGACCGGGTGAGGCTGTTCGAGGTCGCTCGCGTGTTCCAGGCCGGCGAGGCCAGGCAGTTGCCCCGGGAGCGCCTGCGTGCGGCCGCCGTGCTCACGCGAGGAGAGCGCCAAAACCTGTGGGAGGCCGCCGATCCGACTCCGCTGTTCTTCGAGGCCAAGGGGATCGTAGAGGAGTTGCTGCGAGAGCTTTCCATCCAGGTGAGGTTCCGCAGCGGGACCGAGCAGCCCTACCTGCACCCCGCGGCCGCCGGCGAGGTCCCGGCGGGACCGGGCGTGCTGGCCACGGTCGGGGAATTGCACCCCGAGGTCGCCGCGAACTTCGAGATCGAAGGCGCCTGCGTCGTGCTCGATCTCGACCTGGACGCACTCGAGTTGGCCCAGGCCGAAGCCGAGGCCCCGAAGTTCGTCCAGATTTCGAAGTTCCCGTCGGTACGACGCGACCTCGCGATTCTCGTGGACGTGCAGCGGGGCGCAGGAGAGGTGCTCGAGGCGGTGCGCAAGGGGGGAGGTTCTACACTCTCGGAGGTGACACTGTTCGACCGTTACCAGGGGAAGGGCGTTCCGGACGGCAAGGTCAGCCTGGCCTTTCGGCTGATCTTCCAACGGCCCGACCGCACGCTGCGAGACGCGGAAGTTGCAGGTACCACCGATCGGATCATCAAGATGCTGGCTCATCGCTTCGGCGGCGAGCTTAGGTAGCACCAGGGAAAGGGGGAGGCATGACCAAGGCCGAGATCGTAGAGTTGATTTACGAGCGCGTAGGGTTCTCGAAAAAGGAGTCGTCGGAACTCGTGGAGACGGTTTTCGACTCGATCAAGGAAGCGCTCGTGTCCGGCGAAAAGGTCAAGTTTTCAGGATTCGGGAATTTCCTCGTCCGCGAGAAGAACGCGCGCAAGGGCCGAAATCCCCAGACCGGGGAAGAGATCCAGCTCGAGGCGCGGCGGGTGCTGACTTTCAAGCCAAGTCTGGTACTCAAGAATGAGTTGAATCAAAAAGACGCTGCGGCATCCTAGCGAGCGCACCGGCGGCGGCCTCGCGTGGCGGGGTTCCGCGGTAGGGGTCGCCGCGCCCGGGCCGTTTGCGCCGCGGGTTTCGCTTCGGCGGATGTGCTTCAAGCGCGATCGGGGTCGCGCAGGTCCCGCTTGGCCGGGACCTGCTGGAACGGTTGGAACGGTTGGAAGAGGGGGGGAAATGGAAGAACTCGACAAGGTCATGAAGGGCGTTCCCGACAAGACCTACTACCGGATCGGCGAAGTTGCCAGGATCACGAAGGTCAAGCCCTACGTGCTCCGTTACTGGGAGACCGAGTTCAAGGCGATGGTTCCGCCGAAGTCGCGCTCGAACCAGCGCATGTATCGCCGCAAGGAAATCGAGCGGGTTCTGATGATCAAGCAACTGCTCTACAAGAAGCGCTTCACGATCGAGGGCGCGCGCAAGCGGCTGAACGAAATTCTGCGTAGCGAGGGAGGGCGTGCAGTCGAGACGCCGGGCGATCTCTCTGCGCTGCGGCATGGACTCGAGTCGGTGCGCGACCTGCTACGAGCCGAGGCCTGAGAGCAGGCGCCGGCGCCGGGCGGCGAGCGCTTCCCGGAACCGGTCTACGGGCGCTGCGGCGGCCGCGCGTTCGACCTTCGGACGTCGAGCCTGCTTCCCGGGCCGTGCCGTCCCTGTGCGCGCTGCGGCCTTCGGGGTGGCCTTTCGCTTAGTCAGTTTCTTGCGGGCGGCCTTCGGGGCGGCCTTTCGCTTGGTCAGTTTCTTGCGGGCGGCCTTCGGGGCGGCCTTTCGCTTGGCCAGTTTCTTGCGGGCGGCCTTCGGGGAGGCCTTTCGCTTGGTCAGTTTCTTGCGGGCCGCCTTCGTTGTGGAACGCTTCGCGCCGGTCTTCCGGGTAGCCTTCTTCTTTGCCGCTGGCTTCGCTGCTTGCTTTCTCGCCACGTCTGTCTCCTGTTCCTCGTGTTTGTCTAGAACTCAGACCGGGATCATTCCGCCCCGAACTGTCGCGCCGCGATCGCCGGCCAGCCATACGATCACCTCCGCGATCCTGGAAGGCGGCGTCCAGTTAGAGGGATCAGCCTCGGGCATCGCCTTTCGGTTTGCCGGGGTGTCGATGGTCGTCGGGATCACCGCGTTGATGCGAATTCCTCGATGGCCGGCCTCGGCGTCCAGGCTCCGGGTCAGGTTCATGACGGCGGCTTTCGAGGCTGCATAGGCTCCGAGTCCGGCCGGCGGTGCGGTCGCGGCCTGTGCGCCGACGTTGATGATGGCTCCCTGTCCGCGCTCGAGCATACCGGGCAGAACCGCACGGCTCATCGCGACCGCGGTGCGGACGTTGATTCGGTACATGCGATCCCAGGCTTCGAGGTCCGCTTCGTGGACCGGAAGCCCGCCCTCGAAGCCTCCGACGCCGTTCACGAGCGCGCTGGCCGGACCGGCGGCGAGTGCCACCTCTGCCGCGCCCCGGGCCTCCGCGACGTCAGCTTCGACCAACTCGAGTCGGCCGTCTGCGAGTTCGGGCGCGAACAACTGTGCGACCTCGTCGCGTTCCGCGGCGACCAGCCAGGCGGCCGTCACCCGGTCACCGGCGTCGAGGAAGGCGCGCAGCACAGCGCGCCCGAGTGCTCCGGTTCCGCCCGTCACCACCACCGATGCCGCGGCCTCGCCGTTCACGTCGTCTCGCCTCGCCTCGTCGCAGGTCCCTGGCGGCTCCCGAAGAGACGCCGGATCGCCGACGGCGTGCGATCCGCGTCCCGGTTCTGACGTTCTTGGATGCGTGCGCGCAGACGCTTGCGACGATCCTCGATCCGCTTCTCGCGTCCCTGACCGCGGTCGGAAGCGCCCTCTCGATAGCGGAGGAAGTCCCGGTATCCGGCGATCTCGTGCCGGAGGTCGCGTGTCAACAATTCGATCATGATCGTGTCGTCGAGAAAGCCGAGGCCCGGGACCGAGTCCGGGATCAGGTCGACGGGATTCGAGAAGTAGCTGAGCGCCGTCACGATCTGGTTGCGCGCGCCGTACGGAAGCTTCCAGTCCGGGTCATCCAGCAGCCGGGTCGCCAACTCGAGAGTCTCGATCCGTTCCAGGACGTAGTCGGGGGCCTTCGCGCTCCGGGCCGTCTCGATCGTGCGAACGGCTGCGGCGCAGATTTCGGACTCGCTCGCGTTTGCCGCGGACTCGATGGCCCGCTTCATCAGTACCACGAGATGGCCGACGTCCTCGTGCTCGAGCTTCAGCGTGACTCGAATCGGCGGCATGGCGGGATCTCCCGGAGTCGGCTCGTCTCCGCGACGCGAAACCTACGGGAAAGCGCCCTGAGCGGTCAAACGCAGGCGCGTTCTGCTAGCGTACCGGAGACAGATTCGGGGGCGGGGAGTAAAGGAATCCGAATGTCCGGAGCGAGCGTGCAACAGGCGTTGCTGGAAGCGGTCGAGGCCGCGCTCCCGGATGCGGCCGTCGAGGTACGGGCTGCGAGCCCCGGCCACTTCGAGTTGAGCGTCAGGGCCGAGGCGTTTCGCGGGAAGCCCAGGGTCGCACAGCACCAGCTTGTCTACGGGGCGATCGCGCACCTCATGAAAGGAGACGCCGCCCCCGTCCACGCGATCGATCGTCTCGAATGCCTGCTTCCATAAGCGTCCGGGCCCCGGCCTGGATGTCGCAGCGCGCTGCCAGGGGGCGGCTCGCGATCAGTCGTCGGGAGCCGCGAGCCGCGGCAGCACTGCGGCGATTTCGGCCCGGAAGATCACGTCCGCGAGCGCGTCCATCTCGGTCGGCTCGGCATTCAGGATCACGATGTGGGCCCCGCTCTGCTTCGCAATCGGCACGACACCGTTGATCGGACCTACGCCCAGTGTCGATCCGATCGCCAGCAGCAGGTCGCACGCGAGTGCGGCCCGTTCCGAGCGCAGCAGGTCCTCCTGAATCAAACTCTGTCCGAACGAGATCGTGGCCGACTTCAGGATCCCGTCACAGCTTCGGCACCTGGGGTCCTCTTCACCGGCCCGCACCCGCTCGAGGGCTCGCTCCATCGGCGCGCGCTCGCCACAATCGAGACACGCGACCTCTCGCATGGTGCCGTGGATCTCGACCACCCGCTCGGCCGGCATCCCAGCCGCCTGGTGCAGGCCGTCCACGTTCTGGGTGATCAGGGTGTCGAGCTTGTCGCGCTTGTGGAGCGTGACGAGGGCGTGATGCCCCACGTTTGGCTCGGCATGCCAGGCCGGCGAATCGAGACGGTTTCTCCAGCTGCGCTTGCGCACCTCGGGTTCGGCCAGGTAGTGCTGGAGCGTAGCCATCTTCTCGGCCTGTGGATTCCGGGTCCACAGCCCCTTGGGCCCGCGGAAATCCGAGATCCCGGAGTCGGTGGAGATGCCGGCTCCCGTCAGGGCGACGACCGAGCCAGCTTCGCGGATCCAGGCGCGGACCGTCGCGATGTCGGCGTCGCTCTCGATGGCTTCGGACATATCGCGATTCTAACGCCGTGGGCGCATCGGGGGCACCGGTTGCACGATGCCTCGGGCCACGTCTAGGTGTTCTGAACGAGCAGTCCGCCATCGACGGGCAGGATCGCGCCGTTGATGTAGGACGAAGCCGGGAGGGCCAGGTGAAGGGTCCCGTGTGCCACTTCCTCCGGGTCGCCGTAGCGCCGGAGCGGCACCCGTCTCCGGGCGAACTTGCGCTTGGCTTCGTCCGGGATCGCGGCCGTCATCCCGGTCCGGATCGGGCCGGGGCAGATGCAGTTGACGGTGATGCCGCGCGAACCCAATTCCACGGCGAGTGAGCGCGTCAGACCGACCACGGCGTGCTTGCTCGCCGTGTAGGGGCTCACCCCGGCGGTCGCACCCAGTCCCTCGGTGGAGGCGACGTTGATGATGCGTCCGGACTCGCTCTCGAGCAGCCAGGGCAGGGCGGTCCGAATCAGTCGCTGCTGGGCGGACAGGTTGACGGCCAGGGCCCGGTCCCAGACTTCTTCGTAGCCTTCGGCCTCGAGCGGCACGCCCGCGGGGATTCCGGCGTTGTTCACGAGGATGTCGAGCCCCCCGAAGTGGCCGGTAATCCGCTCGATCGCGGCTCGAATCGCCGCGGGATCGGAGACGTCCAACTCGAATCCGAGCGCCTCGTGCCCGGCGCTTTCGATGCGCTTCGCGAGTGCGAGGACTCCCTCACGGTTGATGTCTACTGCAGCGACGCGAGCGCCCTCATCGGCAAACAGGCACGCGGTCGCGTACCCCATGCCGCTCGCGGCACCCGTGATGAGCGCGACTTTGCCCGCAATGGATCGCGACAACCGGGTCAGTTTCTCCATCCTCGACCGGCTCCTTCCGGCCGGTATCATAGCAATCGCGATGGGCAATCAGCCGCGGACCCCGAGATGAAGCGAACTCTGCAGTTCGCGGCCGCACTGCTTGCGGGTTCGCTCGGGTGTACGGACGGCGAAACGGTTCTGCAGCGCGAGCGGATCTTCGTCGACGAGGAGGCCGTGGCTGCGGCCGGCGGCGAACTTCCGGTCGAGACGATCGGGGCCGAGACCCGCTTTGTGTTCCGGGGCCACCCCAGTGCGCACGTGGTGGCCCTCTTCGGAACCCAAATCCCGGCCGACGAGCGATTCGAGAGGCGCGTTCGATTGCCGGAGTCGTTGGGGGCGCCGTCCCGGGTCGTGACGGACGGGCGCGTTCAACGCCGCGGCAGATCCCACCCGATTCCCTGGAAGGTGCGCGCGGTCGAGCCGGACGGCCAGCAGTTGACCCTGGAGGTGGACCTGGCCTTCCCGCCCAAATCGGCCGGGGAGCGGGTTCCTGTCCTGGTCCAGGCCACGGCGTTGCCCGAATCGGACCGGAGCAGCTACCAGACCGAAGCGGTTCGCATCCCGCCCGCTGCGCGCCTCGAATTCGGTTACGGGGTTCTCGAGCTTGCGCGGGACCAGGGACCGGTCGAGTTTCTGCTCGAAGTTTGCAGTGACGGCAGTTGCGACGAGCTCTTCCGGTCTACTCTGGATCCTCTCGAACCCTCCGAGGAGGGGGGGCCGGGCTGGCGC
Source organism: Myxococcota bacterium (assembly GCA_036337215.1). GTDB lineage: Bacteria > Myxococcota_A > UBA9160 > SZUA-336 > SZUA-336 > JABSQV01. The sequence continues at coordinate 11,478 of JAYZEO010000003.1, read as the reverse complement.
GACGAGGCCGTCTCCCTGTCGCGCTGGGCCGGCCGCGAGGCCTCGCTGCGACTCTCCACCACCCGGCTGCGCGGCGACGCGGGCGGTTTCACGCTCCCGGTCTGGTCGACCCCGATTCTCTACACGACCGGGTTGCGGCGGGACGGCGATGTGAACCTGATCCTGATCTCGCTCGACACGCTCCGCGCGGATCATCTGAACAGTTACGGCTACCCGCTCGAGACGGCGCCCTTCCTGGAGGAAGCGTTTGGCGAGCGAGGCACCGTCGTCGAGCATCTCGAGGCCGCCGCCGCGACCACGGCGCCGGCACACATGACGGCGTTTACTGGGCTGAATCCCTCTGCGCACGGAGTCAAAGCCGGACAACTTCGCAAGCTCGTTCCCGGCGCCGTGACCCTGGCCGAGCAGTTTCGTGCGCACGGCTTCCGTACCGGAGCCGTGACCGAGAATGCCGCCCTGATCATCGATCGCGGTTTTGCGCGCGGCTTCGATGCCTACCTCGAAGACAAGAGTCCCACCGTATTCCTTCCGAGGGGCCAGATCGAACGCACGCTGCGCAGGGCGCGCAGTTGGCTCGAGCGGGATCGGGACAAGCGTTTTTTCTTGTTCCTTCACACCTACCAGGTCCACTATCCGTATGCTCCGCCGCCCGAGTACGCGCAGCTTTTTCCCGAGCTTCCCGATGCGGGTAAACCACCGGCGAGCCTGCCCCCGGAGTTCGATCCACGTCTGTACGACCGCGAGATTCGCTTCACCGACGATCGACTGCGCGAGTTCTACACGGTGCTCGAGGAACTCGGGCTCGCCGAGAACACGATCGTGATCGTGACCTCGGACCACGGGGAGGAATTTGGCGAACACGGCTTTATCGGTCACGGGCCGACGCTCTTCTCCGAGGTCACGCACGTCCCCCTGATGTTGCGAGGACCGGGGATTCCGGAGGGGCGGCGCGTGGCGGGTCCGTTCGGGCAGATCGGACTGGCGCCGACGCTGCTCGATCTGGCCGGGGTGCCTCCGCTCCCTTCCGCAGAGGGCAGGAGCTTTGCGCCCGCGCTGCTCGGCCAGGAACCCGAGTCGGAGGCGCCCGAACCGCTTTTCAGCGAGAGTTGGGTGCCGAGTGGCCTCGCTCTCGACCTGAGCCGACAGCCGCGGAGCATTCCTGCGCTTGCGGTGCGTTTGGGGGATCGCCGCCTGGTTCGCTATGGCCAGGGTGCCGGGACCCATTACCACTACTTCGACCTGAGTCGGGACCCCTTGGAGCAGCGAGACCTGTATCCGGAGCAGGCAGCGGAGGCCGCCGATCTCCGCGCCTTGCTCGACGCGTATCTGTCTCGCCGTGAAGCCGAGCGGGCGGAACTCGAGCTCGGCGCGGCCGCGCCCGCTGCCGATGCGCCATTGCCATACCAGATCGATCCCGACCAGGCCGCAAAGCTCCGCGCGCTCGGCTACGTGGACTGAGCTCCCGGGTCCGCGGTGCGTGATACCCTCCCGGCCGCACCGACGAAGGAGTCCGGCGTTGTCACTCGACTACTGGCGAAAGCGTTTCGAGCAGACGCCCTACGTGCGCCGCCTCGGCTGCGAGGTGAACGAGATCGAGTCCGACCGCGTGCGTCTCAGCCTTCCCTACCTCGAACTCAACACGAACCCGGGCCGGGCGCTTCACGGTGGAGTGAACGCGTCCATGATCGCATTCGCCGGCTCGCTGGCGGCCGAGACGGGACTGGATGCGTCTGCCGATCTCGAAGCAGGCGTGATCGACCTTTCGGTGGTCTACCTGGCGGCCGCGATCGGCGAGGACATTCACGCGGAGGGCCGTGTGCTCCGGCGCGGGCGCGAGATCGTGTTCTGCGAGGCCTCGGTCACCAACGACCAGGGCCGGGAACTGGCACGCGGCCTGGTGACCTACCGCTCGGTCCCGCGGGCGCAGGCCGAGCGGGCCGCGGCCGAAGATCCGGATCCCGCCCGGATCGAACTCGAGAGCTTCATCGAGGGTGAAATGGATCCGGGAGCGATGGGTCGCGCGTTGGGGCGGGCTCCCTTCATCGGCAGTCTGATGGAGGTGGAGCACATGGGGGCCGGACGCGCGCGTCTCGCGATGGATCCGGCAGCGGAAGTGCTCGACGCGGAGGGATCGCACCACGCCGGGGCGCTCGCCGCACTGCTCGATACGGCCGGAGCCCTTGGCTCGTGGTCCCTGGTGCCGCTCGGTGCGCACAAAGCCATGACGCCCGGAATCCAGATCAGCTACGCGGCCCCGTCCAAAGGCGAGCGCGTGGTCGCGCTTTCGCGCAATCTGCGCAAGCACGCGGAGGCGTTCAGCAACCGCGTGGATCTCGTCGGAGAGAAGACCGGACGCCTGATCGCCCAGGGCCTGCTCAGCTACCGGATCGTGGTGGGCGAGAAGCTTCCCGACCCCAAGGGTTGAGCGCGAGAAAGCCCGAACCCGGCAACGCGTTGCTCAGCCCGAGTCCGCCACCCGCGGCAGTACCTTGGTGTAGAACTTTTCGATCGAGTTCATGAGCTTTGCGTGGGGAATGAACGCGTTGTAGGTCCAGGCGAAGAGCCAACGGGCCGGCAGCCGCGCGCGCAGCGTCTCGAGTTGGCGCGTCACGGTGTCGACGCTTCCCACCAGCGTGAGGCCGTCCGAGAACAGGTCTGCCACGTCCCCGGTCTCGGGGTCGACGAGGCCCTTCGAAAACCCGAACGGCGCGAACCACGCGGCCCCGACGTAGGCGGCACTGTCGGCCCACAGTTGCCGCGCCTCCTCGTCGGAATCGGCGATGATCACGTCGCGGAGCACTCCGATGTCCTCGCCGAGCGGCTTTCCGGAGGCTTCTGCGTAGACCCGGAACAATTCCTCCTCGAGCGCGGGACGCAGCGCGGGCAAGACGGGGGTGACGCCCTCCTGGGCGCACCAGCGCACGCTTCGTTCCGACGAGGAGAAAGGCTGGAACAGCGGGGGATGGGGCTTCTGGACGGGCTTCGGTACGACGCCGACCGAACGCACCAGGCCGCCTTCGACGCCGGCGCCGTAGCGCTCGGTGGTTTCGAGATCCCAGGGGGTTTCCCCGGCCGGCACGCGCCAGTACTTGCCCTCGAACGAGAGCAAGTCCTCCGTCCAGGCGGTCTTGATGATTCGAAAACACTCCTCGAACGCGGCGCGGTTGGCCGCGTCGATTTCGTCGTGCTCGTGCGGAAGCGCGCCGTGAATCCCGTGGGTCTGTTGAGCCATGACGTCGACCCAGCGGCGCTGGTAGCCACGCGCGAAGCCCGCGTTTGCGCGGCCGCCCGTCATGTGATCGAGCATCGCGATGTCTTCGGCGATGCGAATCGGGTTCTGGGCCGGGAGCACGATGCCGAGCTGACCCACCCGGATTCGGGTCGTCTGCATTCCGACGAAGAGGTCGAGCAGTACCGGGTTGTTCGAAAGTTCGAAACCCTCGATGTGGAAGTGGTGTTCGGTGAAGCTGATCGAGTCGTAGCCGAGCTCATCCGCGAGCTTCGCCTGCTCGGAGATTTCGCGGAGCATGCGATCGTAGAGGTCACCGCGAAGTCCGACACAGCCGGCTTCGACTTCGGCGCGGTTCCCGATCGAGGGCAGATAAAAGATCGAGACCTTCATCCGGGCTCCTCCGTGCGCGAGCATTCTAACCCGTAGGACGCCGGGCTGAGGCTGGAGGACGGGGCGCCGGGGCCGGGTGATAGGATCCGGGCCGTGTCCGAGCCGCTTCCAGCGCACGCGCGCGTCGTCATCATCGGTGGCGGCATCATCGGCTGCAGCGTGGCGTATCACCTGGCCCAGCTCGGCTGGCGGGACGTCCTGCTGCTCGAGCGGAAGTCGCTCACCTGCGGTACCACCTGGCACGCGGCCGGGTTGGTGGCGCAACTCCGGGCGACCCACAACCTGACCCGGCTCGCGCAGTACAGCGCCGAACTCTACGCGCGGCTCGAGGCCGAGACCGGGCAGGCGACCGGGTTCTTGATGACCGGCTCGCTCTCGATCGCGCGTGATCGCGAGCGCCTCGAAGAACTGTTGCGCGGCGCCTCGATGGCGCGCTGCTTCGGGGTCGAAATCGAGCCGCTCGGACCCGACGAGATCAAGCGGATCTGGCCCGCGCTCGACCCGCACGATCTGGTGGGCGGCGTCTACGTCCCGGGCGATGCCTCGACCAGTCCGGTGGACACCACGCTGGCGCTCGCGCGCGGAGCTCGCGCGGGAGGGGCGCGGATCCGTGAGAACACGAAGGTCACGGGCATCCAGCAAAAGGACGGCCGGGTGACCGGCGTCGTGTCGGACGCGGGCGAGGTTTCGGCCGACTACGTCGTGAACTGTGGCGGAATCTGGGCAAACGAGATTGCGGGGCTCGCGGGAGTATCGGTGCCGCTTCACGCTGCCGAACACTTCTACGTCATCACGGAACCCGTGCCCGGTCTCGAGGCGCGCGTGCCCACGCTGCGCGATCCGGGCGGTTGCACCTACTACAAGTGGGAGGCCGGCGGAAAGCTCCTGATCGGCTTCTTCGAGCCGCACGCCAAGCCGTGGGGCATGGACGGGATCCCGGAGAGCTTTGCGTTCGACCAGCTTCCAGAGGACTGGGAACACCTCGAGCCCCAGCTCGAGGAGACGCTCCGCCGCGTGCCCGCACTTCGCGAGACGGGCATCCGGACCTTTCTGAACGGACCCGAGAGTTTTACCCCCGATGACCGCTATTACCTGGGCGAGTCCCCGGCGCTCAGAAACTTCTTCGTCGCCGCCGGCTTCAATTCGATCGGGATCCAGTCTGCGGGCGGAGCGGGAATGGCGCTCGCGCACTGGATCGTCGAAGGGCAGCCGCCGATGGATCTCTGGGACGTCGATCTCCGGCGCGCGCTGCCGTTCCAGTCCAACCCCGACTATCTCCGCGAGCGGACCACCGAGACCCTGGGTCTGCTCTACGCCATGCACTGGCCCTATCGCCAGTTCGAGACGGCGCGCGGAATGCGCCTCTCGCCCCTTCACGACCGGCTCGCCGCACGCGGGGCCTGTTTCGGCGAACTCGCCGGTTGGGAACGCCCCAACTGGTTCGCGCCGCCCGGGGTCGAGGCGCGCTATGCGTACTCGTACGGCCGACAGAACTGGTTCGAGCACTCGGCGGCCGAGCACCGGGGAGTGCGCGAGAGGGTGGGCCTCTTCGACCAGAGTTCGTTTGCCAAGTTTCGGCTCGAGGGGCCCGATGCCGAGGCCGCTCTCGGCTGGGTCTCGGCCAACGACGTCGCGGTTCCGGTCGGGCGCGTGGTCTACACCCAGTGGCTGAACGAGCGGGGCGGGATCGAGGCCGACCTCACCGTGACCAGGCTCGGAGCGAACTCTTTCCTGATCGTGACCTCCCCGCCGAGCCAGGTGCGTGATCTCGACTGGTTGCGCCGTCAGTTGCCCACGGGCGCGCGAGCCGAGGCGACCGACCTGACCGAGCAGCTGTCGGTGCTCGGGCTGATGGGGCCGCGCTCGCGAGAACTGCTCGCCGTCCTCACGGACGCCGACCTGTCTTCGACCGTGTTCCCGTTCGGGAGTTCGCGCGAGATCGAACTCGCGGGCGTCCGGGTTCGCGCGACGCGCATCACCTACGTGGGAGAACTCGGATTCGAACTCTACGTCGACTCCGCGGACGCCCCCGCACTCTACGATGCGATCGTCGCGAGAGGCGACGACTTCGGGCTGGTGCACGCCGGTTACCACGCGCTGAACTCCCTCCGGATCGAGAAGGGCTACCGGCACTGGGGCCACGACATCTGCACCGATGACACGCCGCTCGAGGCGGGCCTCGGCTTTGCGGTATCCTTCGACAAGCCCGGCGGCTTTCTGGGTCGGGAGGCGCTGCTGGCGCAGCGCCGGCGGCCGCCCGCGCGCCGCCTGGTGCAGTTCGCGCTCGAGGATCCTGAACCGCTGCTCTACCACGACGAGCCCATCTGGCGCGACGGCGAACTCGTGGGGCACACCACCTCGGGCATGTTCGGACACACGCTCGGGCGCTCGGTTGCACTCGGCTACCTGAACTCGCCACAGGGTGTGAGCGCGGACTGGGTCCGGGCCGGGAGCTACGAGATCGAGGTCGCGTGCGAGCGTTTCCCGGCAAAGCCCTCTCTGCGTCCCCTCTACGATCCGCGCGGAGAGCGCATCCGTGCCTGAGCCGCACATCACGACGCTCGCGCGGCGAATCGATGAACTCGCGGCGAAGTTCCCCGGTCAGGCCGCCTTTCACTGCGGGAGCGAGACGCTCAGCTGGGCCGATTACGCAGTGCGTTCGGATCGCTTCGCGGACGAACTCGTTGGGCTCGGGCTCGCGCGCGGAGACCGGGTCGCCGTGCTGCTGCCCGACGATCCGGGCGTCCACGTCGTCTTCGTGGCCTGTGAAAAGGTCGGGCTGGTGGTGATGGGCATCGGCGCGCGCGCGGGGGCAGACGAGATCCGGCATCTGGTGGGGAAGTCGGGCGCCCGCGCCCTGATCTCCCTCCCTCAGCAGGGAGATCTCGACCTCGGGGCGCTCTACCGACAGCTCCAGGCCGAGGGTCTGCCGCTCGAGCACCACCTCGTCATTGCCGGGTCGCCCGGGTCGGGAGAAGGACCGGGCCCTGCGGAGAGCGCTTCGGAGAAGCGCGCGAGCCCGCGGCCTTTCGAGGCGGACGAGCTTTTTCTCCTGAACTCCACCTCGGGAACGACGGGCCTTCCGAAGTGCGTGACGCACCATCAGGCTCGCTGGTTCCACTTTCACGATCTTGCCGTGGAGGCTGCCGATCTCGGTGCCGACGACGTGTTCCTGTCCGCGTTGCCCGCGCCCTTCGGCTTCGGACTCTGGACCTCGCACTTTACGCCGTCCTTGCTCGGGATTCCCTGCGTGTTGCTCGAGCGCTTCTCGCCCGAGACCACGCTCGCCGCGATCGAGCGGCACGCGGTCACGGTGCTGGCCGCGGTCAGTACCCAGTTCATCATGCTGCTCCGATCCGAGGCGCTCGAGCGGACCGACCTGTCTTCGCTGCGGGTGCTCTTCACGGGCGGGGAGGCGGTCCCGTTCGATCGCGCGGCAGAATTCGAGGAGCGCACCGGTGCGCGGGTGCTGCAGTTCTACGGCTCGAACGAAACGGGCGCGCTCTCGCGCACCACGCTGCGCGACTCCCGCGAGAAGCGACTCGGGACGGCGGGACGCTTGATCGAATCGATGCAGGTTCGCCTCTGCGACGAAGCGGGGCGCGACGTGAGTGCCTCGGGAGAGGGCCAGCCCGCGTGCCGTGGGCCCCTGGTGAGTCACGGGTACTACGACGACGCGGACGCGAACGCGCAGCTCTACACCCAAGATGGCTGGATGCGAACCGGCGATCTCGCCCGCATCGATGAGGATGGATACCTCTGCGTGATCGGGAGGACGGCCGACATCATCATCCGCGGGGGCAAGAACATCAGCGCCGCCGCCGTCGAAGAGGCCGTGGCCGGGCACCCCGCGGTCGCGCTCGGTGCTGCCGTTCCGATGCCCGACCCGGTGTTCGGGGAACGGGTCTGTGTGTACGTCGAGCTCAGGCCGGACGCGGAGGGGTTGAGCCTCGAGGCGCTCTGCGAAGACCTGGGCACACGGGGTGTGAGCCGTGAGTGGTTTCCGGAGCGACTGATCGTCGTGGACGAACTCCCGCGTTCCGCGGGGGGCAAGCTCGCGAAGGGTGCTCTGCGCACCGACCTTGCGCGCCGCCTCGCGCGCGAGCCGCTGACTCCTTGAGCACGGCGGGCGGTCAGGAAGCCGCCGGGTCCTCGTCGAGTTGCCGCCGGAGTTCGGCCTTGGCGATCTTTTCCAGCGTCGAACGCGGCAGGGACTCGACGATTCGGACTTCGCGCGGGACCTTGAAGTCGGCCAGGCTCTTCCGGCAGGCCTCGATCACCTGCTCCGCCAGGTCGGGCGGGGCCGCGTCGGCGCCGCCGGGCACGAGCACGAAGGCCACCGGCACCTCGTCGAGCATTCGGTCCGACCTGGCGACGACCGCGCACTCCTGGACGCCGCGCACGCTCATCACGACGCGTTCGACCTCGGACGCCGCCACGTTCTCGCCGCCTACCTTGAGCATGTCCTTGTCGCGATCCGCGAACGCGAGGTGGCCGTCTTCGAGGAGCGTCACCCGGTCGCCCGTCACGAAGTAGCCCTCGGCGTCGAAGCTCGCGGCGGTGGCCTCGGGGTTGTTCAGGTACTCCTGGAACAGCGACAGGCCCGGGATTCCGCGAACCAGGAGGTCTCCGGTCTCGCCGGGTTCCACGGCCGTGCCGTCTTCGTGCGTGATCGCGATTTCGTTGGCGGGGGCGGGTTTCCCGATCGAGAAGGGCGGGGCGGGGTGGAACGGGTCGCTCACGATCCCGTGCGCGATGGTTTCGGTCATGCCCCACCAGCCGATCGTGTGCACGCCGAACTTCCGGTCCCAGCGCGGGTTCTCGAGCGCGTTGCCCCAGAGTCGGTAGCCGTGCGTGGGCACTTCCCGTGTGCCGAGCGCGCGCGTGCAGAAGGGCACCATCGAGGTCCAGGTGCAGCCGTGCGCGAGCGAGACCGGCCAGAAGCGCGAGGCCGAGAAGCGCGGCTGCAACACCAGCGTTGCCCCCACCCAGAGCGAGGCCAGCACCGAGTACGACTGTGCATTGGTGTGGAACAGCGGCAGGTAAGTGAGGTGCACGTCGTCGGCGCGCAGGCTCTCGTGCAGCGCGCAGATCTTCGCGCCCCAGAGCGCATTGGCGTGTGTCCAGACGACACCCTTCGGTCGCGAGGTGGTGCCCGAGGTGTACTGGATCCCCACCGGCAGCATCGGGTCCGGCGCCCGGAGCGGCGCGTTCGAGGCATCGCCGTCGAGCGCCGGGAACGCGTCGGAGGCCGCGGGTGCGGTGCCGGCCGCGGGCGCCACCCCGTTGTCGGTTTCGGTGACCACCAGCCAGCCGAGATCCTTGCAGGCCGAGTTCACGAGTTCGGCAAAGCGCGGCTGCGTGATCGCGCCCACTGCGGCCGCATCGCTTGCGTAGTACTCGAGTTCGTCCGCGACCGATCGCGCGTTGGTGGTCACGGCGGTCGCGCCGAGATGCGCACACGCGAACCACGAGAGCAGGCTCTCGGGACAGTTGTCGAGGTGCACCAGCACCCGGTCGCCGGCCTTCACGCCGCGTGCGGCCAGCCCCGCCGCGATCCGCTTCACGCGCTCGTGAAACGCCGCGTACCCGAAGCGCTGCCCCGGCCCCTCGAACGGCTCCCAGATCAGGAACGGGTGCTCGGGCCGCGCGGCCGCATGCGCCGCCAGCAGGTGCGCGACGTCGAACCCCGAAAAGGGATGAACCTGAGGTGTGCGCAGACGAGCCACCCGCTCTCGAGCGAAGTTGGTCACGTCTTGGTGGAGCGAGATTTCCGTACTGGTCCGGCTCTCCTCGCTCTCTCCAAACAGATCCGCAAGCGAGTCGCAGTTCGTGGCTTTGGGTACGAGTTTCTTGTGTTGGCTCTTGAAGTAAGCAACCGCCTTTTCTTCCTTGCTGTCGCAGAGTCTAAGTGTACTAGGTGGCCGATGCGTGATTCACGCCCGAGCGGAACCCTTCGCCTGCTAACTCTAGCGTCGTAACGTTTACAGTAAACCAATATTTCCGATAGTCGATTATCGGTAGATGTGTCGATGGCTTAGAGCCATTCGAGGCTCCGCACCGAGTTTCCCGGTGTCAACTCGTTGAGGCCGAAACTCGGCCCGATATCGGCCAACGCCCCTGAAAGTTCGGGATTACGGGGGCTTACGTGATTGGTACGGCGTTTGCTCTCCAAGTTCTCCGCATACCAAGGAGAACCGGTGGCACCACCACATCGCAAGACCTCTGCGTCAACTACAACCCACTCGCTCTGGGGCCACCAGCTTACCTCGACCGGGCCGCGGTTCCGGAGATGCTTCGCAACGCAGAAATGGGTTGCTCAAAGCTTCGGTGCCGGCTGCACGGACGGCTGTGAACAGAGACAACTTGTGCCGAGTTCAATCACTGAATGTCGGGGGAATGAGTAATGAGACGAGTTAGCTACGCGACCCTGTTTGCTCTTGTGATCTCGATGGCATTCGGTTCCGCGTGGGAAGTAGTCGGCGATCAACACGCTCCGATCATGGGGTCGTACGGGATGAGGCCTCTCCTCGCCCCGGTTCCACCGGCACCCTTGCCCCGAACCCTCACCTACTCTGTAGAGCTTCGTTCTAAGCTCTGGATCAACGGGCCGGCCATCGTCATGGGTCTGCACCCTTCTGCCCTCGCGGGGCCCCAAGACTACGGTCGCTACTGGGCCTTTTGGCTCGCGACAAAGCGCAAGTTTCTCGACACGGCCGCCCCCGACGCATTCCCCGCGCCAGGAACGGTTCTCGACGCACGGATTCTTGGCCAGGGCTTTGCCCGCTGGAAATGCCAGCAGGGAAGAGCCAATCCTTTTGCAGGTGCAGCGTGGCCGGGAGCAGCCGTAGGGGGCTTCGAGCTTCCACCTGCAATCTTCGGCGTTGCCAACCCCGTCGCGATTCGGAACTCGATCAACGTTGTTGGTACCTGGGGCATGGTTACGTCTGGTCGTCCGAACCTACTCCTCGAGCCAGCCTTTCAGTCTGTCTTTCCACGACTCCGAAGAAATATCTGGAACAAGGTCGTGACTACAGTCACGTGCAACCTCGCAAACGCCACGTCGGCGCTAGCCTACACAGGAACCAGGAGCGCCTTCCCGAATCACAGGGTCTGGCGCCGAACACCGATCGGCGCGGCGAACTCGGCCCTCCGGCTCACGGCCGCCCAGGGGCCCTTCACGCGCCTCTGGCAACTCGCTCCTGTTCCCGCTCCATAAGTGGCGAAGTAGCCGAAACCCAAGGAAACACCACGTGAGGGAATGGAAATGACTAACAATATCGCCAAGGCGCTGGGTGTTCTGGCGGCCCTGATCATCGTTACCATCGTGAACGTGGGAGCCCGGGCGGCGTGCGATATCCCCAAGCCGGTGCTTCCGAATCCGCTTCCCTCAGACTTTGATCCTACGCCACTTGCTGAGGAGTTCTGCACGGCGCTTGCAGAGTGCGGATTCGATGATCCCAACTGCGTCCAGAATTACCTCTACGGGTGGCGTACTGGCAGCTACGGGGGTGACGACAGCAGCGGGGTTCCGGGCATGGGTACCGCTTCCGAAGTGCTTACCTGTTTCGACTCCGAGGAGTATTTCCGAGGTGAAACGACCTGCAGCGAAGTCTGCGGTGACGGGTTCTGTGATGTCCCCTACGAGACCACGATCAACTGCCCCTATGACTGCGGCAGTTGCGGGGACGGCATCTGCGATCTGACTGAGGACCTCATGATCTGCTCTCTTGATTGTAATGGCTGCGGCGATGGCATCTGTGCCGCGAGCGAAACCGGTGAGTCCTGTGCTCTGGACTGCGTAGCGTGTGGAAATTCCGTCTGCGATCAGGGATTCGAAGACCCCCTGCATTGCA
>JAYZEO010000002.1:0-20262 GCA_036337215.1 Myxococcota bacterium | reverse complement strand
CTGCTGGATACTGGCCCCGATCGGAACCGGGCCGCCGCTCGAAACCTGGAGTGTCAGAATCGCTGCGAGCACGAGGCTCCCTGCGACCGCGCACAGCACCAGCAAGCGCCGCCGCCGCGTGCTGAGCCGCGCTTCCGCGATCCTGGGATCGTTACCGAGCGTCGCTTCCGACCTTGCCACGACGCTTCCCCCTAGAGTTCGCGGGGCTCTACCCGCCGCTCGTACGCGAGTACGATTTCCTGCACGAGCGGGTGGCGCACGACGTCCCGGTCCGTGAAATCGACGAATTTGATGCCCTCGATCTCGCGCAACACCTGGCGGGCCTCGATCAGCCCGGAGCGCGTCCCGCGCGGCAGATCGATCTGGGTGACGTCCCCGTTCACCACTGCCATCGAGTCGAAACCGAGCCGTGTCAAGAACATCCGCATCTGCTCGGAGGTCGTATTCTGCGCTTCGTCGAGGATCACGAAGGCATCATTCAGAGTGCGGCCTCGCATGAACGCAAGCGGTGCCACTTCGATCACGCGCCGCTCCATCCGGCGCGCGATCTCGTCGGGATCCATCATGTCATGGAGCGCGTCGTAGAGCGGCCGCAGATAGGGATCGACCTTGTCGAACAAGGTGCCGGGCAGGAAGCCGAGCTTCTCGCCGGCCTCGATTGCGGGACGCGTCAGGACGATCCGCCCAACCTCGCGCTGGTGCAGCGCATGCACGGCCATCGCCATCGCCAGATAGGTTTTGCCCGTCCCGGCCGGGCCGATTCCGAAGGTCAGGTCCGAAGCACGAATCATCTCGATGTAGCGCCTTTGGTTCGGGGTCCGGGGAATGATCCGGCGCCGGCGTCCCACCCTGACCGCGGTCCCATCGAAGAGAGACTTCACCCCGACCGAGGCATCCTCCAACCCGAGTCGCAGTGCCTGAACCACGTTCTCCTCTTTGATTTCGATCCCGGCGCGGGCCATTTCGTAGAGGTCCAGCAGCACACGCTTTGCGAGCTTGGCTTCGAGTTCGGGGCCCTTGATGCGAACCCGGTTCCCGCGCGCATGTACCTCCACCCCGATCTCTTCCTCGAGCGCCCGCAGGTTGGTATCGCTCTGACCGTAGACGAGCTGGGCAAGGCCGTTGTCTTCGAGAATCAGTTGTTGTTGCTCGCTCAAGAATTACTTCCGTGATGGGGTCGCGCCCCCGAAGGCTCCGAGGCTCGGGGCCTCGGGAGGTCTGCGCAGGGCTAGCGAAGGGTACGAGAGAGCCCGTAACCTCCGGGAGATCGGGAGTAAATGTACTGGCCGCGCCCATGGCCTGCCAAGCGCGCGCGCGCCCCCCGGCCAAGGTGATCGAGCGTTGCCGGGTACTGGCCCGTGCGCCAGCGATGGGCTTCCAATTCGAGCCGAATCTGCTCCTCGGCGAGCCAGGAGCCGGCCTCTCGCAACACATCCGCTGGAATTGGGTGATCTTCCCTTCGGATATCGGGAAGTTGGGCCATCAGCAACACGACCACAGCCGCAACCCCGATCACTCCGGCCGCAAAGCCGCGGCGCTTGCGGGCCGCTGGCGGCGCCTGGCGCGAAGCCTCGGGTTCTGCTGAATCGAGGCGCAACAGACTCGCCTCGACCATGGCGCAGAGCGCCCGGGTACCCGAGAAGGTGCCGAGCCGCGACAGCGCAATCACCCTGCGCGCGGGGAGATGAGCCTCCGCGGCCGTGAAGAGCCGCTCGAGCCGTTCGGCCGAAATTCCGGTCTCGGCGGCCAGCGGCGCCTTGCGGTCATGGAACTCCTCGATACTCACGAGCGTGATGGCCCGCAGCGAGCCATCGGGAAGCTTGCGCGCGAGCCCGGGCCACTCGTCCCGCATCCGGAGGGTGTCGAGCAGCACGGCCTCGGTGCTGAGCAGCGCGGCCTCCGGGGCAGCGGCCCGAGGCTGTGCGCGAAAGCGGAAGCTCCCGTCCTCCCAGCCGAACAGACCGAACAACGTCTCCCGCGTGAGCAGCGCCTCGACCTCATCGAAGTCCGCCCGGGAGAGCTGCCCCGAGCTATCCAGAACCTGGCGCAGCGGCTCGAGCGTCCGGGCCTGCTGACGGAATGCCTGCTCGAGCGTCGGTTCGGATAGCGCACCCGACTGAACCAGGAATTCACCGAGCGCGTGGTCGGGACGGTCCGACGCCGGCGCCGCAGCGTGCACGGCTCCCTCGAAGAAATCGACCGCGATCACCTGCCCCTCGCGCGTGACCTCGAGCGTCCCGGACTTCCGCTGCTGGGAAATCAGTTGGAACACGTCGGCCAGCCCGAAGTCCGCGAGCACCCCCTGCAGGCTCATTTCAGGCCTCCCGCGGCTCGGAGCCGCCGGAACGCATCGCGCAGAGAAGAGGCGTAGAGGAATGCGAGGCTCGCGAGCCCGAGCGCCAGTACCGCACGCACCAGCAACACCCCGACCTCACTCGGCATCGGCGTGCGCAGCACCAGGATGCAGAGCGCCCCGGCCGCCGCGGCGGGAACCAGGCGCGTCAGTCCCGGGAGACTTCTTCCCTGCGCGATCTGTGCGGCGCCGGGAAGAAGCAGCGCGAGCCCCGCCAGCGCGCGTCTCACGTTTCTCTGGCGGGAACGGATCTGCCCGATCTGCCAGGCTCGAACCGCGGCATCGGTCTCTCGATCCGGGGTGCGCGCGCGCTGGCAGCGGGCACAGAGCCCACTCTCCGTGGCGGCGCCCGTGCAGCGCTCGCAGAGCAGGCCGAGGCAGGCCGAGCACAGTGTGAGCGCGTCGCGGCGGAGGCACAAACCGAGCACAGCCAGGCCCGGAAGCAGGATCCAGCCCCAACCCGGAATCGAGACCCCGAGCAGGGTCTGTCGCACGGACGAGGCGAGCGCGGCACCCGCGTCGGAAGGCACCAGCGCCGCCGCCAGGTAGGCCGTCACAGGCAGCGGGGCGTCGATCAGGAAGCGATGGACATTCGTGCCGCTGAAGCGGGTGTAGTCCGCGATCAGCTCGGGCTCGAGTTCGGTCGCGCGCGAGTACAGGGCCGACTGCTCCTCCAGCCGAAGGGCCCGCCCATGCGCCTGAGAGAGGTTGTACAGCGTCACGGCCGAGGGCTTGGCCGCGTCGGACGCCTCGAAGGCTTCGACCGCCCGCTCGACCTGCCCGCGTGCGAGCCACACGATTCCGCGCAAATTCTCCACACGCGCGCGCACCGGGGTCGCAGCCCGCGGGTCCAGGTTCGCCAGCACCTCGAGCACGCGATCCAGGTCTCCGGCTCGCTTCCAGGTCGACGCGAGCCCGATCGAGAGCACCGGATCCCCGGGTCGCCGATCGAGCGCCCACTCCATGCGCTCGAGATCGCCCGGAAGCGGCTGGCCGCGCTCGGCCCGCCAGGCCGCAAAGCTCCCGGCATCGCGCGCCGGCGCACTGGCCAGGCTGCCCCAGTACTCGAGCGGCGGGCCCAGCACGGCCCCGGAGAGTGCCAGCGCGGTCGCGACCAAGGCCGCCCCGGATCGGGGCAGGTAGACCATCGCGCCCACTGCGGCAACCGCGAGTACGAGCAGCGGACCGACCCCGAACAGGGGCAGGAGCGCGAGGCACGTGAACAGCATCAACACCCCGGACCAGGCCGGCTGCAGGCGCACCGCAGACAGATGCCCCAATCCATGGCCCAGCAGCGCCGTCGCTCGGGCGAAGCAAATCGCCAGGAAGATCCCGGAGGTGGCGAGTACGGCGATTCCGAGCACCCCGCCCGCGAGCGTCAGAGCCCACACGAGCGAAGGAAAATCCGAGCCGATCGCCCCCAGCCCGGCCAGGGCCTGCCGTGGACTGCGCGCACGCAGTGCCACTTCGAGCCGGATCGCGGGAACCTCCGGAGCGAACTCAGCGGCGCGCGCCAGGAGCAGCGGGTCCCGCCCGTCCTCGGAAGCCGCGAGGCTGGCCCAGGCCAGCACCGGCAGATCCTGGTAGCCGCGCTCGCGCCAGGCGTCGGCGGCCGCATCGAGTTCGGCGCCCGGGTCGCCACCCGGAAGCACCGGCGTCGGCAGAGGCCCGCGTGGCACCGCGAGCGGCTCGCTCCGGCTCGCCCCTGCCGCTATCGGGGCGAGAGATGCGACCAGCCAGAGCACCACGACGCCCGGCCACAGTAAGCCCCGCCCAAAGAACACCCGTATCCCCCTCGAAGGCTCCGACACCCAGCTTCTTTTCGGAATCGCAGGGCAGCCGCTGAAGAAGCCAGGCCCTCTGCCAGGGCCCGAATCAGCGGCGACGCAGTACGCGGACCAGGGCCTCGAGTTCGGGGCTGCCCAGGGCACGAAGCATCAGCAGATACAAGGCGAGGCCCCCGCCCACATAGCTGCCCAGCTGTGCCAGGCCGCGCAGCGATGCCTCCGGCGGAATCGGCCAGAACTGCTGAGCCGTGGCGAGAACGACACCCATCACCAGGCTGGCCACGATCAGCCGCAGCAGTCGCCCGGCGTCGGGACGCAAGAGCCGGATGCCGTAGCGCCGGCGAACTACCCACCACAAGAAAGCGGCGTTCGCGCTCGACGCGATCGACGCCGCCAGCGCGAGCCCCGGAGACCCGAGATCGAAGACCGACCACCACGACTGCAGCGACGCGAACCCTGCCGGAAGTCCCTCGGCCGGCAATGGGCCAATCAAGAACAGGGCGGCCGCCGCGTTCACGACCAGTGAAAACACCGCGGCCCGTGCGGGAGTGCGCGTGTTCTCGTGCGCGACGCAGAGGCCCACACAGATGCGTGAAACCCCGATTGGCACGAGGCCGAGGGCATAGAGGAAGAGCGCGCGGCCGGGGCCCGCGACCGCACCGGCGTCGAAGACTTCGACCCGCCAGGAGAAGAGTACGGCAATCAGCGACTCCGAGAGCAGCGCGAGCCCGACCGTGGAAGGCAACGCGAGCGCCAGCACCAGGAATTGGGTGCCGAAGAAGGTCTCGCGCAACTCCGCCTGCGACCCCGACTTTGCCAGTCGAGAGAAGGTCGGAAGGCTGGCCGTCCCGAGCGCGACGACGAAGATCCCGAGCGGCAACTCGAGCAGGCGGTCGGCGTAGTAGAGGTAGGAGACTGCTCCGCTCCCGAGGAAGGACGCCAGGATGCGCGAGATCACGATGTTGAGCTGAAACACCGACGCCCCGAGCACCGCGGGCACCAGCAGCGAGCCCAGGCGTCGAACTGCGGGAGCGCGAACCTCGAGCGCCGGACGCGGGAACATGCCGCGCGCGCCCAGAACCGGTAACTGGAGCGCGACCTGGAGCGCGCCCGCGACGATCACCGCGGCGCCCAGTACCAGAATCGGCTGCGCCGGAAAGAAGAACCCGGCCGCGCCGAGGCCGGCCCCGGCGATCAGCGACAGGTTGAGCAGGACGGGCGCGATCGCGGGGGACAGAAAGTGCCCGACAGCATTCAGCGCCCCCATCGCGACTGCGACGAGCATCAGGAAAAAGATGTAGGGAAAGCAAAGGCGCAGTAGCGTCACGGTGAGCGCGTGCTTGCCGGGCTCGAGCGAGAAGCCGGGCGCGAAGAGGTCGACAAGCGGGTCGGCCAGCAGGATTCCGCCGAGCGTGATCCCGAGCCCGAGCGCCGCAGCCAGCGTCCAGGTGGTATTCAGGAAGCGGCGGGCCTCGTCCCGCGAGCGCCGCAGACAGCCGGTAAAGACCGGCACGAACGCGGTCGTCAGGGACCCCTCGCCCACCAGGCGTCGAAACAGGTTCGGAATCATGAACGCCATGAAGAACGCGTCGGTCACGCCACGCTCGAAGACGTTCGCCAGCAGGACGTCCCGGGCCAGGCCCAGCACCCGGCTCGCGAGCGTCGCTGCCCCCACTTGAGTCGACGAGCGCACGACGGGGGCGAACTCCGCCGTTGACACGCGGGCCTCCCCGGGGTAACTACCCGATTCCTCGGAGGAACCCATGGCGAATCACGCCTCAGCCAAGAAGCGCCACCGCCAATCGCTCAAGCAGCGTGCCCGAAACCGGCATTGGAGGGCGCGGGTCCGCAACGCGGTACGCCTCGCACAGGCGGGCGCAGAGGCCGGAGATGAGGACGCCGCGGTCCACTTCCAGGCGGCCCAGAAACTGCTCCGGAAGGCGCAGGGGAAGGGCATCATGAAGCCGCGCTTTGTGTCTCGCACGGTTTCACACCTCCAGCGCCGCCTGAATCGCGCACAGGCCGGTTCCTCGTAGCAACCGTTCGTGAAGCGGCGCTCCGGGGTCGCAGACCGCAGCGTCACGCACACACGGAGAGGACGAACCGCTCGATTGCGAGGTGAGGCGGCAGCGCGACACCTCCCTTGAGCGCGGCGTCCGCCCGCTGAACCGCATCCAGACAGCGGCGCAGGGTCTGGGGCTCGAAGCGCCGTGCCTGCTCGGCCAGCTTTCGGGCCGCATACGGATGCACGCCGAGGCGCCGCTGCACTTCTGCCGGTTCCAGCGGCCGGCACTCACTCGCCCGTGCCAGCCGGCGGAAGTGGCCGGCGAGTGCTCCCAGCACCGCCAACGGGGCCTCGCCCTGGGCGCGGAGCCGGGCCAGGATCCCAAGCGCGGGTCCGATCCGGCGCGCCCCGATCGCGTCGGTAAGTTCGAAGACGGATCGTGCCCGGAGTTGGCCCGCGACCTGGGCAACGTCCTCGACCCCGATCTCGTCCCGCTCCCCGACGTAGAGCGCGGCCTTCTCGATCTCGTTCGTCAGCCGCGAGATGTCCGTCCCGACCAGGTCCAGCAGCGCCGCCGCCAGGCCACGACCAGGCCGCTTTCCCAGGGCCTGCACCCGCTCTTCGATCCAGCGCCGAAGATCGGCCGGTCGGGTCGGTCCCTCCAGCACCCGAACCTCGCCCAGCTTGCCGAGCTGCTTCACCCACTTCGTTCTGCGATCGACCTTGTCCGCGGTCAGCACCAGGCAGGTCGATCGGAGCGGATCCTCCAGGTACCCGGGAAGCAAGCTCTCCCGAAACTTTTTTGCGCGCCGATCGTCGCAGCCCCGGGCCAGCACCAGACGCCCCGGCGCCATCACGGGCAGCGTCCCGGCCGCGGTCAGCACGTCTTCGGGATTGAAACCCGCCGCGCCCAGATCGAAGCGGTCCTCGTTGAAGTCGCCCGCCCCGTCTCCGATCACGCGCGTCCGGAGTTCCGCAATCGCCGCGTCGCGCAGCACGCCGCCCCCGCCCACGAGAAGCAGTACGGGAGGGAACGCTTCGCCCGCCTTAGAAGCTCTGGAGGAACTCATCGTGGATTCTACCCGCGGCTCCCCACGCGAGCCGGCGGAGCGCCTCTTGCTTTTGATTCTCGTAGACCTCGTTGTCGGAACTCGCCAGAAAACGCACCCTCAGCTCGAGGCTCTCGTTCCTCCACACCGACTCGAAGCCCGCGCCCCTCACCATCTCGACGTCGAGCACCACCACCACCCGCTCCTCGAGCGCCAGGCCGACCGAAGAGTACGCCACCGGCCTCACGTCGACTTCGAGAATCTGGCCCCTCAAAATCAGAGCCTGCTTGCCACTCGCAGCGCCGACGGGCTCGAAGTCGCCCCTACGGGCAAACTCCTCGGCGAGCGCAACCGCGAACAGACCCTCGATGCCCGCCTGGTCGCTCCGGTTCTCGAACATGCGAATTTCGACCTGCTCAAAATCCGCGCCCGCAAAGGCGGGCGCATCCGGCCGCTCCAGGAGCCGGTAGCCACAGCCGGCCAGGCACAGGCAGAGCAGCGACCCTAGAACCGTTCGCCGACGCATCAAGCCCCGCTCAAAAGTACTCGAGCTTGACCATCATCTGGCGTTCGAGCGCCGGAATGGCACTTCGGAGCGCGAACAGGACCACGCGGTCACCGGTTCCGATTTCGTCGTCGCCCGAGGGGATGATCACCTGTTCGCCGCGCACGATCGCGCCTACGACCGCATCCCGGAATCCCACATCGCGCAGCGGCCGGCCGACGATTTCCGAGGTCTCGAGCGCAACGATTTCGAGCGCCTCCGCGGCCCCGTCCGCAATCGTCGTCACCGACAGCACCTTGCCCCTGCGAATGAATTGGAGAATCGCGGAAACGGCCGCGAGGTTCGGGCTGACCACGGCATCGATTCCGAGGGTCGGAACCAGCCCGGTGTAGGAAGGGCGGTTGATCAGGCTCACGACCCGCGATACGCCGGCCCGCCTGGCGATCAGTCCGGACAGAACGTTTTCCTCGTCCTGACCGGTCAGAGACACGAAGACGTCCGCTTCGCCGATTCCCTCCTCGAGCAGCAGTGATGGATCCGAGGCAGTTCCCTGAATCACGACACTCCGCTCGAGTCGCTCGGCCAGAAATTTGCAGCGCTCCGAACGCGGCTCGATGATCTTGGGCGCCAGTTCACGCTCCTCGAGCATCCGAGCCAGGTAGTAGGCGACGTTGCCCCCGCCGTTGATCACCACGCTCCGGGGGGCCGCGCCCGTCTTCCCGACGAAGGCGGCGAGCGCGCGTTGTGCATCGGGCTGTCCCGCGGCATAGATTCGGTCGCCCTCGCGGAGATCGGTCGAGCCATCCGGAATGAGCAGATCGCCGTTGCGCGCGACCGCCACGATGTTGCACTCCGCACCGAGCTTTGGACGCAGATCCGAGAGCCTCACGCCAGCGGCCTCGCAAGGACCGTCGATCGCAAAGCAGACCACCTGCACGCGTCCATCTGCGAACTCGAAGACACCGGCTGCGCCCGGAACGCGCAACACCTTGAGCATGTCGCGCGCCGCGACCTCCTCGGGATTGATGGTCAGGTCGAGAGGGTTGGCACCGAAAATCCCGGGGACCGCTTCCGCCAGGTCGGGATCCCGCACCCGCGCGATCTTCGTCGGGATCACTGCCTCATGCGCCGCGACCAGACACGCGATCAGGTTGACCTCGTCCGACCCGGTGACCGCGATCAGCATGTCGACGTTTTCGAGCCCGCCCGAGCGCAGGACCCCGGGCTGCGCCCCGCTGCCACAGATGACCTGGATGTCGGCGCTCTCTCGAAGCTCGCGGCAACGCGCTTCACTGGCGTCGATGAGAGTGACGTCCTTGCGTTCCGCGGCCAGGCGGGATGCCAGGGTCGACCCGATCTCTCCCCCGCCCACAATCAGGATACTCACGTCCCAGAGTATAGGTTTCGGCCCGTCGGGGCGCAGGCCGGCGCGGCCGAGGACCGCCGCTAGTGACCGGGTTCCTTGCGCCTGCGCGCGGCCTGCAACTCGATTTCCTCGGTCAGGAAGTCCCTGTCCTGGAGCAGCGCGGGTGACACCCGGGCCTCGAATAGTGCGCGCGCCTCGGAGAGTTCGGGCTTGAGCAACTCGCCGACGTCGCCCTGCTCGGCCGCGGCGTCGAACCTGGCTTCGTTGTAGAGGATGATGTCTGCGACCACGATCCGCGCGAGCCGTTCCGCGGCCGCAACTTCGGGATCGGCAGACGGAGCCGCACGCCGCGCCGGCGCGACGCTCGGGACCCGCCGGTCCGGCCCAGAGACTTCTTGTGGACTCGGTCCGAGATCGAGTTGCTCGAGAACGGGTGCCAGCCCCTCGGGCAGATCCGGCGGTTCGAGCACCTGGACCGACTCGCTCCCGGGGGGCAGCAGCGCGCATTCCGCGTCCGCGATCCGCACCAGCCGAACCTCGCGGAGGTCGGAGGCCAGGCGCACGGCCTCGATCAGGTCCCCGGGCTCGAGGCCCGCCGCGTAAGTACCGACCAGGACGAGCCGAGGGGGATCCCGCAGCAGCGAAAGCAGCGCGACGTCGCCATCCGCCACGGCTTCGCAGCGGAGCCCGCGCGCGCGCAGGAACTCGGAAGTGCGTTTGGCCAGAGTTTCGTCGGCCTCGACGAGGAGCACGCGCGGCGTATCCGGATCGAGCGAACGCTGCTGCGAAGCGGAAGCGTCGGAAGGGACTTCGATCCGAAACACGAGTTCGCAGCGGGCGCAGCGCAGGCGCGAGCCACGGGGCCCGATCTCCTCGCGCGCAACCTTGTAGCGGACCTGACAGCGTGGACAGCGAGCGATCAAGCGAGTCTCCTGGAAGGTTGGGCCTGCCGACTCGTTGCATCGGCGTATCCGAGGAAGCGCTTTAAGCGAGGCCGCCGCAACTGCGGAGATCCCCTGCGAGCGAACGCGCCGGGCCGGAAACAGCCACTGGCGCGCTCTTCCGCTGGCTACGCGAAGACGGCCCCCTCGGGCATATCGGCTTCTGCGGGATCCGGGATCCACGCCACCTCGAGCATGACTCCGGCGCGCGAGGCCTCGCGCGCGGCCTGCGCCGTCGCATGGCGCAGCGCCGCCGTATCCCGGTCCGCATTCGGAAGCACCGCTCGCATGTGCAGCGAGCCGTGCTCGGCCGAAATCCCTTCGACCAACCCACCGAGCGCGCTCGGAGCGTGCCGGGCGAGATCGATGCCCTCCGGAAACGCAATCGACAGGTCCCGGGTACCGATGGCCAGGAGTTTCGGAACGGCCGCCCGCATGCAGCGCCAGACCCCGTGGGAGCGCAGCGCTGCCGCGTCGCCTACGCCGAAGAGCAGAATTCGCTCGGCCGGAAACAGCCGGCCCGCCGGTAACAGCGTCGCCTCGCCGAAGTCTCCCCGCGTGAACCCGGAAAGCAGCAACTCGGAGATCCGGCCGCAGAGACGCCAGTCAACCAGACCCGCATCGCCGCGCAGCGGCCGCTCGTCCCGGGGCACCAGAAGCATCAGGGTCGCAGCGGGCGCGCGGATCGCGGGCCCGCGAAACAGCCCCAGTTCGAGGACCTTGCGCGGCCGCGGGCCGGCGCGTCTCACGACGTGTCTCGAAGCCGAGTTCGCGCGATCAGGTCGAGGACCCCGTTTACGAAGGCCTGTGACTCCTCTCCCCCGAAGCGACGCGCGATCGCAACGGCCTCGTCGATAATGACCTCGTGCGGGGTCTCGGGTTCGAAGAGCAACTCGTAGCTCGCAATCCGAATCACGTTGCGGTCCACCCGGGCGAGCCGGTGTAGCTTCCAGTGCGTGCTCGCCGCCGCGATCCGCTCGTCGATCTGCTTCAGGTTCTGGGTCACGCCCGACGTCAACTGCATGGCGCGCTCACGCGCCCGAAGCGGGAGCGTAAACGAGTCTCGGATCGTCTCGTGCGCCTCCTCGGCCAACTCCGGGCTCAACCTGTCCGCGCTATCCAGAGAGTAAAGCACCTGAAGCGCCGCCTCCCTCGCCTGCCGGCGGCCTCCCGAACGCACGGCTCAGTTTCCGCCCCGCAGCGCAGAGAGCAGATTCGCCATTTCGACGGCAACCTCTGCCGCTTCGGCACCCTTGTTGGGACCGGAAGAACCCGGCGCCGCGGCACGCGCGCGCGCCTGCTCGGCCGTGTCGGTCGTGATCACCCCGAATGCGACCGGAAGTCCGAGCGCAGCCTGAAGCTGGATCACGCCGTCGGTCGCCGCGCGGCAGACGTAGTCGAAGTGCGAAGTCTCACCGCGAATCACGGCGCCAAGCACGACCGCCGCGTCGTAACGCCCGGTCTCGAGCGCCGTACGGGCCGCAAGCGGAAGCTCGAACGCACCCGGCACCCAGAGCAGATCCACCTCCCCACAGCCGAGCTTCGAGAGCCGCTCGAGACAGCCATCGACGAGATTCCTGACGACTTCTTGATTGAAGCGGGCCGCGACGACCGCGACCCGAAGCTGTCCGGCGGAGAGCATAATCTCGAAGGTCCGCATTCGGCGACTCTATCACTTGGTTCCGAGCTCCGCCGAGAGCAACAGGTCGCAACCCAGACGGCGCACGCGCAGGTCCCGCAGCGCGCGTGCATCGCGCAGGCGCTCGACGCCGAGCGATGCCAACATCGCGCGGCCGTCTCCCCCGATCAGGGTCGGAGCCAGAAACAGGTGCAGGCGGTCGACCAGCCCGGCACGCAGCAGCGCCGCAGCGAGGCCACCGCCTCCTTCGACGAGCAGGTCGTTCACGCCGAGCGCCCCGAGCTTTCGCCAAGCCGCAGCGAGGTCGAGTCGGCCCGCGCGCACGGGAGCGGGAACGATCCGGGCACCCAGCCGCTCGAGCCGTTCCCGCGCGCGCTTCGGGGCGTTTCGGGCGGTCAGGACCCAGAGCGAGCCCGGCTCGCGCAACAGCTTCGATCGGGTTGGAAGCGTGAGTCCGGAATCGATCACGACCCGGATCGGACGGTGTACCACGCGGCCGCCGATCCGAGCGGAGAGCCGAGGGTCGTCGGCGAGCGCGGTTGCCGACCCGACCGCCACCGCGTCGGCATCCCGCCGCAGGCGGTGAACGAAGGCGCGCGACTCCGCGCTCGTGATCCAGCGAGACTCGCCGCGCGAAGTCGCGATGCGCCCATCGAGACTCGCCGCGAGCTTCAGCGTCGTGAAGGGCCGGCCGCGTTCCAGGCGCGAGAGGTAGCCCTCGTTGAGCGCACGACAGGCGCTCTGCTCGATCCCGACCCGAACCGAAATTCCGGCGCGGCGTAGCCGCCGCAGAGACGCTCCGTCGGTGCGGGGATCGGGATCCCGCATTCCGACGACGACGCGGCCCAGCCCGGCCGCGAGCACGGTGTCGACACACGGCGGAGTGTGTCCGAAGTGCGCGCAGGGCTCTAGGGTCACGTAGAGTGTGGCCCCTCGCGCCGCGCCTCCCACGCGCGCGAGCGCTCGTGACTCGGCGTGCGCACCCCCCACGTGTGCGTGATAGGCGCCTGCGATCCGTCGGCCCGCGCGAACCACCACCGCTCCGACCATGCACCCGGGCGCCGTGCGTCCGCGTCCCCGGCGAGCCAGGCTCAAAGCCTCGCGCATCCAGCGGGCGTCCGAGGAAATCGATTCAGCCTTCGTCACCGCGTTCGGCATCGCGTTCGGCGAGCGCCGCGCGAACTTCCTCGATCGTGCGGAAGTCCAGGTATACCGAACTGAAACGAATCCAGGCCACGGAATCGATCGCGCGCAACTCCGCGCGCACTTCCTCTCCGATGCGCATACACGGAACCTCGCGCTCTCCGAAGTCGAGCAGGACGCGCTCGACGCGCTGGGTGGCTTCCTCGATCATGTTCGAACTCACGGGTCGCTTCTGGCACGCCTTCCGAATTCCGGCGATGACCTTGCCGCGATCGAAGATCTCGCGGCGTCCATCGCGCTTGACCACCATCGGAAGCAGATCCTCGATCCGCTCGTAGGTGGTAAAGCGGCGGCCACATTCGGAACACTCCCGGCGGCGGCGCTTGACCGGCGCATCGCGCTGATTGCGCGCATCGATCACCTTGGTATCTGCGTGGTCACAGCGTGGGCAGTGCAAGCCGAACTCCCGCGGCCAACCCGCTCAGCCCTGCTCCGGGTCCCAGCGCGCCAGGGCAAGTGTGGTGTTGGTCCCGCCGAAGCCGAACGAATTCGAGAGGGCCACCCGGATCGGTGCCTCGCGAGCCGTGTTCGGCACGTAGTCCAAGTCACACTCCGGATCCGGGTCTTCGTAGTTGATGGTCGGGGGCAGGATGCCCTGGCGCAACGCCAGTACCGTGAAGATCGCCTCGATGCCTCCCGCCGCACCCAGCGCGTGCCCGATCATCGACTTCGACGACGACACCGCAAGGCGCTCGGCGTGCTCGCCGAACACCTGGCGGATCGCGAAAGTCTCGGTTCGGTCGTTGAGCGGGGTGCTGGTCCCGTGAGCGTTGATGTAGTCGATGTCGGTCGTGCCCAGACCCGCATCCGAAAGCGCACGCTGCATGCTGTCCTGCGCCCCCAGGCCGTCGGTGGGAGGTGCGGTCATGTGGTGGGCGTCGCTCGCCATGCCATAGCCCACCAACTCGGCGTGAATCCGGGCGCCGCGCGCGAGCGCACTTTCCAGGCTCTCGAGCACGATGATCCCGGCACCCTCGCCCACCACGAATCCGTCCCGCCCCGCGTCGAAGGGGCGGCTGGCGCGCTCGGGCTCCTCGTTCCGGGTCGAAAGCGCTCGCATCGCCGCGAACCCGGCCATCCCGAGCGGCTGGATCGGGGCCTCGACACCGCCCGCAATCATCACGTCGGCATCGCCCCGCTGGATCAGCCGGAAGGCATCCCCGATGCAGTGGCTCCCGGTCGCGCAGGCCGTCACCACACACGAGTTCGGTCCCCGGGCCCCGAAGCGAATCGAGATCAGCCCGCTCGCCATGTTCGCGATCAGGTGCGGAATGAAGAAGGGCGACACCCGGCGGGGTCCGCGCTCGAGCAGGATGGTGTGGTTCTGCTCGATGGTCCGAAGCCCCCCGATCCCGGATCCGACCAGCACCCCGGTGCGCGGCAGGAGCTCCTCCGAGAGCTTGAGCTCGGAATCGTCCACCGCCTGCTGCGCGGCGACCAGCGCATAGAGAAGCACCGGGTCCAGGCGGCGGATCGACTTCTTGGCGACGACGCCGCTCGGGTCGAAGTCCTTGAGTTCGGCCGCGATCTTGACCGAGAATTGATCGGTGTCGTAGGCTTGGATCAAGCCCACGCCCGAGGTTCCGGAACACAACGCCTCCCAGCTCGTGGCGATGTCGTTCCCCAGCGGATTCACGGTTCCCATCCCCGTGACGACGACGCGCCGAAGTTCGATCGAACGGCTGGTCAGACGCGGGGACATCCGGTCATCACTCCTTACTCGTACGTTCCTCGACGTAAGAGATCGCGTCCTGGATCGTCTGGAGGCGCTCGGCCTCCTCGTCCGGAATCTCCAGGCTGAACTCCTCCTCGATCGCCATCACCAACTCTACGATGTCGAGCGAATCCGCGCCGAGATCGTCGATGAAGGAAGCTTCCACCACCACCTCCTCTGCGGTGACCCCGAGTTGCTCGACGATCATTTCCCGAATCTTGTCCTCGACTGCCATGCTCTTCTCCCCGACCTCTCGTGCACTCTGACGAGAAGCTTTCTAAGCCATGCCCCCGTTCACGTGAATCACCTGGCCGGAAATGTAGTCGCCGCCCTCAGAGGCCAGGAAACGTACCGTTCGCGCAACCTCATCGACAGACCCCAGGCGCCCGAGCGCAATTCGCTCCAGCAGCCCGGCCCGCACCTGGTCCGAGAGGCTGCGGGTCATGTCGGTCTCGATGAAGCCCGGGGCAACTGCATTCACGGTGATCCCCCGGCTCCCGACCTCCTGGGCGAGTGATCGGGTGAGCGCCTCGATGCCGCCCTTGCTCGCCGCATAGTTGCTCTGGCCCGGGTTGCCCGTCGTCACGACGACCGAAGAAAGGTTGATGATGCGTCCCCAACGCGCGCGCAGCATCGGACGCAGCGCGGCGCGGCACAGGTTCCAGGTGCCGCGCAGGTTGGTGGCGACGACTTCGTCGAAGTCCTCGGGCTTCATGCGTGCGATCAACTGGTCGCGCGTGATCCCGGCGTTGTTCACCACGATGTCGAGCCTTCCGTATCGCTCCTGAACCGAGGCGACGAGGCCCTGCACGGCCTCGAGGTCGGAGACGTCACACTCGAGCGCCGTGGCCTGGCCGCCGCTCTGCTCGATCTGCTTCCGCGTCTGCTCCGCCCCCTCCGGGCTGGTGCGGAAGCTGAACGCGACCCTCGCCCCGGCACGCGCCAGCTCGAGCGCGATCCCCCGGCCGATTCCTCGGGACCCCCCGGTGACGAGCGCTACGCGCCCTGCGAGCGAATCGGGACTCAAGCCAGGGCCTCTTCGACCCGGCGCAGCGCCGCGTCGGCCTCGGCCACGGTCGAGACCCGCGCGCACGCGAGGCCGCGGTCGATCCGCGAGGCGAGCCCGGTCAGGACCTTTCCCGGGCCCAACTCGAGTTGCACGCGGACCCCTTCGCGCACCAGGCGCTCGACGCACGCCACCCAGCGCACCGGCGCACACACCTGGCGTCGGAGAAGCTCCCGCGCCTCGGCCGCGGTTCGGTAGGGCTCGGCCGTCACGTTCGACAGCACCGGCACCGCGAGGTCGCGAAAGCCCGCGGCGGCCAACTCGGGCGTCAGCTTCTCCTGCGCCGAAGCCATCAGTTCGCAGTGAAAGGGCGCCGATACGTCGAGAGGAACCACACGTTTGGCACCCGCCTCGCGCAGGGCCGAGGCCGCTGCTTCGACGGCAGCCCGCGCCCCCGCGATCACGGTCTGGGCCGGTGCGTTGAGGTTGGCGGGCGCGACGACGCCCTCCGTCGCCGCGCAAATGCCGTCCACGTCGTCCGCCGAAAGCCCGAGCACGGCCGCCATCGCGCCCTCGCCTTCGGGCACCGCTTCCTGCATCAGGGCGCCGCGGCGGCGGACCAGCCGCACGGCCTCTGCCAGCTCCAGGCCTCCGCCCGCGACCTGGGCCGTGTACTCGCCGAGACTGTGCCCGGCCAGGAAGGCGGCGGGAACCTCGAGCCGCGGCGCGATCGCCCGATACACGGCAATCGAGGCGGCCAGGATCGCCGGCTGCGTGACCTCGGTGCGGCGCAGTCGCTCCTCCGGTCCGTGCTCGATCCACTCGCGGAGCGGGCCGCCGAAGGCCTCGTCCGCCTCCTCGAGCACAGCCCGAGACTCCGGGAATTGCGCCGCGAAGTCGCACGCCATTCCGAGTGTCTGCGAGCCCTGTCCTGGGAACACGATCGCGAGCATGGCTTGCGCGGGCGGGGCGGGGGCGTCCCGGCCGACCTAGACCTCGGACTCCTTGACCACTTCGAAGACCTGCCGACCGCGGTAGTGCCCACATTCCGGGCAGGCACGGTGCGAGAGCCGCGCCCCCCCGCACTGTGGACAGGGCGAGGAATTGGCCGCCTTCAGCGCATGGTGCGAGCGCCCCATCCGGCTCCGGGCCTTGGACTTGCGTTTCTTCGGTTCGTTCATTGCCTTCGCCTTCGTCCCCCGGCCTCGTCCCGGCCAGGGTGGGATCGCTCGATCAGCTCACGAAGCCCCGAGAACGGCCTCCTCGCCGTCCCGGCTTCGCACTCGCACGAGCGCTGGTTGAGGTTCGTCCCGCACCCGGGGCAGAGCCCCTGGCACGTCTCAGAACATAGCGGCTGCATGGGCCACGCCAGCGCGAGCAACTCCAGGACCGCCGCGTCCAGGTCGATCTCGTCTCCCTGGTAGCGCCCGAGCGCCGCATCCTCCGGATCGAGTTCGATCCCGCCCTCGGGCAGCTTCTCGCCCGCGAGTGCGGGTTCGAGCAGGAGCTGCAAGGGCTCGTCGAACGGCTGCGGGTAGCTCTCGAGGCAGCGCCCGCAGGCGACCCTCGCGCTGCCCGCGAGCGATCCCCTGAACATCAGCCTCGCCCCGATCCGGTGCCCCTCGATCGCGAGCCGAAACGGGTCATCGATCATCGACTCCGGCTCCTTCAGAATCTCGCGGCAACGCGCCCACCAGTCGTGATCGCCTACAAGTAGAAAACGCGTGGGCGTTTCGGTCAGGTTTTCGACACAGATCGAGAGGGCACCCATCAGGTCCAACCCGCAGCACCTGGCGCCCGCTGGAGCGGAGTCGCTCCCGAGCCTGCCGGGCGAGCGAACTGTCAATAGACCGGGCCCGATTCGATGTCAAGCTGGCACCCGGAGGGGGGCAAACTAGAGTGTGGGCGATGGGCATCGTCACCCGCTTCCCGCCGAGCCCGACCGGGGACCTCCACATCGGGGGGGCGCGCACCGCGCTGTTCAACTGGGCCTTCGCCCGCCACCACCAGGGGCGCTTCGTGCTGCGCTTCGAGGACACGGACCGCGCACGATCGAGCCGCGCCTCCGAGGAGTCGATGCTCGAGGCCCTGGACTGGCTGGGCCTGTCCTTCGACCCGGCACCCGGACCCGACCCGATCCCGCGCCAGAGCGAGCGTCTCGAGCACTACCGCTCCGCCATCGACAAGCTGCTGGCCAGCGGCCACGCCTACCGGTGCGTGTGTACCCCCGAAGAGGTGGAGGCGATGCGCGAGCGCGCGCGAGCCGAGGGGCGAAACCCGGCCTACGACGGAAGCTGTCGCACGCGCTCGATCGCTGCCGACGAGCCGCGCCCCTACTGCGTGAGGTTCCGCATCCCCGAAGACGGCCAGGCGCGCTGGCTGGACCTGATCGCGGGTCCGAGCGGTCAGGAAGTCGACGACCTCGACGACTTCGTGCTGGCCCGGAGCGACGGAATGCCTGTGTACCACCTGGCGGTCGTGGTCGACGATCACGAGATGGAGATCAGCCACGTGATCCGGGGCCGCGAGCACATCACCAGCACCTCGCGCCAACTGCTGCTGTACCGGGCGCTCGGCCTGGAGCCGCCCCAGTTCGCGCACGTGCCGCTCCTCGTCGACGCGAACGGCCGCAAGCTCTCGAAGCGCGAGGCTTCGGTCTCGGTAGAGAGCTACCGGGAACGCGGGTTCCCGCCCGAAGCCGTACGCAACTTCATCGCCCGGCTCGGCTGGGGATCCGGTGATCTCGAGGTCTTCGACGCCCCGGAACTGGTGCAGCGCTTCACGCTCGAGGGCGTCGGCCGGAGTCCCGCCGGCATCGACGAGGGCAAACTTCTCTGGCTGAGCCAGCACTACATCAAGACGCTGCCCCCGGAAACGCTCCAGCGCTACGCGCGCCCGTTCCTGGAGCGCGAAGCCGGCGGTCCGGTGGAGTTCGACGCCGCGTTGCTGCGACTCCTCGAGTTGTTGCGGGAGCGCAGCCGGACCTTCGAGGAAATGGCCCAGCGTGCGCGCTTCTACCTTCGGGACCCGATCGAGTTCGAGCCCAAGGCGGCACGCAAACACCTCAGGCCCGCGATCCGGGAGGCGCTCGCGGAGCTGCGCTCGACGCTGGCGAAGCTTTCGGACTGGACGGACGCGGGGCTGGAGGGCGCGGTAAACGAGGTGCTCGCGCGCCAGAAGCTGCCACTCGGCAAGCTCGCGCAACCCCTGCGTGTCGCGATCACGGGCAGTTCTGCGAGTCCCGGAATCTTCGAGACGCTCTGCGTTCTCGGAAGCGTACGGACCCTCGCGCGCATGGACGCCGCAGTCGCATACATCGACGCACAGGCGTGACCACGACGGACCGGCGGGATTGATCCCGGAACCACCGCGCTTATACTCCGGTCTCCGCTGGCGGGTCGTTCAATGGTAGGACGACGGGTTCTGGCCCCGTTAATCTAGGTTCGAATCCTAGCCCGCCAGCCAATCCGCACGCCCGCGAAGCGGCGCGGCTCCACCCGGCCCAGCGCCTCAGGGTTGCGGCACGCGCGTGCCCGCGCGGTAGACCTCGAGCACTTCCAGCGCGGGTCCGACCAACAGCAGATCGGCGTCGTACCCGGGCTCGAGCCGGCCCTTGTGCGTGTCGACCCCGATCACTTCGGCCGGGGTGAGCGTCGCCATCCGGAGCGCCTGGCCTAGCGTGAGCGAAGTTTCCTTCAGCGCGGTGCGGACCGCGTCCATCAGTGGGATGACGCTGCCCGCGAGTCCCCGGCCACTGGTGGCGTAGCCCTCGGCGTGGACCTCGGCTTCCAGGCCCCCGATCCGGTAGCGGCCCGGGGGCTGCCCGGCGGCCGGGGTCGCGTCGCTCACCAGGGCCACCTGCTCGACGCCCCGAAGCGCTACCAGCGCCTGGGCGAGCTCCGGGTGCAGGTGGAAGCCGTCCAGGATCAGGCTGCCGCGCAGCCTCGACTCGACCATGAACCCGCCCACCAGGCCAGGTTCGCTGGTTCGAAAGCCGCGCTCCGGGTCGACCGGTCGAGAGGGCCAGTCCGAGGCGTTTCCCAGGTGCGTGACGAAAGAGAGTCCGCGATCGACCGCGCGCCGGAGTTCCAAGAGGCTGGCCACGGAGTGCCCGGCCGCCACCACCACGCCCGCTCGCACCAGTTGCTCGGTCGCCTCGAGCGCACCCGGTCGCTCGGGTGCGAGCGTCAGCATGCGCAGCGCCGGGCCCGCCGCCTTCAGCAATCGGCTCACCCGAGCCGGCGTCGGGTCGCAGAGCACGCGCTCTGCGTGCGCGCCCGCCTTCGCCTCGGCCAGGAACGGCCCCTCCAGGTGAATGCCGAGCAGCGGCCCGTGCGGGTCGACTTCGGGGGCCAGGCGCTCGGCTCCCGCGCACAGGTCCTCGAGCGGAGCCGACACCAGCGTCGCGAGCAGGCTGGTGGTCCCGTGCGCGAGGTGAAAGTGGGTCGCGCGTTCGCGTTCTGCCGGATCGGCATCCGCGTAGGCGGCACCGGCGCCGCCATTCACCTGCAGGTCGACGAGTCCGGGCAGCAACTTCGCATTCTCGAAGACGCGATCTCCGGGGCCGGGAGCGCACCCCTCTTCGAGCCCGGCGATCTTGCCGTCCTCGACACGGAGTCGGACCCGCTCGAGCACCCGCTCGGGCGTCAGCCCGGCCGGCGCCCAGATCGAGAGAGAACTCAAGGTCTCACAAC
>JAYZEO010000001.1:0-10653 GCA_036337215.1 Myxococcota bacterium | reverse complement strand
TGCGTGCGTGAAGGACTTCTACGAATCTCGTCTGATCGAGGCTCAGGCCGGCTC
The DNA here is from genome assembly GCA_036337215.1 of Myxococcota bacterium. Taxonomy (GTDB): domain Bacteria; phylum Myxococcota_A; class UBA9160; order SZUA-336; family SZUA-336; genus JABSQV01. Next base: position 10,599 of record JAYZEO010000001.1, on the reverse strand, counting down.
CTGGCCCCGGGTGGTCCCCGCGATTACCGGTCCCGGCGCGAACGCGGTTGCGGCGCGGGGAGGTTCTCTGTTTGGGCTGTTCGTGGCCCAGATCGGACTTCCGGCCCATCAGGGGTTGCTCCTGACCGCCTGGCCCGACGCCCGGGCGCTTGCGCGCGGCGCGAGTCTGGCAATCGACGGAGTTTCGGGGGTACGTACCGTCTCGTCAGAACGCGTCGCGGCTACGGTACGTCCGACTGAGGCGTCGCCGCGCACAGAACCCGGGGTGTATGCCCACCGCTGGTTCGAGATCGCGGACGAGGACTGGCCCGAGTTTCTAGAACTCTCTCAGGCTGCATGGCCCGAGTTCGAGAAGACGTTCGGGGTGGAGGTGCAGGGGCTGTTCCGGAGTCTCGACACGGAAGCGCCCGACGCGAGGGTCTTGCTCATTACGCGCTATCCGAGCCTGGCTGTCTGGGAACGATCGCGGCGCCCCGCGGGTTCGGCACAAGAAGCGAGCTTCGCGCGCTTTCGCCGCCGCGCCCGCTTGACCCGAAGTACCGTCGTCGTGACCACTCGACTCGCCGGAGTTCCCGATTGAAGCTTGCGGCCGGCTGCCTGTGCGGGGGCAAGCTCCAGAATCACCGCGCGATCTGGGTCAGGTGTGCGCGCGGGGCAGCTCCGGTGGTCCTGGCGCTGCTCTTTGCGGGCGCCGTGCACGCCGGACCTCCGCCTGGTGCCTCGGTGTTCTCGGAGGAACTAGCCGCCCAGATCTCGACGGCCGCGGATCGTTTCGGCCTGGACTACGTGCCCCGAACCCGGCACCTAGACGACCGCGGCGCGGCGCAATTTACCAACCGGCTGGTTCTCGAGGAGAGTCCGTATCTCCTCCAGCACGCGCACAACCCCGTGAATTGGTATCCGTGGGGTGACGAGGCGTTCGAGACGGCCCGTCGACTCGGGCGTCCGGTGCTGCTCAGCGTCGGTTATTCGACCTGCCACTGGTGCCACGTGATGGAGGAGGAGTCGTTCGAGGATCTCGAGATCGCGCGCTACCTGAACCAGAACTACAACGCCATCAAGGTCGACCGCCAGGAGCGTCCGGACGTCGACGACGTCTACATGAGCTCGGTCCAGCTGATCGCGGGCAGTGGCGGTTGGCCGATGACGGTGTGGCTCACACCCGATCGGCGGCCGTTCTACGGAGGCACCTATTTTCCACCTCGTGACAGTCCCCGTTCCCGGCGTCCTGGGTTTCTCACACTACTCAAGCAACTGCGCACGCTCCACGACGAGGAGCCCGAGCGGATCTCCGCCGCGGGTCTGGATCTCACGCGCCGCATCCAGGCCAGCTCTGTACACCGGGCCGGGCTCGAGATGCCCGGGACCCCGGAGCTGGACCGCGCGCTCGCGGCGTACAGCAGAAGCTTCGACGCCGAAAACGGCGGCCTGCGACAGCGGATGAAGTTTCCCTCCAGCCTTCCGCTTCCCTTCCTGCTGCGCGCGCATCTCCGCAGCGGCGATGCCGCACCGCTACGGATGGCGCGGGTCACGCTCGACGCGATGCGACGCGGCGGGATCTACGATCACGTCGGCGGTGGTTTCCACCGCTATACGACCGAGCCGACCTGGACCGTTCCCCACTTCGAAAAGATGCTCTACGACAATGCTCAGCTTGTGACCGCGTTTGTCGAGGCCTACCAGCTGACCGGCGACCCGGTGTACGCCGAAGTTGCGCGCGACGTACTGGCGTACGTTTCGCGCGAGATGACGTCGCCGCTCGGCACCTTCTACTCCGCCACCGATGCCGACAGTGAGGGAGAGGAGGGCACGTTTTTCGTCTGGAACCCTGCGCAGGTCAAGCAGGCCGTAGGCCCGGAGTTGGCCCCGCTCGCGCTGGCCGCTTACGGTGTGAAGGCGCAGGGCAACTTCGAACATCACACCACCGTATTACGGCGCGACCGGAGCGTCGCCGAACTCGCCGCCGAGTTCGAGCGGCCGCCGGCCCGGGTCGAGGCCGAACTCGAGCAGATTCGGATTCGCCTCCGGGAGACTCGGGCCCGACGCGTTCCGCCGCTTCGGGACGATAAGCAACTCCTCGGCTGGAACGCCCTGATGATCCAGGCCTACCTGCGTGCGGGCTTTGCTCTGCGGGAGTCGGACTGGATCGAGCGGGGTGCCCGCGCGGCACGGGTTCTGCTCGAGCGCGCGAGTTCGGAAGCTGGGCTCGCGCGCTATCTGAAGGACGGGCGCGCGCACGGGGTCGGCGTACTGGATGATTACGCCTTCCTGATCGCGGCCCTGCTCGATCTGTTCGAGGTGCGCGGGGACCCATTCTGGCTCGACCGGGCGCTCGGGCTGCAGGCCGAGCTGGACCGGCGCTTCTTCGACGACGAGGACGGCGGCTACTACATGACGCCCTCGGACGGGGAGCGGCTGCTGGTGCGACAGAAGCCCGGAAACGACGGCGCGGTGCCTTCCGGGAACTCGGTGGCAGTTTTGAATTTGCTCCGGCTCCACTCGCTGACCTCACAGGAAGAGTACCGCGAGCGCGCCGAGATGACGCTGCGGGCGTTTTCTAAAGTGCTGGCGACGCGCCCGACCGCGCTCGGCCGCAAGCTCGACGCGCTCGATTACCTGACTGCCACTCCCAAGGAGATTCTGATCGTCACGCCTGAAACTCGGAGCCAGGCCGACCCTTTCCTGGCGGAACTCGCACGGGTGTTTCTTCCCAATCGCATCGTGGTCGTCACCACGGAGCCCGAGCTCCCGGAACTCCGCGACCGGGTGCCACTGCTCGAGCATAAGCGCGCGCTTGATGGGAAGCCGACTGCCTACGTGTGTGAGGACCGCGTCTGCGAATCGCCGGCACGAAGCGCAGCCGAGTTTTCTAAGCAGATCCGAGCACCGAGAGGCAAGCGGCCGGCGAAGTGATGCGGCCGGGCGACGGCCGGCCGCAGGTCGCCTATGATTCCGGCCATGGACGAGCTTCGCATTCGCGCTGCGCGCGACCGAGACGCGGAGGGCCTGATCTCCCTGATCGAGACCGTATTTTCGGAGTACCCGGGCTGTGTGCTGGACGTGGAGGGCGAGGAGCCGGAGTTGCTCGCGATCGATACCCGTTACCGCGCCCGCAACGGGCGTTTCTGGGTTGCGGAGCGGGCGGGGTCCATCGTGGCGAGCGTCGGCGTCCGGCCGGGAAGCGATGCGGAGACGCTGGAACTGAAGAAGCTCTACGTGGCTCGCCCGTTGCGGCGCAGGGGGCTCGGAAGCCGGCTCATGGAACTCGCAGAGGCGAAACTCGAGTCGCTCGGCCAGAAGCGGGTGGAACTCTGGAGCGATACCCGTTTCGAGAATGCGCACCGGCTCTACGAACGCCGCGGCTACCGGCGCAGTCCGGTGACACGCGCGCTTCAGGATCGGAGCCAGTCGGTCGAGGCGTACTTCTCGAAAGAGTTTTCTGGCGGCGCCCTGTGACCGGAGTGGACGCTCGCCAATCCGAATTCGGAGCCGGGGGGCTCTCCTTGTTGTTTCGGGCCGTTGCCTACGCGACCGAACTGCATCGGGGCCAGACGCGGAAGGGGTCTCGGAACCAGCCCTACATCGAACACCCGGTCGAGGTGGCCGAGGTGTTATGGGAGATTGGCGGGGTCCGGGACCTGACCGTGATCACGGCCGCAATTCTGCACGACACGGTAGAGGATACCGAAGCGACGCTGTCGGACCTCGACCGCCGTTTCGGGCCGCAAGTGCGCGACCTGGTCGCGGAGTTGAGCGACGACAAGCGCCTCGATAAGACCGAGCGGAAGCGCCTGCAGATCGAGACCGCGGCGCGCAAGAGCCCGCGGGCCAGGCTGATCAAACTCGCCGACAAGATCGCGAACGTGCGAGATGTCGGGCTCGAGCCACCGCGGAATTGGTCACTCTCGCGTCGGAGCGAATATTTGAACTGGTCCGAAAGCGTCGTAGCCGGGCTGCGGGGAACGAGCCGGGCGCTCGAAGAACGTTTCGACGCGGTGCTCGCGGAAACCCGCGGTATCCTTAGGGGCGAGGAGGAGTCGGGATGAAGAAGGTCGAGAAGAGCGAGCGGGAGTGGAGGGAGCAACTCAGCCCCGAGCAGTTCCAGGTGGCGCGCCAGAAGGGCACCGAACCCGCCTTCAGCGGTTGCTACTGGAACACCAAGGACCCGGGGCGTTACCGTTGTGTCTGTTGCGGGGTGGAACTGTTCAGTTCCGAGACGAAGTACGACTCCGGCACCGGCTGGCCGAGCTTTTGGGAGCCGCTCAGCCAGGACCGCGTGCGAACCGAGACGGATTCCAGCATGGGGATGGTGCGAACCGAGGTCATGTGCGCGGGCTGCGACGCGCATCTGGGACACGTGTTCGAGGACGGGCCGCCCCCCACGCACCAGCGCTACTGCCTGAACTCGGCCGCGCTCGAATTGGTCCCCGAAGAGTAAGCCGGCGCCCGAACCGGCCGGTCCGCACGCCTAGCGGAGCCGGAACTTCGGGATCGCGACCTCGTCGCTGAGTCGCTCGAAGATCACCTCGACGGGTGCGCCCGTGCGCACGCGCTCCGGCTCGGCGCCTACGAGTTGAGTCAGCACCCGTACCCCCTCTTCCAGTTCGACGATCGCGAGCCGGTAGGGCACGGCATCGGCGAGTTCCGGGTGAAAGACCTGGTGCATCCTGCCGTGCATGTAGATGCGACCCTTGCCGCTGGCGACTTCCCACTCGAGGCCGGGACCGTTGCAGACGGCGCAGCGCGAGCGGAACGGAAACCACGCCTGCGCACAGCCCGTACAGCGCTGGAGCATGAGCCGGCCTTCCAGCGCCGCGTCGAAGAAGGGCTGGGATGCCAGGTCGGGAACCGGGAGAAGCTCACTCAGCGGTGACACGCGCGAGTCTTTCGGTTCAGGCCGCATGCGGCGAGAGCAGCAGCGTCGCGTTGTGACTGAAGAGCCCGCCATTTCCGGAAACCAGGACCAGGTCGTTTGGTGCCTGCCGCTCTCCACCCTGGCCCCGGACCTGGATCACCGCCTCGGAAATCGGCGTCATGCCCCACATGTAGTAACCCGAGAGCTGACCGCCGCCGGTGTTGGTCGGGAGCTCGCCCCCCGGCTCGATCTTGCCATCGGCAACAAAGGGACCGCCTTCGCCCTTCTCGCAGAAGCCGTAGTCCTCCAGAGATGCCAGCACGGTGTAGCTGTAGCAGTCGTAGAGTTCGGCGCAGGTGACGTCCCGTGGCGTGGCTCCCGCCATGCGGTATGCCGTCTCGCCGCCACGCTTCGCGGGCGTGTGGACCGCGCTGTCGGTCAGGCCCGCCGGATCGATGTTGTGCGCCTGTCCCATGCCGTGGATGTAGGCCGGGGGTTGCGCCAGGTTCCGGGCCCGGTCGGCGCGCGTCACGATTACGGCCACGCCTCCGTTCGAAACCAGGCAGCAGTCCAGCACGTGGAAGGGTTCCATGATCCATCGTGAGGCGTGATAGCCCTCGAGGTCGAGTTCCTTGCGAAGCGTTGCGTGCGGCGATCTGCGCGCCCAGTTTCGGGTCGAGACCGCGATCGCGCCCAGTTGGTCCTGCGTCGTTCCAAACAGGTCCATGTGCCGCTGGGCCGCCATCGCGTACCACGGAATCGGGCCGAAGTTCCCGTATGCGCCATTCAGCGTCGACATCCCGGCACGCCGCGAGCGCGGGCTGCCATACACGCTGCCGCTCGACTTCCCTTGCTTGAGCGGAGCGTCCGCGAAGACGCAGGCCACCGTGTTCGCGATTCCGTGATGCACGGCCATGGCCGCGAACTCGACCATTACGCCCGCGGTCGAGCCCCAAGAGTTCATGTGGTTGAGCAGCCCGAGTTCCCCGAGGCCGGCCGCAGATGCCAGAGACAGATCGAGGCCGCCGCCGACCCCGGAATTGATCAGCAGGCCGTCGAGTTCCTGCTTCTGCATCCCCGCGTCCTCGAGCGCCAGCATGATCGCCTCGGTCGCGAGGTCGGTCGCGCTGCGACCGTAGACCGGCCCCATCTCGGTAAGCCCGAGGCCGCAGATGGCGGTGGTGCCCCTGAGCGGGTGAGGCATCAGCCGGCCGCCATTTCGGCAGCCCAGCGGTAGTCGGCCTTTCCGCTCGGGCTGCGCACGATCTCGTCGACGTAGATGAAGGCCTTCGGAAACTTGTAGCGGGCGATGTGACGTCCGCACTCCGCGAGCAGATCGGCGTCGGATGCCTCGACCCCCTCGCGTAACCGCACCACCGCGACCACCTCTTGTCCCCAGCGCTCGCTCGGGCGCCCACAGACCACCGCATCGTAGACGCCCGCGTGCTGCTTGAGCGCGTGTTCGACCTCTTCGGCAAAGATTTTCTCACCGCCGGAGTTGATGGTCACGGAGTCGCGGCCCAGGAGTTCGACGATGCCGTCCTCTCTCAGGCGTGCGCGGTCGCCCGTAACCGAGTAGCGCACGCCGTCGACCTCGGGGAAGGTGCGGGCCGTCTTGGCCTCGTCCCGGAGGTAGCCGAGCGGAACGCGCCCGCGCTGAGCGAACCAGCCGAGGCCTTCGTGGTCGGGTTCGAGGACGCGGTCGAGGTCCGCGCTCAGCACACAACTGAAGGGACTCGGCGAGAAGGTCCCGGTCGATGCGCCGGTCTCGCGCGTGCTCACGTTCTGGCCCTGCGAGCCGGTCTCGCTCGATCCCACCGAGTCGATGATGGTGAGATGCGGAAGCAGTTCCAGGAACTCCTCCTTGAGCGAGGCGTTGAGCGCGGCGCCGCCCGTCACGAGCACGCGGGTGGCTCCGAGGTCGTAACTCTGCTTTCTGAGTTGGTCGAGCAGCGGACGCGCGAACGCGTCGCCCACGATCAGGACCGCGAGTACCTTGTGGGCCTCGAGCGTAGAGAGGACGTCGTGTGTGTCGAGGCGGTCGTTCTGGCTTTGCATCACGATCTTCTGGCCGCCGTGGAACGCGTTGAACGCGGCCCAGTGCGCGGCCCCGTGCATCAGCGGCGGTGTCGGCATGATGCTGGCAGTACTCTTCATGGCGCGCTCCACGATCGCGTCGAGCGAGGCCGGTTCGCTCCCATCGGGGGCGCGGCCACCGAGCGCGGCGATGAAGATGTCGGCCTGGCGCCAGAGCACGCCCTTGGGCATCCCGGTGGTACCACCCGTGTACAGGATGTAGAGGTCGTCGGGCGACCACTCGAGGTCGGGTCGTTCGGGCGATGCGGAAGCCAGTGCCTGCTCGTAGTCCGTGGCTCCCGGAAGCAGGGCCTCGCCCGATGCGTCCGCTACCTGAAGCAGCACCTCGAGATCCGGAAGTTCCGGCCGGATTTTCTCGAGCGTGGGCGCGAAGCTCGCGTGGTACACGATCGCCCGGGCACGCGCATCGCGCAGTAGGTAGATCAACTCCTCTTCAACGTAACGGTAGTTGACGTTGAAGGGAGCGGTCCGCGACTTGAAGGCGCCGAGCATGCCCTCCAGGTACTCGTTGCAGTTGTAGAGGTAGAGCGCGACGTGATCCTGCCCGGACTCCCAACTCGAGAGGTCTCGGCGCGTGCTGGTGAGCCCGAGTCCCCGGCTCCGGAGGTAGTTTGCGAGGCGCCGGGTCCGGTCGGTGACCTCGGCCCAGCTCAGGGCACGCTCGCGATACACGATCGAGGTCCGTTCCGGGATCGCGGCCGCAATGGCCTCGTGGATTTCGGCGAGGTTGAACTCCATCTGGTTTCGCTCCTCTCGTCGCCCGCATCCTAAGACGAAGCGGCGATCCGCGTCACCTGTGCCCGGAGCGCTCCCGCTTTCGGGCCAGCGAACATCGGCTACTCTCCCGCCGCGCCATGGCCGTGCCCTCCTCCAGAGAACTCACGCCGTCGACGTTCGTCGAACGTCTGACGCTCCCGATCTGGCAGGCGACCGCTGCGGTGCGCTGGCTCGAGGGCCGCGTGCGCAACCGGCCCAAGCTCACAGAGTTGCGGCCGGAGAAGGCGGCTCTGACCGATGCCGACTGCGTGTCGCAGGAAATCCTGCTGGTGGCCCTACGCGAGGCCTTTCCGGACGTCGGCCTCTACGTCGAGGAGGACACCCCCAGCGTCGAGGAGTTTGCCAACGGCGGCGATCCCGAGGCCGCGTACGTGGTGTTGATCGATCCGATCGACGGAACGCTCCGCTTCCTGCGCGGAGATGGTCCCTACGCCATTCTGGTCGGGCTCGAACGACGGGGCCTCGTCGAGGCCGCCCTGGTGGGGTTGCCCAAGTCGCGGCTCTTGCTCCGGGCGGTCCGCGGCAAGGGCGCCGAGATCGCGTCCGCGGGGGGAGCGTTCGAGCCGTTGCGGGCGAGCCCGCCGGGTGCGCGAGTGCTGGTTTCCTACGGTCTCCCGGATCCGGTTCGAAGTGCGTTCGCGGTGCAGGGCCTGCAGCCGCGGGTCGCTGCCGGAGGCGCAATCGGAGTCGCGCCGCTTCTCGATGAGACGCTCGGTGGATTGCGACTCGCTGCGACTTCGGATGGGTTGTCGCGGCGGGCCTGGGTGGCGGCCCTGCCGCTGCTCGAAGCCGGGGGCCGGATCGAGGCCCTCGATGGGAGCTTTCCAGAGCGCTACGAGCCGGGCGTGATGGGGCTCCTCACCGCGAACACGGAGGCGGACCTGGCCCGTCTGCGCACTCTGCTCGGCTGAGCCTCGCGGCGCTTCATTTCCCGGCCAGGGCGCGCCGGTCGAGCTTGCCCATGGCGTTGCGAGGGAGTTCGTCCAGGAAGCGGTACTCGCGCGGTCGCTTGTAGGCCGCGAGTTCGGCTTCCGCGCGCACGCGCAGCCGGGCCTCGACGCCCGAAGTCTCGGCGTTTCGGTCCGCGACCACGAACGCCACCACGCGCTCGCCGAGATCCGAGTCCGCGACGCCGGCGACTGCCAACTCGTCCACTTCCCGCTCCCCGGCGAGGGCGTGTTCTACCTCGCCCGGCAGCACATTCGAGCCGCCAACCAGGATCAATTCCTTCTTGCGGCCGTAGATCTCGAGGTAGCCGTCGGCCCCGATCCGGCCGAGGTCGCCGGTGCGGAAGAACCCGTCCACGAACGGCGACTCGAGGGCTTCGGGTGCTCGCCAGTAGCCCTCCATGACCGCGGGTCCGCGGACCAGAATCTCGGCATCCTCGGCCAGCCGGAGTTCGGTGTCTGGCAGGGGCAGTCCGACACTACCGGGCCGGCGCTCTCCCTCGAGCGGGTTGGAACTCACGATCAGCGTTTCGCTGAGTCCGTAACGCTCCAACGGCCGGTATCCGAACCGCGTCTCGAAGCCCTTGAAATCCGCGACCGAGAGCGGGGCAGAGCCAGAGATGAACACGCGCATCTCCGACAGATCAGCTTCGGCCGGCGAGGTCAGCAGCCGGTGATACATCGTCGGTACGCCCATGAAGACCGTGATCGCGTAGCGTTCCAGGCAGCGGAGCGCGGTGTCGGACTCGAAGCGCGGCGCCAGCACGATCGAGAGACCGGCCCGTGCGCAGCCGTAGAGCGCCAGACATAGCCCGTGCACGTGATGCGCAGGCAGCACGTGGAGCAGGCGATCCGCCGGCGAGAGTCCCCAGGTTTCGGCGAGGGCGTCGAGGTTGGCCTCGAGATTGGCGAGCGTGAGCGGTACCGCCTTGGGTTGTCCGGTCGTCCCGCTGGTGAAGATCAGCAGCGCCGGGGTCCCGGGCGGGGGCGCTGTGATGACCGGCGCGGCTCCCCCGCCCGGTCCATCCTCGCGATCGAGAGCCAGCTTCAGGTCGGCGCGCTCCAGCAGCTTTCGGCGTTCGCTGGTCGTGAGCGCCGTGTTGACGGGTACCACCGTCGCCCCGGAGGCCAGCACCGCAGCCTGGGCAGGCAGCAAGTCGGGCCCGCGGGGCAGGTCGATCGCGACCCGGTCACCCGCTCCGACGCCGCGTGCCCGGAGTTGCTGCTGCCAGCCTCCGATCTCGCGCAGCGTATCGCGTCCCGAGCGCCGCCAGAGCGGCTCGCCTTGCGTGTCGAGACCCACCATCGCCTCGCGGTCCGCCAGGGCCTCGAGCGACGCGAGCAGCTTCTCGATCAAGTCTTCTGTGTGGCCCGAATCTCGAGGGGTGCGCCGTTCGCGACGCTGCCTGCGATCCGGAGGCCTGCATCGGCAGTGCGCTCGAAGGGCACGCCCGCGGCCTCGAGTCGCGTCGTCAGTGCGTCCAGATCGGGTGTGCCCAGGACCAAGCCCGTCATCCCGGCCCGCTCGCCCTCGCTGGCGGACTCGAGCACGATCTCGGAGGCCCCGATCGGAATCCGGACGACGCCGGCTTCGGGTCGCCCCGGAAGCTCCAGGTTGCGATCGAAGGTCAGGGCCGCATCCGGGACCGAGTCGACCGCGATGCGGACCTCGTCCAGGCGCAGTCCGTTCTCGTGCTCGCTCACGGCTCGGCGTACTCCACCAGCACGCCCGCACAGGAGCGCGGGTGCAGGAAGCAGATCTGGCCCGCCAGCCCCGCGCGCGGCGCTTCGTCGATCAGGCTGAGACCGCGCTTGCGCGCGCCCTCGAGTTCGGCTGCGACGTCGTCGGTTTCGAAGCAGATGTGGTGTAGGCCTCCGCCGCGCCGTTCCAGAAAGCGGCCGACGCCGCTTTTGGAGTCGATT